>JANRKI010000057.1:0-41891 GCA_033763535.1 Fimbriimonadaceae bacterium | reverse complement strand
GCACGCAGTTGGAGGCAGCCGGAAAGCAATACGCATCAACGGTCGGGTCGCTTCTGTCGCTCCGCGCAGGAGGCTTGAAAGGTAGCGGACGATCTGGGGTGAGGTCGGCCCGACCACGTTCCGGTGAGTTGGCGAAAAGTGCGCCGAAGATCACGCTCGCAAACAGCACGAAAGGATGGAAGGTCGGCGATCCGATCAACAATCTGACGCGAGCAGGTAACATTCCCAAATGGCCATCGGTACGAATGCGGCATTGGAAAAACCGTGCTCATTATGCTAAGCCGGGCGAGTTCACAGATGAAAACATTGCACGAATGAAACGGGGAAGAGCACCGCTTGTTCAAGATAAGCAAACCGGAGAGGTTGGACCGTTGGAACTTCACCATCACATCGTTCCGCAACGATCAGGAGGGCTTTTTGACTTCATCGAAGTGACGCCATCACAACATGCGAAGATTGACGCCATGCGTCACCTGAAACCTAAACCGTAATGTCCGAGTACTTTAACAATCTCTTCAAATTGGAATCGTCTTGCCAGTACAGCGGGGAGACGATCTATAAAAGCTTTCGCATTCCTATTCTGCAGCTTCAGAGGGTGAATGTTGAAATTGAGACATTCCGTGCCCGTGAGCACATCTTAGGATTTACCTTAGGTACACCGGGAACATACCGCTTTCTGGAGGACGGTCGCCTGGCGGGTCAAACGTTTCCTGGCGTTGCCGGGTTCTTTACCGACACATCTCCACGGGGCAAAATTCTATTAGAGTTTAGATCAAAGAATGGCCAACTGAACATACTTCCGCACTTCTTCGACCCCAAGGAAGGGGTTGAAGAACCTCGCTATCGACAAGAAAGTGGCTGGGATGCGATGAAAGTTGAGCAGTTATCCGAAACCAAGTGGCGGTTCTACGGCAACCATTACGAAGACCGAACCTTTCGCGATATCGTCTTCACCATTGAACTCCTTCCGACCGAACAGCCGCCGCCGAAGAAGCCACGCGCGAAAAAGGCACCCAAACCAGAGTAAGCCTCGAACTGCCAGCGGAACAAAAGAGCTGAGTCACACGACCTCTCCGCATGGCGCAACGCTAAGTAGTCATCGTTCGCGAAACGCTGGCCGTGATCATCGGCCACGTGTGCGCTGATCGGCGTAAGGGTTTCGGCTCGGAAGTCGTCGAGACGGGTCAATCCACCAGCGTCGTGCAGTTGATGATCGTTTGTCGCGCCCGTGTGGTCCAGCACCCTACTGCTTTCCGCCCGACTTGCTGGGAACGATTCTCATCCCGTAAGCCTCGTGGTTCTTGCCGAGGACGACATTCTGATAAGGTGGAAGAACTTTCAGTGCTTTTTGCCAAAACTTGCACCTCGGGAAACGCTGCTTTTGGCGATTACTTTCTGCGATGGCAAATTGTTTCGATTCCGCCGTCGCGTCTGGGGAGTAGTAGAATTCTGGCAGAAGGTAAATTGTCCATATTGAAGATTGATGCTTTATGTAGCATTGTCGAAGCTCTTCAAGAGATAAATTGCCTCGGTAATGTAGTGTCAACGCAATGGTGATCTCAGAGAGAGCGTTTCTCAACGAACTCTTTTGGAGATGGTGCAGTGACCTTGTTACGGCCGGGTTAGGAACAGACCCTGACGACTCGTATTCTTCCAACTTGGTACCAGTCGGCAAGATTCGTGTGCGGATAAGTTTGCTTGACTTGGACACGGTCGGCCTGCCGAACCCGGCGATCAGCTCCATGATGTGCCAATAATCCGCATCCCTGCCAGTCACGATACACTTGCGATAGTTTACGAAAGGGAAGAGTCGTGACGGAAATCCGATGTGAGGAAAATCATTGCGATTTCTCGTATTTGACGTGTACTGAGACACTAATGTAAGTAGTTGCGCCATTGTCGCCAGATTATTGGCGTACCGTTTCGCGTCTGGAGCCAGAGGATTGCCACCGAGACTCGTAACGTATTCAGCGAATTGCTTCTCGGTTCCGTTCCGGAAATGATGTTCTAGTCGAGCGACTAATCCTTCGGCAGTCCGCGGAAGTGGCCCGTGCTCTTGTCCCGTGCTCGTTGCGCAGCCGAAACCGATGGTGACGAGGAGTACGGCGTGAGAGCGAAGGATCATCGGGTATCACTCTTCGTGCGAATCATCCAAGGTTGTATTTCGGAAAACGTGTCTCCACTCGAGGCGGCGTATCCGCTAAAGCCGTCTCGAAACGTGGCGTCCACGAACGCGGTCGCGTCGCAACGAATCATGCGCGGTGCGTGTAAATCCGGTAACCGATTCGACCACTCGCGTTCCAATGACCAGACATTACTTGGCCATTGTTAAATCACGGTTAAGCATGAGAAAAAATGGATCAAATTTCTCGTATGCGTGGTCTCGGCGTCCGAACCCGGGTCAATTCACCTGAACTTGCCCCTTCCGGCGCGAGAACACCCGAACGTCGGGTCAGAACCCGGGCCGAACGCCACCCACCGAACCGCGCTACCCCGAAAGCCCGAGGGTCATCGGAACGTACCGGCGGGTGACCGAAAATCCAACCTTGCCGTAAAACTCCACCAGCGTCGTCCAGTCGATGATCGTTTGCCGCGCCCCGCGTTGCCGAAGTTCCCCCAGCGCGGCGGTCAGCAGCGTCAGCCCCCGACCGTGGCCGCGGGCGTCCCGCGCCACCCCGATCGGCCCCAGGCTGCCCCAGTTCGGTCCCAGCGCCACGTGCCACACCGCCCCGCCCATCGGTACCCGCACCCGGGAATCTTGGATCACGGCGAACCCGATGAGCCGCGTGCCCGCAAACAGGCCGTACACGTAGTCCGGACCCTCCGATTCAAACGTGCGCTGGACATCGTAATGCCACCGCCCCGGAAACTCCCGCGCCAAAAACTCGTCGAGTTCCGGCGCGTCGGCCGCAACCAGCGGACGACCGATATCGCCCGGCGCGAACTCGGCGGTCAGCCGAAAGTCGGCCAAGTCTCGCTCCAGGTCCACGACTTCGGTGCCGGCGATAAACCCTTCAATCTCCAAAAACTCGCGGAGCTTCGCGCAGTCGGTCGGACACCCGGGGAACAGGTGCGCGGCGTCTTGACCAAAAACCAGTCGACTTCCGCCCCGGTCGCGGAGCATCCGGCGCGCATCGGCCAAGAGTTCGCCCGCCGCGCTCGGTTCGCGGTACGCCAGGCTGTGCAGATGGTACTGGTCGGCATCAGAAACGCGGTACAGCGGCGCGGCCGACTTCTTGATCGCCATAAACGCAATGACTTGCGCATCGCGGTAGACCATGCTGCTTGCGCCCCAGTCAAAACGCGGGCAGTCCACGGTTTTCGCGCGCAATAGTTCGGGAGTAATGGCGTAGGCGGCGGGGTACACCTCGTTCCACAACTCGGCCATTCGGTCAAAGTCGGCGTTTACAAACGATCGCCTCATGCGGCTTCCCGTTGCAACTCGGCCAGGTGCTCGGCGTACCGATCCATCGCGAGCTGAGTCCGTTCCAGCATGGCTCGGATCGCGCGCGGGTCGCGGGCGAGGGCGCGCGCAGGAGACTGGCTCGCGACGAGCGCGGAAAAGTCGTCAGGGCCCAGCGTCGGGAGAAAGCGTCGTACGTAGCTGCCGACCGATTCGTAGCGATTCAGGTACTCGTGGCGCGCATCGCGATAGTCCGATGGCCGGATCCCCCACGGTCCGTAGCGCAACCCCTCGCGCAGGTACTCGCCCACGCGCAGGTAAGCGGTCCGAAACGCGGCAAAGTCCTCGGCGCGTCGTCGCACCTCTTGCCCGCGGTTCGCGCGTTGGGTCAGGGTCCGGAGGGTCACCTCGCTCATACCGAACCCTCCCCGCCGGCAGGGAATCGCTGGACGAAGTTCAGTCGCAGGTCGCGCAACACGTTCTGCATGTCGCGCACGTCGTCCGCGTCCAGTATCGGTCGGAGACGGGCAAAGATCGCGTCGGCGAGGTCGATGGCGAGCGTGGCCGCGTCGCGATCCGGCTCCAGTTTTCCGGTAAACGGATCGGGTCTTAACCCAATTTTCTGCCAGGCAATCTCCACGCATTGTTGCAGCATGACCCCGGCAAACTCGTAGGCATCCAGCGGCTTTTGAGTCTCTTCCATCGCCCGAGTAAGGGGACGATGCAGGGGCCAGAATTGACGCGGCGGATTGACGGACGGCGTGGATCAGCCGTTCGGCAGCAGATTCGTCAGATCGCCTTCGTTCAGCGCCGGCGCATCGGGCACTAGCATCGGTTGCGCCAGGGTCGCGGCGAAGTCGCTGCGAACCGTCAGCGTGCGGACGCCGCGCACGTCTAGCACCACGCGCACGTACGGAGCCTTGACCAGCGCTCGACGCGCCACCAGTTTTCCGTCGAGATAAATCGAGGCGTGGTTGGCCAATTCGTTGCCGTTCAGTTCGATCCGGTCCCGAATTCCGAGGGTGAACTCGAGATAGTTGAACCGTTGGCCCAGGTCAAACACGACTTTCCGGTCAAGCTCGTTCGACACCGTGATCGCATCGATGAGCCGGTCCAACTCCACACCATCCTTGTACATGCGGTTGCCCATCGCAAACTCGCCGCGCAATCGGCGGTAACCCTTCGACTCGATCACGCGCAGGTTGCCCAGCGGCGTTGGCTTCATCGGACGATTCGCGCGGGGCGATTGTTGAAGCGTCACGATCAGGGCAAGGATTTCCACCGGCATCCCCTTCATTATCGGCGTTCCCGGCCGGAATTGCTAGGGAATCGCGCGGGGTTCCGCCGGGCCCGCCCCGGGGAACCCGAATCCCCATCGGTACACTTGCCCTCATACACACTATGGAAAACGTCATCATCATCGGCTCCGGACCGGCGGGCTACACGGCGGGGCTCTACGCGGCCCGGGCCGACCTGCAACCGCTCCTGTTCACCGGCTTTCCCGCCGGTGGTCAGCTGATGATCACCACGGATGTCGAGAACTACCCCGGCTTTCCGGAGGGCATCATGGGTCCGGATTTGATGGATCATTTCCGCGCGCAGGCCGCCCGATTCGGCACGCGGATCGTCATGGAAACGGTGACGAAAGTCGAGTTAGAGGGGCCGGTCAAGCGGGTTTGGGTCAACGACACGGTGCATGAAGCGCACACCATCATCATCTCGACCGGGGCCAGTGCGAAGTGGCTCGGCCTCGACGGGGAGCAGACGTTCGGCGGATACGGCGTCTCGGCCTGCGCAACCTGCGACGGATTCTTTTTCCGCGGGAAGCGCGTGGCGGTCGTCGGCGGCGGAGACACGGCCATGGAAGAGGCCCATTACCTCACCCGCCACGCGGCCGAAGTGCACCTGCTCCACCGACGCGAGGAGTTCCGGGCGTCGAAGATCATGCAAGACCGCGTGCTGAACAACCCCAAGGTCACGGTGCACTGGAACACGGTCGTCGAAGGCATCCACGGCGATCTCGAACCCGTGAAAAAGCTCACCTCGCTGGATGTGCGAAACATCAAGACGGGCGAACTCATCGCGATGCCTATGGACGGACTGTTCGTCGCCATCGGCCACAAGCCGAACAGCGACCTCTTCGCGGGCGTGCTCGATATGGACGAAACGGGCTACCTCAAGACGGTGCCCGGAACCACCCAAACGAACGTACCGGGCGTGTTCGCCGCGGGAGACGTGCAAGACAGCGTGTACCGACAGGCCATCACCGCGGCCGGCACCGGATGCATGGCGGCGATTGAGGCGGAACGCTATTTGGCGACGTTACACTAATTCGTGCCCATGTCCACCGTCGCTCTCCTCGCACTCGCGATCACTCAGCAGCGCATTGTCTTTCGACAGTACGACATGATCGATCCGGACGGTGCGCCGTCTCGGCTGCGCCTGCTCAATATGTCGCGCCGGCTCGATCCGAGCAAGAAATCGCCGCG
Organism: Fimbriimonadaceae bacterium; assembly: GCA_033763535.1. Taxonomy (GTDB): domain Bacteria; phylum Armatimonadota; class Fimbriimonadia; order Fimbriimonadales; family Fimbriimonadaceae; genus Fimbriimonas. Next base: position 35,999 of record JANRKI010000057.1, on the reverse strand, counting down.
TGCATTTGGCGATCCGCCCGTGCAATGGGAGTTCGACTGGCTGACCGCCGGCTACGGAAAATTGGGCGACGGCGAGAACGATCAGCCCGAACTCCGGTTTCGGGTGTACAGCCAACAAAAGACCGACGAGACCGACATCGGGCTCGAGGTCTCAAAAATGCTGGTGCGGCTGTGGGACCTTAACTACCGGAAGCTGAAGGTTGACCACGATCGCCAGTACCAATCCGGGCTGGTCGACGTCTTCCTGTGCTGGGGTGGCGAGGCCGGCGGAGAACAGCTCATCGACACCGAAACCGTCAATGGGCGCACGGTCAAGGTGAATACGATCTACATTTATGACCTCGCGAGTTTCCAAAATCCGGTGGAGCGCGCCCGCGAGGTAGCCCATGAGTACGGTCACGCCGCGCTGCCGGCGGTGGGTGGATTCCAGCAACCAGAGGATTGGGCGAACGGCTTCCTCGGCGAACGGCTGTACCTCCAATTCATCCGCGACGAGATGAAGGCGAACCGCTACGGATCGCCCGACGCGATGGGCGCGACCTATCCCGCGCTGGCGGCGTGGTGCCGTACCCACGTGGATCCGCTGGTGGCCGAGGCCGCGAAATCTGGCCCGGAACTCGCCACGGGTGGCGTAGGACCGGCGGCGATGGGAAGGTTCCACGGCGTCGCGATCTACGTCGCAAACGTCCTTGGCTACGACACCTTCGCCCGCGCATTCAAGTTCGTGGAGCCGCGCCGGCCAGAAATGCTCACGGATGCGGTGGTGCAAGCCGCCGAAGAACTGCCCCGCCGCGTGCTGAATCTCCGCGCCTACGCCGGGCAAACGGTGTGGGTCCCGGTGGGCGAGAGCCGGCTGGAGGGGGCCCGCGTGCTGCGTCGCAACAAAGGCTGGGCGCAGATTCAGGTCGGCCAAACGCCTATTGCGATCGCCCGGACAAACTAAACGGGCATGAATGCCCGCTGGTCGAACCTGCTGTACTGCCTGGCGTTGCTCGGGCTGTTCGGCTGGGTCGTCAGCATGCGCAGTACCGCGGCGTTCTTGCTCGAAGACTCCGATACGCGGGTGCTACTCCTGAAGATTCGCGAAGTGCAGAACCCGTGGCATTGGTTCACCCACGACTGGCCGCTGGAGAATCATTTCTACCGACCGATCTCGACGGTGATGTTCGAGTTCGACAACTGGCGGTACGGAAATGACCCGGCGGGGTACGGATTGACGAATGCGGTGGTCGCCGCCCTCAACGTGGTCCTGCTCGCCTGGTTTGTCTGCGAACTTACCGGCCGGCGATGGATGGCGCTGACCGCCGGTGCCCTCTTCGCGGTTTGGCTCGGCGGGTACGAGGGGGGGCTGAGCCAGCTCGGCACCTGGCTGGCCCTGTTCACGCTCGTCGCCGGCGTGATTCGGCATGGCGTCAACGTACGGGCTTACGGCTTGACGGCGCTCGGCTGGTGGAGTTGGTCCGGGCTCGTCCTGAGCATCGTGCCGCTCTGGGGCCGCAACATCGGGTGGATTCCCGGTCGCACCGCGACGGTCATGACGGTTTTCGCGCTCATCTCGCTTGCCGCATACGCCCGATTCGAGCGGCTCTCGGCGGACGCTCGCCCGGCCCGGCATGAACCGGGTCCGCTGGACCCTCCTGCTACGCGAAACACCGCCGTCCGTCCGCGGCGCGCCGGCGGATTCTGGCTGGTCATCGCCTACCTTGGGCTCGCGCTGGCCCTCGGCAGTTACGAGCAAGCGGTCATGCTTCCCGCCGTGTGGGTCGGCGTCGGACTGACGCTGTACTGGAGCGGACTGCGCGTTCGGCCGCTGGCGCACGTGACGCCGTGGCTGCTGTTGGTGGGCTACCTCGTGCTCCGCCGGGCGATTCTTCCGCCGCAAGTCTCGGGCTATCAGGATCAGCAGCTCCGGTTCGGGTCCGGCGTGGAGATTTCGCTTCTCGAGTTCGCGTTTCCCGGGCTTTCCGGATTCCACGTCGTCGGTATCGTCCTGAGCGAAATGCCGTACATCCTGCTCACGAGTCAGCCGTACCAAATGGTGCTCGGCATCCTGGCCGATCTCGGCGCGTTTCTGTCCGCGCGACGCGCCTGGATCGTCGCGTTGGCCGGGTACGGCATGTCGTTCCTCGCCTTTCTGCCGATGGCGTGGCTCAACATGTTCGAGCACTACTACTTCTGGCCGATGGCGATGCGATCGCTGCTCGTCATCGGCCTGGGAACTGCCTTGGCGAGCGGCACCCTTACCGCAGCGTGCCGCCCATCGATTCAAGCGCCCGCACGATTGCGTCCCGCGCCTGGTTCGCTTCCGCGTCCGTAAGGTTGCCACCGTGCTTGCGGAATTGCAGCCCAATTCCGAGCGAGTGGAATCCCGGCTCGATGCCGACACCTTCGTACACGTCGAACAGCCAGTGCGATTCCAGCAAGTCGTGCTCGGCGGCACCGAGTGCAGCCTCAATCTCGGCGAACGCGACCGATTTCGGCATCAGCACGGCGATGTCGCGCCGAACCGCGGGGTTGCGACTAATGCGCCGGAGCTCCACATCCGCCCGCGGCGCAAGCGTCAGCGCATCGACGTCAAGCTCGGCGAGGATGGTCGCCGCCGGCAAGTCCAACGCTTCGGCCCGGAGCGGATGGATTTGGCCGACCACCCCCACCACGCGTTCGGCGGATCCTTGATCCGAGACGACCACCTCGGCCACCCGCGTCGGGTGGAACCGCGGGTCTACCTGCGCCGGCCGACGGTACGACGCGCGAATGCCCACGCCCTCCAGCAGCCGTTCCAGCACGCCCTTGGCGGTCAGGAAGCTTGCCGGAGTCACCGGATCGTTGGCGCGGTCCGAAGGATGAAGATTGCCGGTGGTGAGCACCGCGAGCGCAGCCCATTCCCGGGTCGCCTCCCCGTCCGTGGCCGCAAACACGCGCCCGAACTCGAAGAGGTGGAGATCGCGGGCACCGTTGCGCGAGGCCGCTTCGGCGAGACCGGGCAACAGCGAATTCCGCAGGTACGCCAGTTCGGGAGAGCCGGGTTGGCGTGGACCAACGCGCTCACCCGGCGCATCGAGCGGGTGCAGGTCGCGAAGACTATGCGCCACGACCTGCGAAAATCCCTGCCGCAACATCGTATCGATGAGTCGCGCGTGAAGCTGGTGGGTCAGGGTCAGCCCGCCCGGCACGGTGTGCCCAAACGGCAACGCTTCCGGGATGCGCTCGTATCCGTGCACCCGCCCGAGCTCTTCCACCACGTCCTCGAACCGCAGCACGTCCGGTCGCCAAGACGGCGGACTCACGAACAGCGGTTCCGCCAATGTGGTGTGGAATCCGAGCGCCTGGAGGTAGCGCAGGGCTTCTGGCAGCGTAATCGTCATGCCCAGCAGCTGCGATGCCCGGGAGAGATCGATCCGGATCATCGGCGACTCGGGCCGCACCGGGTACAAGTCCACCATCGGGTGGACCACGATGTCCGGCTGGACCTCGCGCAACAGCTCGATGAAGCGTCGGCTGGCGGCGTCCACGCCGTTCGGGTCCACGCTTCGCTCGAACCGGTAACTCGCCTCCGTACTCAGGCCGAGCTGACGGCGCGTTTTGCGCACCGAGGTGTTGACGAAGTGGGCGGATTCGAGCAATACCCGCGTCGTGCTGGCGTCGACTTCGGTATCGAGCCCGCCCATGACGCCCGCCACCGCGACCGCGCGTTCACGGTTCGCGATGACCAAGTGGTGGGGCAATAGCTCGCGCTCGACGCCGTCGAGCGTGGTGAGCGTCTCACCCGGACGTGCTTCGCGCACCACAATGTCGGTCCCGAGCTTCGCGACATCGAACGCGTGCAACGGTTGGCCGACTTCCAACATCACGTAGTTCGTAAGGTCCACCAGCAGGCTAATGCTTCGCATCCCGGCCGCCTCAAGACGCGCCTGAATCTCGGCGGGCGCCGTACCGTTGACCACTTGGTCGATCACCACCGAGGCGTAGCGGGTGCAGGCCGCCGACTCGATGGTGACGCTGCCGATCTCGCTGCCGGTGGCCACCATGCCCGGAAACCGCGCGGCGGCCCGTTCGTAATGCGCGGTCGGGCGGCTGTTCGCGTCTTTCGCCAAGACCTCGCGCGCCAAACCGAGCACGCTCAGCCCGTCACCGCGATTCGATACGACCTTGATGTCAAGGATCGCGTCGGTGCCGTCCGCCGTCGGCTCAATGCCTTCAAGCTCAAACCCCGCCATCGTGAGCAGATCGCCCAACCCTTCGGCCGATAGCTCGGTGGCCACGAATTCGCGCAGCATGCGGACCGGAAACTTCATTACGCCAGCACCCCGCGGAATTGGTTGAGGAATCGCAAGTCGTTCTCCAAGAACAGGCGGAGGTCATCGACCCCGTACGCCATCATCGGGATCCGTTCGACCCCGAGCCCGAATGCGAATCCCGAATACCGATTTGGATCGATGCCGTACCGTTCGAGGATGTTCGGGTGAATCAGCCCGGCCCCACCGAGCTCGACCCACCGGCCGTCGAACAGGTGCGGGCTGGAAATCGCGTAATCGACGCCGGGTTCCACAAACGGAAAGAAGTCGGGGCGAAACCGAACCTTGACCTCATCGCCGAACATCGCCCGGGCAAACGCGCCGAGCGTGCCCTTGAGGTGCGCCATCGAAATCCCCTCGTCGATCATGAAGCAGTCGACCTGGTGGAACGTGTGATTGTGCGTCCGGTCCACGGCCTCGTTGCGGAACGTGCGCCCCACCGTAAAGAACCGCAGCGGAGGGCGGCGGTGCTCGAAAACGCGTCCCTGCAACGCCGTGCACTGCGTGCGCAGCACCCAATCGTCGTTGATGTAGAACGTGTCCTGATCATCCATCGCGGGATGGTCCGGCGGATAGTTAAGCGCGTCGAAGTTGTATCGGAACTCCTCGAGCTCCGGCGATTCGGCGTACTCGAACCCGAGCCCGCCGAGCACGCGCTGAATCTTCTGGGTGGTGAGGTACAGGATATGCGGCGTGCCGAGGTGTCGCGAGGGCGGCGGCATCGTCACGTCCAACGCCTCCGCTTCAAACTGGGCTGCCAACTCCTGCTCGCGCAGCACGAGCGTCGCCGATTCGATCCGCGCGGTCACCTGATCCTTCGCGGCGTTGATCGCAGCGCCAAACGCGGGCCGATCCTCGGCCGCCAACTTGCCCATGTTGCGCAGGAGCGACGTGATCAAGCCGTTCTTCCCGAGGTACTGAGATTCGATCGCCCGCAACGCCGCGGTGCTCGTCGCGGCCGCGATGTCAGATTCTGCTTGGGCCACCAGCGACGCCGTATCGGACATAGATGCTGAATTTTGGCCTAAACTCTCGCGGGGCGTCGCCGGTGCGGCCGCGTCGCCGGGCAAATATGGTCACCGAAACCCTGAGTCTCGAAGGCGATCTGCTGGATCGCAACCTGCTGGCCCAATTGCTCGACCGCCTGAACGCCCACGCCGTGACGTTTACGCTGTCCAAGTTTCACGTCGGTACCTGGTCAAAGGAGCCGTCGCTGGCCGAGCTGCACCTTCAGGCGGAATCCCTGGACCAACTCCACGCCGCCCTCGAAGAGTGCCGGACGTTCGGGGCACTCTTCAGCCTTCAGGAAGCGACGCTGGTCGCCGCCGATCGGGACGGCGTACTGCCGGAAGATTTTTACAGCACGACCAACTTTCCGACCCAGGTACTAATCGAGGGCCAGCGTGTCCCGGTCGAGAATCTGGAGATGGACTGCGGCATTCGGGTTTGGCGCGACGGTGACCGGTGGCGCGCCGCGACCTGCGCCATGCACCGCGTGCGGGTCGGAGACCAACTCGTGGTCGGGTACGAGGGCGTACGGGTGTCGCCCGACGTCTCCGCCGATGAGGACGGCGAAGAAACGTTCCGATTCATGTCGAACGACATCAGCTCCGAGCGACCGAAGCGACGGATGATCGCCCAGGCGGCGGCGGATATTCGCGCCGCGCGCGATCGCGGCGAACGGGTGCTGCTCGTCGGTGGACCCGCGATCGTGCACTCGGGATGCGCGCCGGTTCTGGCCGGCCTCATCCGCGACGGCTGGATCACGGTGCTTTTCGCCGGCAACGCCTTGGCCGCGCACGATATCGAGTCGCACATGCTGGGAACGTCGCTCGGAGTTGATCTGACTTCGGGCCGAAGCAAGCCGCACGGCCATACCCACCACCTCCGTGCGATCAACCGTGTGCGAAGGGCCGGATCGATCGCGGCGGCCGTCGAGTCGGGCCTCATCTCCGGCGGCGCGATGCACGCATGCGTGGTGACCGGCGTACCGTTTGTGCTGTGCGGATCGATTCGCGACGACGGGCCCCTGCCGGACGTCATCACCGACAACGTGCGGGCGGTAGATGCGATGCGCGAGCACATTCCGGGCGTGGCGGTCTGCCTGATGGTCGCCACCACGCTGCACAGCGTGGCGACCGGGAACATTCTCCCTGCTTCGGTCAAAACCTACTGCGTCGATTCGGATGCGGACACCGTGATCAAGCTGACCGACCGCGGCACGCACCAGGCGATCGGCATCGTGACCGACTGCGAATTCTTCATGAACGAGCTCGCCCGTCAGCTCGCAGGCGAGTCGGTACCGGACTGAATCCGCGCCAAAAACTCGCGCACGTGTCCACGAATCTGGTCGCGAATGACGCGCACGGTATCTAGCGGTTGGCCCGAGGGGTCGTCGAGCCCCCAATCTTCGGTCAGCATAAACCGCGTGGGGCAGGCCTCCGCGTCTACGCCGCACCCCATCGAAATGATGTGGTCCGCCTCCGCCACGAGCTCGGGGGTGATGAACTTCGGCACGAGCCCGTCGGTCGGCACTCCGATTTCGGCCAACGCCTCCATCGCCTGCGGATTGACCGCCTTGCCGCCGACCGTTCCGGCCGACTTGGCGTGAATCGGGAGGTTTTGCGCGCGTGCCTCGTGGTTGAGGATCGCCTCCGCCATTTGGGAGCGTCCGGCGTTATGGACACAAACGAAAAGGACGCGGCGTGCTTCGGCCATGTCCCGATGTTGGCGCGTCGCCGGGACTGGGTGCAACGTCTAAACATCGCTCCGCGCGGAATTGAAGCATGACGGGTAGCCCGGGACGAGAGGATTGGCAACGTTGGGTGCTGCAAGAGCTGCCCGCGCCGGACTGGCTGGCCCAAGACGGGCCCGACCGGGACGTATGCCTGAGCGTGCGGGTGCGCGTGATGCGAAACCTGCGCGGGTACCCGTTTCCCAACCGCGCGACCTCGGCGCAGTTGGCCGAGGTCACCGATCGGGTACTGGCGGCGGTGGCGACCGAGCGGCTAGAAGTCCATAAATCCATCACGAATGCCGAGCGGGATTACCTGGTCGGCTGCCGTCTGATTTCGCCCGAGTTCGAGTGGACTTTGCCCGCACGGACCCTGTTGTTGGACGCGCCGAAGCGACGCAGCCTGATGATTCATGAGGAGGACCACGTACGCCTGCAAGCGATTTTGGGCGGGTGGGCCCCCCGCGAGGCTGAGCACGAGGCGGGTCGATTGCTGCGTCCGATCGAGGCGTCGCTGCCGATGGCGCACGCCCCCGAACTCGGGTACCTGGCCGCCTCGCCCACCAATCTGGGCACCGGCCGACGGGTCAGCGGGATGTTTCAGCTCATCGGCCTGGCGCAAAACCAGCGTCTCGGGCCGATCATCCGGGCGTTGGGGGCCAAGGGATTGGTGGTGCGCGGGCTCTTTGGCGAATCAAGCCGGGCAGTTGGCGCCTTCGTGCAGATCAGCGTGCTGCGCGAGGCCGACTCGGACTTCGTCGGCGCGTGCGAGTACCTGATGGCGGAGGAACGGAAGGCCCGCGCGGAACGGCCGCGCGCGGACATCCGCACGCGTGCCGAGCAGGTCCGTGACTTTGCCCGGCAAAGCCCGATTCTCTCGCTGGCCGATGCCTTACGCGTACTGGGTTGGCTGCGGTGGGCGGCGGCGGAACGGCTGGACGGATTTCCGTCCTCGGTACGGGCAGTGGATCAGGTGCTGGCCGCGCTGGAGATTCGGCCTTCGCAAGGGGAAGCGACGGCGTCCCTTGGTCGTGCCCAACTTATCCACCGGTTGTGCGAAGTCGCGGGCTGATGCGGCGATTTTCCCCCGAGTTTTCCTACTTTTCCACCGGGACAACATGTTGGTAAAAAAAGGGTTGACACACTACGGGTTGTGTCCTATAATGATGTCAACCCCAACATGTTGGGGTTTGGAGAAAAACGATGCGATGTCCCTTCTGCGGATTTGCCGAGCAGCGAGTGCTCGATTCGCGGCCCTCGACGGATGCGGACGCAGTCCGGCGGCGGCGCGAATGCATGGGATGTGGCCGAAGATTCACGACGTTTGAGCGGGCGGAAAGGCCGCGACTTTTCGTGGTGAAAAAAGACCGGATGCGCGAAGAGTTCGACCGCGAGAAGCTGCTGAACTCGATGCTCATCGCCTGCCGCAAGCGACGGATCCCGATTGAGGACCTGCGCGAGGCGGTGGCGCGCATCGAACGCGATCTCTTCATCGAGGCGGATGAAGAGGTCCCGACCCAGGCGATCGGCGAGCGTGTGATGCGCGAACTTCGCCGCATCGACCCCGTGGCGTACGTCCGCTTTGCGAGCGTGTACCGCGACTTCGAATCGACCGAAGACTTCCACCGGCTGGTGGAAGACCTTGAGTGTGCTTCGCTCGCGATCAGCGGGCCCATTACGACCCACCGTTAAAAGGAATTAACCGATGAAAATTAATCGACACTTTACCGAGGCAGGTCAAAACCCCTACGCCGGTATCCAATTTGAAGGGCGCAAAAGCGAGATCAAGAACCCGGATGGTTCCGTCGTGTTCTCGCTCGAAAACGTGATGGTGCCCACGACGTGGAGTTCGGTTGCGACCGACATTCTGGCGCAGAAGTACTTTCGAAAAGCCGGTCTGACCCCGGGCAAAGTGAACGGGGCCGAATACGCAGGCGAGAACGCAACCGCGATCACCCCGACCCACGAGTTTGAAACCGATAGCCGCCAAGTCTTTCACCGACTGGCCGGATGCTGGCGATACTGGGGCGAAGCAAACGGATACTTCGATACCAGCGAAGACGCCCAGGCGTTCTACGATGAGCTATGCCATATGCTGGCGCGACAAATGGCGGCTCCCAATAGCCCGCAGTGGTTCAACACTGGCCTCCATTTCGCGTACGGGATTGAAGGGGTACCGCAAGGCCACTACTTCGTAAACCCGACGACGGGCGAGATGGAACGCTCGCAAAACGCCTACGAACGTCCGCAACCGCACGCGTGCTTCATCCTGAGCGTAAAGGACGATCTGGTGAACGAGGGCGGCATCATGGATCTGTGGACCCGCGAAGCCCGAATCTTTAAGTACGGCAGCGGCGTCGGCACAAACTTCTCGCGTATCCGCGGCGAAAATGAGCGGTTGTCGGGCGGAGGCAAGTCCAGCGGACTGATGTCCTTCTTGCGCGTTGGCGACCGATCGGCCGGCGCGATCAAGTCCGGCGGCACCACCCGACGCGCCGCAAAAATGGTGACGCTTGACCTCGACCACCCCGATATCGTCGAGTTCGTCAACTGGAAGGTGCGAGAAGAGCAAAAGGTGGCCGCACTGGTCGCCGGATCGCGCGTGGTCCAACGGCACCTCAACGCGATCATGCGGGCGGCCTGGGACGGCGGTAACGGCGATACTCCGGACGCAAACCCGCGTACAAATCGCCCGCTCAATCGCGCCATCGCCGAAGCAAAAGCCAGCGAAGTCCCGGCCAACTATATTCAGCGCGCCATCCAGTTCGCGCAGCAAGGCTTTAAGGCCATGCAGTTCGACGTCTTCGATACCGGTTACGAGAGCGAAGCGTACGTCACGGTATCCGGACAAAATAGCAACAACTCCGTGCGGGTATCCAACGACTTCTTCTACGCGGTCCAGAACAATCGCGACTGGCACCTGACGGCCCGAACGACCGGCAAAACCGTAAAGACGTTGCCTGCCGCCGATCTGTGGGAACAGATTTGCGAGGCCGCATGGCAAAGCGCGGACCCCGGTCTGCAGTACGACACAACGATTAACGAGTGGCATACCTGCCCGGCGGATGGTCGCATCAACGCCAGCAACCCGTGCAGCGAATACATGTTCTTGGACGACACCGCGTGCAATCTCGCCTCGGTAAACCTCGTCCGCTTCTACGACCCCGCCACCGGCGAGTTCGACCTGAAGGGTTACCGACATGCTATTCGCCTGTGGACGGTCGTTCTGGAAATCAGCGTACTGATGGCGCAGTTCCCGTCGAAGGAAATCGCGCAACTCAGCTACGATTTCCGAACCTTGGGCCTGGGTTACGCAAACCTCGGCGCGCTGCTGATGCAGATGGGTAAGCCGTACGATAGCCCGGAAGGCTTCGCCCTGACCGGTGCGCTCACCGCGATTCTCGGCGGGGATAGCTACGCGACAAGCGCGGAAATTGCGAAAGAGCTCGGCCCGTTTGCCAAGTTCGCCGGGAACCGCGAATCCATGCTCCGCGTGATTCGTAACCACCGCCGAGCCGCGTACAACGCTCCCAAAGACGATTACGAAGGACTGAGCGTCTATCCGGTAGGAATCGATCAACGCACCTGCCCGGCCCACCTGTTGCTGGCCGCGCAAGATGCTTGGGATAAGGCACTTCACCTGGGCGAACAGTACGGCTTCCGTAACGCGCAAGTGACGGTTCTGGCGCCTACGGGGACCATTGGCCTGATCATGGACTGCGATACGACCGGGATCGAACCGGACTTCGCACTCGTCAAGTTCAAAAAGCTGAGCGGTGGTGGGTACTTCAAGATCATCAACCAATCCATCCCGATTGCCCTGCGTCGTCTCGGCTATAGCGAGCCTCAAATCGAAGCGGTGATCAAGTTTGCCCTTGGGCACAAGAGCCTGGAACACGCGCCGATCATCAACTGGGAATCGCTGCGTGCCAAAGGTTTCGGCGACGAACAGATTCAGGCAATCGAGGCCGGATTGGACGGCGCGTTTGAACTCGGTTTCGCCTTTAACAAGTGGAGTCTGGGGGAAGCGTTCTGCAAGGACGTACTCGGCTTTACCGATGAGCAGCTCAACGACTGGTCGTTCAACTTCTTGCGGGCACTTGGGTACACCCCGGCGGAGATTGATGCCGCAAACGAATACGTGTGCGGCGCCATGACGGTGGAAGGTGCACCGCACCTCAAGCCAGAACATCTCCCGGTGTTCGATTGCGCCAATAAGTGCGGCAAGCGTGGTACGCGTTACATCTCCGCCGAAGGTCATATCCGCCAAATGGCCGCGGCGCAACCCTTCCTCAGCGGAGCCATCAGCAAGACGATCAATCTTCCCGCCGACGCCAGCGTCAAAGATGTCGCGGATGCTTACTGGCTTTCGTGGACGCTCGGCCTGAAGGCGAATGCGCTTTACCGAGATGGAAGTAAACTCAGCCAACCGCTGAACGCCAGTTCGGACGACGCCGCGGCAGCCATCCTCGAAGCGTCGCTCGACGACACGGCGGACGAAGCGCAACTTCCGGAGAGTGTGGCGACGACCGTCGCGACTAAACTGGTGTACCGGTATCTGAGTAAGCGGCGTACCATGCCCGCTCGCCGCCGGGGATACACCCAAAAGGCGCGTGTGGGTGGACACAAGGTCTACCTCCGTACCGGTGAGTTCGAAGACGGCCAGCTCGGCGAGATTTTCGTCGACATGCACCGCGAGGGCGCTGCGTTCCGCTCGCTCATGAACTGCTTCGCGATCTCCGTCTCGCTGGGCCTCCAGTACGGGGTTCCGCTGGAGGAGTTCGTCGAGGCCTTCGTGTTTACTCGGTTCGAACCGAACGGCCCGGTCCAAGACCACTCGAACATTAAAATGTCCACCAGTATCGTGGACTACCTGTTCCGAGAACTCGCCCTGAGCTATCTCGGTCGAACCGACCTCGTACAGGTTAAGCCAGAGGACCTTCGCGGAGATACCGTCGGCCGCCCGAACCAGGCTCCCGAATACGATGAGGAGGAAGAGGCCGACTACGTGGAAGCCGATGCGGTCCCTGGCGCGGCGCGGAACGACCATACCGCTGCCGGATTTAACCTGCAAGCGGCCTTGCCGTTCGGCGACAATCCGCACGCCACCGGCAGCCCTACGGATACGCTCATTCGGGAACAACAGAGCCGACTACCGGAATACTCCGCGGCTTCGGTGGCCTCGCGACCGGCCAGCGTGGCGTATCCGGTCACGACGAAGCTCTCGGAAACGATTCGCCAAGCCCGGCTAAAGGGTTACGAATCTGAACCGTGCGGTAACTGCGGGGCGTTCACCATGGTGCGCAACGGCGTCTGCCTCAAGTGCGATAGCTGCGGCGAAACCAGCGGATGTAGCTGACGCGAACTTCGACGCCACGGCCATGATGCGGTAACGTCGCATCATGGCCGTGACTCTCAATGCCGAGCAGCTCGAACAGTTTCAGCGCGACGGATACGTCATCCTCGAGGACGTTTTCGACGCCGCCACCCTCCAGGACTTGGACCAGTCGCTCCAAGGGTTCTTCGAACAGCATCGCCAGGCGTTGGAGGCGGACGGCGGGGAATCCGGAATCTCCCGCGCTAACGAAATCCTGTTTACCGATCACATCGCCGAAAAGGCGCCGGATATCCGTCATTTCGTCACCCGGCCGGAATTCGTCGAGATCGCAACCCAGCTCATCGGACCGGATGTGGACCTGTACTGGAACCAAACCGTTTACAAACAGCCCGAAGGCACGCGTGAATTTCCCTGGCACCAAGACGATGGTTACACGCGCGTCAACCCGTCGCCCTACCTCACGCTATGGTTAGCCATTAACGATGCCACGCTCGAGAACGGCTGCATCAGCGTGTTACCCGGATCGCACCATCGCGGCTTTGTCCCGCACCAACCTTCCAGCATCGGCTGGGTCTGTCACTCCAGCGACGATCCCGATCAGGGCGTACCGGTCCCGCTCAAGGCGGGTTCTATCGCCGCGTTTCAGAGTCTGACCATGCACAAGAGCGGCGCAAATCGTTCGCAAGGAATGCGGAAAGCGTACGTCATTCAGTACTGCGCCGCCGGAACAACGTATCTCGATAGTGGGGAACCGGTTCCGGTCGATATCCCCTTGGCTCGTAACGGCCAACCTGCCTAAAGTACCAAAAAGCCCCGACTTTCGGTAATCCGAAGGTCGGGACGAAGGTCGGGGCGAATCGCCGCGTTACCGGATAACGACCAAGGCGAGGCCCCGGCTGCGGGTACTCGCGGTTCGTGCGCTCAGCCCCACCGATCCGGCGCGTCCGACGAACGTGGTCACCGTCGCGCTGCCCGTGGTTTCTCCCGCCGGAATCAAGATCTGGCTGGGAAGCCCCGCGACCGTCGGCGCGTTGCTGAACAGTTGCACCAGCGCGCCGCCCGCCGGAGCCGGTCGCGACAGCGTCACGGAGAACTGGGCGGTCGAACCGGCCGTCACGGTCGCCGTATCAATTGACACCGAGCTGACCGACACGAGCACGGAGTTCAGCGTCGCACTCATCGTCGTTGCGCCGACCGTGGCCGAGATCCGACCGCCCGTCATCGGCGACGTCCCGGAGTTGATCGGCACGCGCGCGCGGTCCGAACCTTCCGGAATCGTTACCGTTGGCGGCACGGTAAACCGGCTGGTGCTGCTGCTCAGGCTCACCATCACGCCTCCCGGACCGGCCGGTCCCGCCAGCCGAACGGTTCCGGTCAGCTGCCCGCTGGTCTGCATCTCGTTCACCGGTAGGCTGAACTCGACGAGATCGTACTGGTTCAGTACGGTCACGTCGGCGCGGCGTTGCTCCCCGGCAACCGAATTTGCGCGAATCACCACCGGCGTGTCGGCGCTCACCGGGCTGGCGGTCATGCTAAAGCTGACCCGCGATTGCCCTTCCGGAACGGTGACGCTGGCCGGCATGCTGAGCGGCCCATTCGGCTGAGTGCTGAGGTTCACGGTGAGACCTCCGGCGGGGGCGACGGCGGTCAGGATAACGGTCCCCAAAACAGACCCGCCGATCGGCACGGTGGTCCGGTTCACCCGCACGCTCCCGACGATCGGCGCGGCGACCGACCGCGTCAGGCCGGCCGGGTTGAGCATGAAACCGGACGTTCCGATGGTGAATGAGTAGGATTCGGGGAGTGATCGAATCACGACATCGAACGTCACGGAGGTTTCCGAGCGCGGAATGGTGACGCTTGCGGGCACGATCACGTCCGAGTGGTTGCTGGTCACGGCAATCGCGGTATCCATCGGCCGGGCGTTCGCCAGGCTAATGGTCATCGGCACCCGCGTGCCCGCCTTCACCCGGGCCGGAAACGTGAACGTCGGGGTTTCGCGCTGCAGTACGACGGTTGAGAACTCGGCGATTTCGCCTGTGGCCAGCGTCGCGGTCAGCTCGTACTCGCCCGGCGCAACCGAAGCACTGATGCCAACCGGTACATCCACGCCCGAACTCCCGGCCGGAATGGTGAAGTTGACCGGTCCGGCCAACAGTCCGGCCGGTCCGGTTATGGTGCCCGCGATCGCGCTCCCCGCGTTCGGAGTCACGTCCACCCGGGCGGTCATTGTTTCGCCGATCGCACTGGTCGCTGGTCCCGTCGCCGACAGCTGGTACTCCACGAGGTCTACCGGATACACGGCGCCGATGAAGTTCGAGCCGACGCGATATCCGGGTTCGCCAAACGCCAACACGCCAGCCTCTAAGGCGACCCATCGAACGGAGGTCAACTGGTCGCGCACCGTACCCAGCGGAAACCAAGACGTTCCGTTGCTCCAGTACAACTCCACCCGAACGGGCGTCGACGAGGTGAAGATGCTGCCTTCCAGCACCACGGCAGCATAGTTGCCAAACATCGCGACCTGCCGGCCGAACGTACTCATCGACTGAGAAGACGGACTGTTGAAGGTGGCCTCCAACGTCTGAGTGGTTGTGTTGTAGATGTAGGCCCGCCCGCGAACGCCGCCGCCATTTTGAAACTGGGTGTCGCCCACGATCAGTCGGCCATCGTTGGCATCCACCGCCATTGCGAAGCCGCTCGAGGCGTTCGGGTGGGTGTATTCCTCGGCCGCCGTCAGGTACGCCGAATCCGTCGTAAAGGCACGCACCCGTCCGCCTAAGTTGTGCAGGGCGTGCGCAACGAAAAGCTTCCCGTCGCTGTAGGCCAACCGCGTCATCTGACCACCTTGAGTATTCAGTACGGTCTGCGTGTACTCGTAATCGTTCCCGTTGAACCAGTAGCTATCGATGGCACCGACTTGGCTCCCGCCACTGTTCCGGCGGTACGGAGCGGTGGCCACGAAACCGCGCTCAATGAACTCGACATCGTCGCCAAAGCTATCGGGGTTCGACTCCGATCGGGCCGGACTCCACTGAACCTCCGGGTCCGTCCAGATATCCATCGGTTGGAAGTACGAGTAGATCGCGACCGCTCCGACCTGCCAACCGTTTGCGTTGGTCGAAAGCGGCGCCCCGATGATCATTCGGTTCCCATCAATATCGATCGACGCACCGAAGTAGCGCATGTTGCTTTCCGGAGCCTCGAACGTTCGGGAGAACACCCATTGCCCACTGACTCGGCGGTAGAGATGAACCCGACCGGTGGTCGATTCGTTCGGGGCGCCCACCGCCATCCAGTTCCCGTTGATCGCCACGCAATCACCGAATTGCGTCCCGACGGCGTTCGACGGATGGTGGATCCGGCTACCGTTCACCCAGGTCGGGTCGATCGTTACCGGGTACTGCGCCGCCCGATCATCCACCTGGATCTCGATGCTTTGGCCCTTCACCACCATCCGCGCGGGCAACGCCCGCCGCTGCGCATCCCAAACCTTCAGACCTTGGTAATCCAACGTCTTGCCACATACCTGCACCGTCACGTGGTCGTCCGAAACGGCCGCCAGGCGGGCATCGCCTCGCACGGCCAGTTGAACGTAGAGGTACCCGGCCGCGATGCTCGGCGACGGTCGGCGCGCAATCTCAAACGAGTGCTTGATGCCGGACGCATGGTTGTCGTACCACTCCCGAATGCCGTCACGTCGGTAGTGAATCGATTCGCCGCGACGAGACATTTCGGCCGTACCGGCAGAAACTCGCGTGCCGCCGCGACCGTAGGCCTTGGCCGAAACCGACACCGAACGCGTCCCGAAGCCGATCTCGAACGCACCGTTCTCGCGGAACTTCGCGGCCACGCCTGAAGGCGTCTGGACGTGGTACGCGTCGCCCGCGGGCTTCAGTCCGAAGGCATTCGCGACCGGGGTGGGAGTGTCGGGGGTAGCCCATCCGAGAGCCGCCAACCCGAGCGAAGCAAGACAAGCGCTGACACGAGGGGAAAATATCATCGTGGATCCTCTTGTCGAATATCGGCCATAGATTTCGCCTATTCCCTGTAATAAATACCGGTAAGCAAAAACTGTTGCAATGAATCTCTAGGTCACGCCAAACCGGTACACCTTCCCGACAAAGAATTGGCCGCCCGGAGCGTGCTCCGGGCGGCCAATTCTTTGCCAGAACCAAGGTTCGAACCGAAGATCAGTTCGTAACCTGAATCGCGACGTTGGTGCTAAACGGTCCGAAGTTCTCCTGACCGCTGCGTCGCATCTGCCACTGGCAGTTGTACGTTCCGACCTGGTTCGGGGCCGTGATGTTGAACGTGAAGACCGCTTCGCTGTTCGGAGCGATGCTGCTTCCGGTCGGCAATTGAACCGTGATCGGACCCCAGATGCGGTTGCCGAACGGGTTCACCGAGCACAGCGAGTACGCCCCGCTCGTCCACGTGTACACCCCGGTGTTGCGGAACCGCACCGTCACTTGTCGTACGGAGTTGCGCACCATCGTGGTGGGGAAGTTCTGCTGGCTCACGAACTCGCTGTCATTGCCCCGTCGAACCACGATCGCGACGTTCGGCGTCAGATCACCGAAGTCCTGAACGCCTCCCTGCCGCATGCGCCATTGCAGGTTGTAAGTACCCGGCGTATTTGGCGCTTGGAGCTCAAACGCAAACGTCTTGGTCGTTCCGCCCGGAATCGTCTCGCCGACATTCAGATTTCGCGTGCTGGTACCCCAGGTGGTGTTGTTGTACGGATTCTGCGTCAACAGGAAGTACCCGGGATTCGTCCACGCCCGGTTGCCCGTATTGCGGTAGATCACGTTCACGCCGAACTTTCGGCCGGCCGCCACCAGCGTGGGTACGACCTGCGAAACGAACTCGGCATTGTTCCCGTCAATGACGTTCACGCTGATGTTCGGCGAAAGGTCGCCAAAGTTCTGCGCCGGGGTGTTTGCCCGTCGCATCTGCCACTGGTATGCGTAGGTTCCTGCCGTCGCCGGAGCAATGACATTGAACGTAAACGTCTTGGTTTGGCCCGGCGCCACCACCTCACCCGAATTCAGGCGCACATTCACGCGGCCCCATCGGTTGTTGGCGTACGGATTTTGGCTCACCAGGTAGAAGTTGTCGGCATCGGTCCAGTTGGTGTTGCCGGTGTTGCGCATCGCCACCGTCGTGCTGTACTGCTGACCGAGGTACATCGTCGTCGGAACGGTCTGGCTCACAAACTCCGCACCGTTCACCGGCGTCGACGAGATCAGGTCGCCCTGCCGCATCGTCACGCTAAAGTTGTTCCACGTGCCGACGTCGCCGCTAAACACGTCGCGAACGCTCAGCGTCCACGTACCGTTCGGGTTTTCTCCCCAAAACGCGTTGGTCGTGTACGTCCAGTTGATATTGTCTTCGCTGTCCGAACCCAGCCGGGTGAACAGTTTGGAGGACGTACCGCTCGGCGAGGTCAACACCGCTTCCACATCCCCCCGCCACGTGTGAGTCAGATTCAGCGAAACCTGAATCTCTTCCAACTTGGTGGTGGAGTTGATGACGAACGTCCGGTCAATCGGCGCCGGATTCCCGTCCGAAATCGCGTCCGGAATCGCGGCGTTTACGTTCACCGTGCCGGTCGTGGTCGTCGTCAGCGGCGTCACGCCAGAGAAGTTGCCGACGTTGCTCAGCAACTTTTGCGCGTTGATCACGCCAAAGCCGTAGTTCGGATTGAACTTGAGGCCCGCCGCGTTCGTGCGCCAACCGCCGTCGGAACTGAAAGTGTTGTCGCTCGGGTCCACCACGTCGCTGTATCGCGCCAGCAGGTGCTTCGCGAAGCGCGTGTTCAGATTCGGGGCCGCCTGCTTCACCAAGGCCAAAATCCCGGCCACCAGCGGCGACGAGGACGACGTACCGCCAAACTGCGAGGTGTACCGATCGTCCGGGAACGAGTCCTGAGAGTTATTGTTGTAGCCGACGTTGCCCGTGCGGTCCACCGTTGTCACCCCGACCAGCGTCGGGTTCGCGTTGAAGTTCGACTCGCCCATCGTCGGTGCGGTGACGAAGACGCACGCTCCGAAGCTGGAGTAATACGAGTACGTACCGCGCGGGGCCAGGGCCGCCACCGAAATCGCGTGAACGCTGTTCTGAAGACCGGTCCGCACCGCGTCCTGCGTCACGCTCCCGCGCGAGTTGCCCGCCGCCCAAACGTGGATGGTTCCCGCCGCGGTCGACGTGCTCATCGCATTCGATTCCGCCGTGCTCGGCTCGTAGAGAACCGGAACGCCGTAGCTGTGGTTCTTGATGCCAATGTGCGTGCCGTTCGCCACCGTCGAGCGGTGCTCGGTCGCCGAAACGAACATGGCGATGGTGCCGGCAATAAAGTCGCAGCGCAACCCGGCGAGGCTCGCTTGCGGAGCGGCCCCCGTCAATCCGATGCCGTTTCCGCCTCGCGCCCCCGCAACGCCACCCACGGCGGTTCCGTGGTCGTCATCGCCGTACACCGGCAGCGGATCGCTGTCGTTCTGGCCGAAGTCAAACGAGTTAACCGAGCTGTAGTTCGGGCTGATGTCCTCGTGGGTGCGCTCCAAACCGTCATCAATGATGCCGACGACCACGCCCGAACCGGTGCGCCCGAGCGTCCAGGCCGGCTGAATCTTTACGTCAATGTTGGCCCCGCCCACGTTGGCCGCATTGTTGAGGTGCCACTGACCCGGCCAGCCGGTCGGATTCCCGTTGCTGTAATACGGATCGTTCGGTGTGAACTGAAACTTCTGATGCCGGACGAATCCGTTGACGAACGCGCCGTTCGAATCCCGGTCCGTGCTCAGCACTTTCGTCCACTGCTCAGCCTGCGCCACGCTGCCCGTGGAGTACACCGCGATGTTGCCCGGATACGCTACCAGCAACCGCAGACCGCGCAATCCGCCGAACAGCGAAGGATTCACGCCGGGCTTCAGGCGAACCGCAACTTGCGGGAGTCGAAGATCGTTCGGAACCACCGGCTGGGCGGCCACCCGAACCTTCTTCGAGTAAAGCATGGCCTCCGAGCGGGCGGCCTCGCCCGCGCTCTGGAACGGCGACGCGTTCGCGGAGGCAATCAACAAGGCCGCGAGCAAGGCGGAACCTACCCCGGTCCCAAGTTTCAGTCGTGCGCGATGAGTGCGGTGCATATGGTTGTGTTCGTGGGCCGGTCACGCGTAACACGACCAGCCCCAAGACTCCCGTAGAGTGAATGACGACACGAATCGGCGCATGTTTCCGAAAAGTGCGACATCTCTTCCATTGTGCGACGAGAAGGCCCGAAATCGTTATCGCGATTCGTCGGCGGGCGGCGCGGGCAAAATCTTTCCGTCTACCGTGATCGCCCACCGTTCGGCCGACGGCCTGCCGTCCACCGCATGATTCCGCGGCGCATTCGGAGCTTCCAGCACCAGCAACTTGGGGTCGCCCGGAATGTCGTCCCGGTACTTTTCGGCCGCCGTGGTCGCCAGCGCGTAGCCGAACGCATCCCCTTTTGCCCCCGGCGTACGCAGCTTTGCTAACGCCTCCTCGGCGGTCATCTTGTTGATGCGCAGCCGGTTTTCGATCGCGTCCATCCAACGGTCGGCGGGCGGATATGCCCCTTCGCTGTCGTGATACAGCGTGAGCGCGGTATGAATCGCCCGCAGGTTTTCCTCACGACCCGCCCGGTACTTTTCGACGCTGACCGACTCCAAGAATCCGGCGCGTATCACGTCCCGAATCACCGGCCCGACCCAGATGCCGAGCCCGATCACGACGATGGCCACCACCCCCACCGCAATCTGAGCCTTCCGTCCGCGCATCCATTGATGGTAGACCATGGGCATCGTGACGTTGCCGACTCGGACGCCGCTCTGCCTGCTCCCCACGCCTTGCCATCGGCTCGATCGCGCGTCGCAGGCCCTCGGCATCGATCTCTGGATCAAGCGCGACGACCTCACCGGCTTTGCGTTCGGCGGAAACAAGGGCCGAAAGCTGGAGTACTTCGCTTCGCAAATCGTTGCCGCCGCGCCCGATGCCGTTCTGACGTGCGGAAGTATCCAGTCCAACTTCATCCGTCAATTGGCCGCCCTGTGCGCCATGCTGCGCGTGCCGTTCCATGCCGTCGTGATGGACCTTCCGTACGAGTACGAGCCCGTCGCGGTGCCCGGCCTCCACCCCCACGGCGCCAACGCCCTGCTCACACGGGCCTTCGGCGGAACCTTGGACGTGATCCCGAACGGCACCTGGGACACCCTCTTCGCCGCGATGGACGACCGCGCGCGGCAGTACCGGCGACCGTTCGTCATCCCGGTCGGCGGATCGGGAGTGTCGGGTGCCTACGCGTTCTCGCTGGCCGCCGCCGAGGTCGCCCCGCTCGCGTTTGACCGCGTCATCTTCGCGTCCTCCAGCGGCAGTACGCAGGTGGGCCTCGCTTACGGGCTCGCCGACGTGCCGACGCAGGTCATCGGCATCGCCTGCGATCCCGAGCCCGAACTCGTGTACGATTTCGTCCGGCTCGGAGAATCCCTGGCGGAACTGCTGCACGTCCCGGTGCTCGCCGCGTCCGATTTCGACCTTCGGTTCGACTTCGTCGGGCCCGGCTACGGCGTACCGAGTGAAGCGGGGGATGCCGCATGGAAGTTCCTTGCGCGCACGGAAGGCATCGCGCTTGACCCGATCTATTCGGCGAAGGCGTTCGCGGCGATCATGGCCCACGCGCCGGCCGGCGAACTGCCCGGACGCACGTTGTTCTGGCACACCGGTGGCACGCCCGCCGTGTTCGCGCATCCGGACTGGAGCTGAGCCGTCCGACTACTTCGGCGGTGCGGCGTCCGGCTTCGGCTGAACCGCTTGCCACGCTGTCTGCACCAGAATCCGCTCGCGGGGCGAACGGTAATCGTTCACCAGTGCCATCCGGGTGAGGCCGTAAATAAAGAAAACGGTCGCCGCCACCGTGACCAACCGGTTAAAGTGGGGGCTGTCGCTATCCAGCCGAAACCCGCGCAGGACCCCCACCAATCCGAGCCAGGCCGAGACGGTGAACAGCAAGTACGCGATCGGCCCGAGGGCGTGCGCGGCAAATGCGCCGGCCAAGTCGCCGTGCAGCAGGCGCGTCCAACTCGTCGTGAGCCCGCATCCCGGGCACGGGCGATTGAAAGCCAGCACGCTCGGGCACGGCATCAGCCCGAGCTGTTGGTGCGTCCCGTGTCCGTGCGGGTCCGGTTGCAGGGCCACGCCAACGCCGGTGATCCCGGCCCATACGACGAACCAAATCACGGGGGCGATCCGCTGACCGGGCTGTTCAAACGGTTTACGCCACGGCATCTTCCACCTCCGCGGGAATCACGCATTCCGGTTGAAGCATGTTTCCCATCACGCGCGCGACGCTAAAAACGTTGCCGTGGTGATCCAAAAGCGCGACGAGATTCGATTCGGGCGGGTTCGCCAGGCCCAATTGGCGACCCTGCCGGATCGCGTGGACTTGCGGCGGCAGCAACGGCAAAAACGGCATCGGCGGCAACGCGTCCTTCAGCGAGACCAAGTGCGCCTCGGAAACCAGGTCAAGCTCCACCGTGTTCGCTAGTCCGAACCGTCCGACGCCCGTGCGGACCAACTCGATCAGGTGCGCGCCGCAACCCATCGCCATGCCCAAATCATGCGCGAGCGATCGAATGTACGTCCCGCCCGAACAGACGATCTCGGCCGTTGCCGTCCGCGCATCACGTACCGTCAGGTCAAACGCACGAATGTGGACCGTGCGCGGTTCACGGGCGATCTCCTGACCTTGCCGCGCCATCTTGTACAGCGGCACGCCATTCACTTTGACCGCGCTGTACATCGGTGGAATCTGCTGAATCAGCCCGAGGAACGGGGCGCGCGCCGCCTCAATCGCCGCCGCGAGGTCGTCGGGGACCGGTCCCGAAAAATTGACGTCACCCTCGGCGTCGTACGTGGTTGTCGCCTCGCCGAAGCGGATCGTGGCGCGGTACGTCTTCGGCTCCAATGGCAAGTACTGCAAAAACCGCGTCGCGCTGCCCACCGCAACGATGAGCACGCCTTCGGCCAACGGGTCCAGCGTGCCCGCGTGACCCACACGCTTCGTACCGAGTCGGCGACGCATAAGATTCACCACGTCGTGCGACGTCATTCCGGCCGGTTTTCGGATGATCAGGACGCCAAGCATTGTTCTAACTGGGCGATCAATTGCGATTCGGCCTCGGGAATCGACGATTCGAACGTGCAACCGGCCGCGTTGCGATGCCCGCCGCCACCAAAGTTGCGGGCGACCTGAGCGACGTCGAGGTCACCGCGCGACCGGACCGAACAGCGGATGAACCCCGGCTTCGTCTCCCGAAAAATGGCCGCGATCCGCACGCAATCGATAAACAGCAGCTCGTTCACAAACCCTTCGGTGTCTTCATCCGAACCGTTGGCGGCGGCGAACTCCTGGTGGCTGATGCTGCTCCACGCGATCTGACCGTTGGCCGTCATTCGCATATGATCCAAGGTAAATCCGAGGAGGCGGGCGGCGCTTAAAGGCCTTCTCTGAAAAATTTCTTCCGAAATGCGGTTGACATCTGCCCCTCTCGCCAGCAAATAAGCAGAGGCTTCCATCGCCTCGGCATTCGTGTTGCGGTACCGGAAGGAGCCGGTGTCCGTCACGATGCCACAGAGAAGCAGGGTGCTCATCTCCGGCGAGAAGGTAGCCCCGAGCTCTCGCAACAGGTTCGTGAGAATGACTGCGGTCGCCGCCGCGGTCGTGTCCACGATGCGCACGTCGCCCGGTTGCTCGTGCGGAACGTGGTGGTCGATCACCACGAGTCGCGGGCACGCCCGGATCGGCTCGGCGACCGAAACGAGGCGGTCGGTGGATTCCAGGTCCACCATGATCGCAAGGTCCGCGTGCGGCTCCATCGGAGCTTGCCGCACCCGGTTTGCGCCGGGAAGAAACTGCAGGCTGCGTGGGGCCGGATGGTGGCAGAGCACCTCGTTTCGGATGCCGATCTCATCGAGGTACATGCTGAGCGCGATCGCACTGCCCAAGGCGTCACCGTCCGGATTTTGGTGGGTGCCGATGCGGACGTTTTGCACGCCTGCCAGGGCCTCACGCAGGGCGTTCGCGGCCAGTCGAATGTCGGCGTGCTCCAAGCTGTCCCCTCGCCGAGGCGGCCTGAGCGACCGTCGGCTTGCGCTATTGTACAGCGTCCTGCTCGTGTGGCTCCGGTTTCCGCCGGTCCGGCGCGTCTGGTCACGCCATGGTGAGCCCGATCCGGCGCCCGAGCGCCGAGTCGAAAACCTGCTCCGGGTCCCAACGTTGCTTGATCGCCCGGAACGCTTCGAAACGCGGGATGCCGACGCTGTGGCGGGCGTCGTCCGACGTCAGCCGAAGGTCTTTCGCGAAGTAGAACCGGCCCTCCTGGTCCAGAAACGTTTGGACGAGCTTTCGGTACAGGGTCCAAAACGGATCCTCGGGCGCGAGCGACACGGCGAAGTCCATCGCGAGGCTGTAGCCATCGCAAAGGTACGGCAACACGGCCACGTCAGGTCGGTGACGCTTCATCACCACGAGGTAGGGCGGGATGCCGTGCGCGCGGCAGAGATCGAACAGCCGGGGAAAGACGGCGGGGGCCGCCGTTCTGGAAACGGCGGCCTGCACTTGGACGAGCCGACGCGGCGCGTACGCCCGCTCCCAGTCCGGCAAGTAGTCCAACGGGAAGTGGAACGCGGTGAACGGCATCATCGCGGTCTCCCCGGGCCGCAACCGGGCCGCGTGGTACTTGGCGGCCGCCCCGAGGCGCATGCCTGGTCGATGCGTGAGGTGGCGGAGCACCCGCCAAGCCTTGGCCTTCGGTAGGACGCCGAGAATCCGGTCGGGAAGCTCCTGGTACTCCGGACGGAGCGAGGCGGGTTCGGCGCTCGGCACGTACTGGGCGGATTGAAAAACGCCGCGACCCGGCCGGAACCCGTCGATCCAGCTGACGGCGTAATCGGCGCCGCTCGCCGCCTCGAACGCGTCGAACTGGGCGTCCCAGTCGGAAAGCGCGCGACTGGTCACGAGGAGGTTTCCGCTCGAAACGGGTCGGAGGCGGAGGGTGACTTCGTGGAGCACGCCGATGAGTCCGTATCCGCCGACCACCGCCCAAAAGTCGGGATCGGCCGGCGTCAGCGTGCGATCTTGGCCGGTCGCGTCGATGATGCGCAGCGACGTCACGTGCTCGCCGATGGTGCCGGCGTGCCAGTTGTTCTTGCCGTGGATGTTCGCGCCGATCGCGCCGCCGATCTGCGGACGCATGGTGCCGCTGACGACCGGCAACCAGAACCCATCGGGCAGGGCGAACCGCCAGATTTCGCCGAGCGAGGCCCCGGCCGCGACCGTGATCTCGCCGGTGTGCGCGTTCCAATTCCGGACCTCGCGCATGCGGGCCAGGGAGATCGCGACGCTCTCGGGCAGCACCGACGCATCGCCGTAACTGCGACCGTTGCCGCGCATCACGATCGGGCGGCGGGCGCGCGCGGCACGGTGGATGATTTCGGCGATCTCCTCGGCCCGCGTCGGTTCGGTGACGTAGCTCGCGCCGGGCGTCATCTGACTGAAACCGTCGAGGGTGCGGAGACGCGAACTATCGAGCAACGGCGCGGCGGACATGGCGCATTACGGCAAGGGCAACCTACGGAAGATGAACGACGGAATCGCACGCAAGATTCCGAACAGCACACGGTGAACCGGCGAGAGGTAGAACTCGCCGGTCTGTCCGCATCGCTGGCGGATGCGCTGGGCGGCGACGTCGACCGGCATGGCCCGCGACAGATTGAGCCGGGCCGTCATCTCGGTGGCGACGGGTCCGGGCTTGATCGTGGCGACGGCGACGCCTTTGGAACTGAGCCGATTCCGCAGGGCTTCGAGGTACGTGGCGAACGCGGCTTTGCTCGCGTTGTACACCGGTTGACCCCGTCGGCCGCGATCGCCGGCGACGCTGCCGATCCCGACGATCGCGCCGGAACCGAGGGCCTGAAACCGTTCGGCTACCGCGTTGAGCCATGCGACGCCGCCTGCGAAGTTGACCGCGATCATTTCGGCATCCTTCTCCGAGTTGAACTCCGTGGGGCCGACTTCGGGCATCACGCCCGCGCAGTAAACGGCGAGATCGAGACCGCCCAGCAGTTGGGTGATGTCGGCGAGGTGCGTCTTCGGAAACGCGAGGTCCTTGACGTCGGCGACCACCGCGATCACTCGGTCCGGATACTGGTCGCGCAACGCCTGCAGGCGGTCTTCGCGACGCGCCACCGCGGCAACGCGACTCCCGGCCTCGGCGTACTGCCGGGCGAGTTCGTACCCGATCCCGGACGACGCGCCGATGATCAAGACGTGGGCGAAGCGTTCGGGCACCATCGGAGCCTACCGTGACAGCGCGAAAAGGGCGGTGGCGAGGAAGCCGAGCACGCTCAGGATCATGGGCCGGTCGGTGAGAAAGATGAACTCGGGTTCACCCGCGCGTTCGTCGGCGTCGGGGCCAAACGTGAGGTGGAGGTACCGGAAGATCGCAAACGCGACCCAGATCGAGGTTGCGATCAGGAGCGGATGCTGGACGGCGGTCGGGCTCTCGATGCTGTACAAGCCGTAAGACATCGCGGCGGCCGCTGCACAGACGACGACGGCGAAGTCGAGGAACGGCGCGCTGTACTTGGCGAGGCTGGCACGCGTCGCCCCGCGATCGTCCCCCATCTCGCGGAACTCGTGACGGCGCTTGCCAAAGGCGAGCATCAGTGACAGGGCGGCGGTGCAAAACAGCAGCCAACCGGAGATCGTGACCGCGATGGCGGCGGCACCAAGCGCGGCGCGCACCACGAATCCGCTGGCGAGGCAGAACGCGTCCGCGACCGGTTCGTGCTTAAGCATCAGGTTGTAAAGTAATTGGATTCCGAGGTACGCGGTCACCCAGCCGACGCTCGCGGCGTTGAGACTCACCGCCAGGCCAATGGCAAGGCCGAGGCATCCGCCGGCGATCAGGCTGGCGACGAGGGGCGGGACTTCGCCGCTGGCAATTGGGCGGTGTTGCTTGCGGGGATGCTTGCGGTCGCGCGGCGCGTCGATGAGGTCGTTGACGACGTACGTTGCGGCACTCGCGGCGGTGATCGCGGCGAACGCAACCCCGGCGCGGGACATCGCGGGGGCGGACGCGACTTGGCCCGCGAACAGCGGTCCGGCGAACACGAGTAAGCCCTTGATCCACTGCTTCGGGCGGACCAGTCGGAGAATCGCGGCGATCACGGGTCGCTCCGCGCGGACGAGGCGGCGCGGGTCACGAACTCCGCGATGGTGTCGGCAAGCGGCCGGAATCGGGCGGCACCGGTGGCCGCGAGCTTGCGGCCGTCGAGGGCGGAGTACGCGGGCCGCCGGGCCGGAGTCGGGTATTCCGACGTCGGGATCGGCGCGACCTCCACGTCGGAGAATCCGGCGGCATCCAGGACCTGGCGGGCGAACGCGTGCCACGTGCAGATGTCCGGTCCGGCGGCGTGGTAAACGCCGCTTGGGATGCCCGCTTCCAGCGCGGCCAAGATCGTGGCGGCGAGGTCGTCGGCGGCGGTCGGCGTACCGGTCTGATCCGCGACGACCCGGAGGGGTTTTCCGCTCTGCGCGAGCCGGAGCATCGTGGCGGGGAAGCACGGCCCGTACGGGCTGAACACCCAACTCGTGCGGAAAATCAAGGTGTCGAATCCGGACGCGGCGCGCTCCCCTTCGAGTTTGGTTTGGCCATAGACCGAGGTCGGCCCGGTGGCGTCGGTCTCGACGTACGGGCGATCGGCGTGGCCGTCGAAGACGAAGTCGGTGCTGATGTGCACGAGCCGGGCGCGCAACCGCTCGGCGGCGTGGGCCAGGTAGCCGGGACCGAGGGCGTTGGCGTCGTGCGCGGCTTGACGTTCCGACTCGGCCCGGTCGACTTTTGTGTAGGCGGCGGCGTTGATGATGGCGTCAAACGCTCCGAGCTCGCCCGCCCCGAGTCGGGCGACGTGTTCGGGATTCGCGATGTCGAACTCCGCGCGAGTGACGGCCGTAAGGTCGTGGTTCGGGGTGGAGAGGTGCCGGAGGGCGGAGCCAAGTTGCCCCGACGCTCCGGTCACGAAGATGCGCATTACGCGTTTTCGGCGGCGTGCTTGCGAACGCGCATGTCGATGAGAGCGAGGATCACCAGCACGAGGATCGGACCCAGGACGGCGATGAAGTGGCTGAGCTGGAACGTGCGGGTGGAAATGAGCTGACGATACGCGTGGCCTTCGGTGCTCGGGTTCACGTACTTCCAGAAGTACGGGAAGCCGAAGACGAACGCCAGGACGGCGAGGATCTGGGCGATGAATCGCCATTTCGGGAGTTCGCCGGTGTTTTTGTAGGCGACCATGGCGAAGCCGTAGGCCATGGCGGCGATGACGCTGAACAGGACGGGCATCAGCAGGACATCGCTACTGGACCACGGCACCTCGCGGGTGCCGAGCTGCGCGAGTCCGACCCGCCAACTTTCGGGCGACAAAATTTCGAGCGAAGCGGAAAGCATTCTGATCCCAATTATGCGTTTTCGTCAGCCATTTCCATAGCCGTTGGGATGCATTGAATGCCAACGCCACGCGTGATCAATGATCGTGCGGAGGCTGGGAAACTCCGGCTGCCAGCCGAGTTCGCGCAGGGCCTTCTCGCTGGAGCCGATGAGGCGGGCCGGATCGCCAGGGCGGCGCGGCCCGAGCTGGTGCGGCACCGGACGTTGCGTGATCGCTTCGACCGCCGCGATGACCTCGCGGATGGAGTAGCCGTTGCCGTTGCCGAGATTGAACGATGTGGAGGCACCGCCGTCGCGCAGGTACTTCACGGCGCGGAGGTGGGCGTCGGCCAGATCGCAGACGTGGATGTAGTCGCGCAGACACGTGCCGTCGGGGGTGTCGTAATCGTCGCCGAAGATCGTAAGGCCCTCGGGCTTGGTGCCCATCGCGGCAAAGATGGCGTTGGGAATGAGGTGAGCTTCCGGCCGATGGTCCTCGCCGATTTCGCCGCTGGGGTGCGCGCCGGCGGCATTGAAGTAGCGCAGTGCGACGCTGCGGATCTCGCCAGATTGCGAGAGGTCGTCGAGGATGCGCTCCACGGCGAGCTTGGTTTGGCCGTACGGGCTGATGGGTCGCTGCGGGTGGCGTTCATCCAGCGGTAGGTATTCCGGTTCTCCGAAGGTCGCGCAGGTTGAGGAGAAGACGAATTGACGGACCCCGTGCTCCTTCATGCTGAGGAGCAGGTTGATGACGGCGCTCGTATTGTTGTGCCAGTACGCGAGCGGGTCCTGAACGCTTTCGCCGACGTAGGTGTACGCGGCGAAGTGCATCACCACGTCGATCTTGCTGAGGCTTCGGAACACGTCGTCCAGTTGCGAGCGATTGCGGAGATCGCCCACGATGAGCCGCGAGCCTTGGACAGCGGCGCGGTGACCCCGTTCCAGGTTATCGAGCACGACGTGCGGTTCACCCGATTCGCGCAGCAGCCGGACCATGTGCGAGCCGATGTATCCGGCTCCGCCAATCACCAAAATCATGGGTACGAGGGTACCTATTACGCGGATGTTGGCTGGAACCCATCGGCGCTAAACCCATAATGAAGGGGGGATGGCGCGGGAGTTTGAGGATGAATCAGCGAGCCCGCGCATCAGTCGTCGCGGGGCATTGATTGGCGGCGCCATCACGGGGGCCGCGATTTTCGGCGTGCGCGGCATGTTTGAAGCGGACGAACTGGCGGTAGAACGCCGGACGCTCGTGGTGCCGGGAGCCGACGCGGACGGCCTGAAGATCGCGTTTCTCACCGACTGGCATCTGAACGATCATCCGTCGCGGACGCGCGCCACGCGGGCGACGCGCCTGGCATTGGGAGAATCGCCAGACCTGATCGTGCTGGGCGGAGACTACTGCTCGCGGCGCATCTTGCTGTGGCGCGAGATGGTGGTGATGGAGCAACTGACCCAACTGGTGGAGGCGGGCGTTCCGGTGGTGGGGATTCTGGGGAACCACGATTACCACGGCGAGGGCATCGCGAAGCTGGCGGATTGGTTCCGGCGGTGCGGCGCGACGCTGCTGGTGAACGAGTTCTATCGATTTCAGGGGGTTCGGTTCCTGGGTTTGGACGATGCGATGTTCGGCTCGCCGGACTTTCGGTTGCTGTCCGAGGAGACCCGGGACGCGGTGCTGTTGTTGCACGAGCCGGACTGGGTGCCGAACGTGGCGGGGAAGTTTTCGGTCGCGCTGAGCGGCC
Organism: Fimbriimonadaceae bacterium; assembly: GCA_033763535.1. GTDB lineage: Bacteria > Armatimonadota > Fimbriimonadia > Fimbriimonadales > Fimbriimonadaceae > Fimbriimonas. The sequence goes on along the minus strand of JANRKI010000057.1, from coordinate 6,375 downwards.
ATACGCACGGCGGTCAGGTGTGCGCGGCCCCGATGACGCCGATCTATCTTCCGAACGGGGGTAAGCGGTTTGTCTCCGGCGAGTACGCGTTGCGCGATTCGCGGCTGTACATCAGTCGCGGCGTCGGGATGACGGGTCTGAACATCCGAACTTTTTGTCCGCCCGAGGTGACGATCTTGACGCTGAAATCGGCCTAAGGTCGGGGACCTTGGTATAACGCGGGTGACATGTGCGGGATTGCAGGGTACGTCGGTGGCCGTGACGCCGTAAACGTGGCATTTGATCAACTCAAACGTTTGGAGTACCGGGGTTACGACTCGGCCGGGATTGCGGTGCAGGCAGAAGGCGGCATCCAACTGGTCAAGAAGGCCGGCAAACTGACGAATCTGCGGGCGGCGCTGGACGACGCTCCGATCCACGGACGTTGCGCCATCGGCCACTCGCGCTGGGCGACGCACGGGGGTCCGACGGACGACAACGCGCACCCGCACTTTGACCAGGACGGCGAAATCGTGCTGGTGCACAACGGGATCATTGAGAACTATCTGGAGCTGAAGGAAGAGCTGCTGGCAAAAGGGCACCAGTTCCGCAGCCAGACGGATACGGAAGTCGCCACGCACGTGATCGGCGACGAGTTTCGGAACGGCGGTCCGCTGGTGGACGCGGTTCGGCGGGCGGTGCGACGATTCCGCGGCGCGTACGCGCTGGTGGTGATGGCAAAGAGCGAGCCAGACACGATCGTGGCGGTTCGGAACGCGAGTCCGCTGGTGCTGGGCGTGGGTGATCACGAGAATTTGCTGGCGAGCGACATTCCGGCATTGCTGCCGTACACCCGGCAAGTGGTGGCGATGGAGGAAGGTCACCTGGCGGTACTGACTCCGGAAAGCTTGCGGCTGATGGATGCGGACGGGCGCGAGGTGCCGGTGAAGCCGCAGCACATCGAGTGGGACGTGGCGTCGGCCGAGCGTGGCGGCTACGAGCACTTTATGCTGAAGGAGATTCACGAGCAGCCGGACGTGATTCGGCAGGCGCTTTCCGGGCGGATCGTGGGGGGCGAGATCAAGCTGGACGGCATCTTCAGCGATCACGTCTGGACGGAGATTGACCGGATCAATATCATCGCGTGCGGCACGGCGTACCACGCCGGACTGATGGGCAAGCACCTCTTCGAAAAGTTGTTGCGATTGCCGACCGATGTCTACTTCAGCAGCGAGTTTCGGTACGGCGACCCGGTGTTGTCGCCGAAGTCGCTGGCGGTGTTCGTAAGCCAAAGCGGTGAGACCGCCGATACGCTGGCAGCACTCCGTCTGTGCAAGTCGCGACGCATCCGGACGCTGGGGGTGGTGAACGTCGTGGGGTCGAGCATTGCCCGCGAGTGCGATCGCACCGTGTACACGCAGGCGGGGCCGGAGATTTCGGTGGCCTCCACCAAGGCGTACACCGCGCAGGTTTTGGTGCTGTCACTCATCGCCCTGCACATTGCGCAGGTGCAAGAGACGCCCGGGATTCGGGTGGAAGATTGGGCGGCGGAGTTGCAACGACTTTCCGAACACGCGGCGGCGGTTCTGACGCTGGAAGATCAGGTGATCGGCATGGCGGAGCAGCTGAAAGACACACCGCTCAGCTTCTTCTTGGGCCGGGGCGCGGATGCGTCGGTCGGCTACGAAGGGGCGCTGAAGCTGAAGGAGATTGCCTACATTCCGACGCAGGAATCGCCGGCGGGAGAGATGAAGCACGGCCCGCTGGCGCTGGTGGCACCGAAGGTGCTGGCAATCTTCGGGGCGACGGACCCGAGCACCACGGATAAGGTGGTGTCGAACATCAAGGAGATTCAGGCGCGGGCGGGCACGGTGCTCAGCATCACCTGCGACACGTCGGGCACGATTCGGAAGGCGAGCGACCACACGTTGGAGTTTGCGCCGACGCGATTCGACTTTTTGAACGCGCTCCTGTCGGTGATTCCGATGCAGCTTTTTGCTTATCACGTCGCAAGATTGAACGGATGTGAGATTGATCAGCCGCGAAACCTTGCGAAATCGGTTACGGTGGAGTGATACTGCGTGGCAGTGATCCGGCGAGGCCGGCATTACGACCGAGGGGATGAGTAGCGACAGCGGAAGCACCAGCAAGAAGCCCATGCCGAATTTTGCGGCGGGCTTGGTGCAACGCGGTAAGTACGGCTACACGTCGTACCGGAAGCTAAAGCGGATCGTGGACATCGTGGTGAGCGGCATTGCCCTGGTGCTGCTCTCCCCGATCATGTTGGTCATCGCGCTGTGCATCATCGCGGCGGACGGCACGCCGGTGATCTTTCGGCAGAAGCGGATTGGCGAGGACGGCAAAACGTTCACGATGCTCAAGTTTCGGAGCATGGTGAAGAACGCGGAGGAGGTGCTGAAGCGCGATCCGGAGCTTTACGCGAAGTTTCAGCAGTCGTTCAAGCTGGAGAACGACCCGCGCATTCTGCCGATCGGTAACTTCATCCGCAAGACGAGCTTGGACGAGCTGCCGCAGCTATGGAACGTGCTCCGCGGCGACATGAGCATCGTAGGTCCGCGGCCGATTGTGGAGAAAGAGCTGGCGATGTACGGCGACAAGCAAGACCTGTACAAAGCGATGAAGCCGGGCTGCGCCGGTCTGTGGCAGTGCAGCGGTCGGAGCGACACGACGTACGAGGAGCGGGTGGAGTTGGATGAGCAGTACTTTGTGAGTGCTTCGATTCGGAACGACATCAAGATTCTGGTGATGACGTTCTTGGCGATTGTTCGGCGCGACGGAGCGAAGTAAGGGAAGCCGTGAGTCCGACCCACGTTTTGCTGGTGGTGGAAGCGACCTCGGGTGGTTGCGGCAAGCACACGATTGACCTGGGGACGGCGTGGCTGGACCGCGGGTTGCACGTGACGTTGTACTACGGGACGCGTCGGATTGATGCCGACTTCCGGGAGTTTGCGGCGCAGGTGGAGGCCCGGGGTGGGCGATCGGTGGCGATGGATATCGCAACGCGTCCGGGCTTTGGCGACCGGCGGTGGTTCGGGATGATACGATCGGAATGCCGCGCGCTTCCGCGCGGGACGATCGTGCACGGAATGGCGACGACGGGCGGCTTTTTGGCGCGGATGGCAGGGGCGCGGCTGCATCCGGTGGTGTACACCCCGCACAGCTTCGTTACGATGATGCCGTACGTGAGCCCGAAAATGCGGCGGGTGTACGGCCTGATGGAGCAGACGCTTTCTCGCCGGACCGACGCGATTATCTGCGTGAGCGAGGCGGAACGGGAGCACGGGCGTTCGCTGGGAATTGCCGACGGGCGGCTGCGAGTGGTTTACAACGGGATTGGGCCGATCGCCACGCGGGACCGGGGCGTGGTTCGCGCGGAGTGGGGCGTCGGTCCGGAGGAGCTGGTGGTGGGCTTTGTCGGGCGGTTTGACCCGCCGAAGCGTCCGGAATTGGCGGTGGAAGCGTTTGCGCGGAGCGGGATCTCGGACCGGGCGCGGCTGGTGATGGTGGGCGATGGGAGTTTGGCGGCGTCGGTGGAGGCGGCGATCGCGCGGCTTGGACTGGCGGGGCGCGTGATTCGCCTGGGGGCGGTTTCGGCAGGGCCGATTTTGAGCGGGTTTGACCTGCACCTGATGACGAGTGACGGCGAGAGTTTGCCGTACGTGCTCGTGGAGGCTCAGGCGATGGCGCAACCGATCGTGGCGACGGATGTGGGGGCGGTGCGCGAGATTGTGGCCGACGGCGTTTCGGGCTACGTGCTTCCGGCGGGGGATGCGGACGGGTTGGCGCGGCGGTTGCGGGAGTTGGCGGATGATGCGGGCCTACGAGCGCGCATGTCCGACGCCGCTCATCGGTCGGGCGAGCGGTTCGGGCTGGGGCACATGGTCGAGGGCACGTGGCGGGTTTACGGCGACCTCCTTTCGGCGCGGTACGGCGGCTAGGGCGAGCCCGATTCCGATGTAGCACCAGACGAAGTACCTTGCGTCGAGCATTTCTGAGATCATAGCGATCATGAGGGAAAACAGCCCAATCACGAATGCCGCACGGTAGCCGGGTTCGATGCGCCAAAAGCGCCGAAGCGTGAGGAGCAGCATCAGGATGAAGAGTGAGACCCCGATGATGCCAAGTTCAGATGCGTACTGCAGATAGACGCTGTGCGCACCCAGGAACGCACCGCCATCGCCGAATCCGTAATTGCCAATTCGGAATGCGCCGATTCGGTATCCGCCGGCACCGACGCCGTAAATGGGACTTGAGCTAAACAGGTCGATGGCCGCCTGCCATCGCTCGCCTCGACCGGTGAACTTGTCGTTTTCGCTCACGGAGGAGAGTCGTTCAATGTTGGCTTGGATGATTGGGCTCGTGAGCAGTGCCGGGATCCCGACCGCGCTGCCAATACCGACGGCAACGATGCCGATCGGATTCTGGACAATTTGGTAGCCGATAAACAGGAGTCCCGGAACGCAGGCGAGGGATCCGCCACGAGAGCCGGTGAGCAGGACGCCGAAGATTGCGATGAGGGGGTACGCGAAGTTAAAGACCGTTGTGATCGGGTTTCGGAACCGGCGATCGTTGGCGAGTTGCCAGGCGATTGGCAGTCCGGTGGCTAACATCACCGCGGCGTGATTCGGGTGAATCCCCTCTGCCCCGATCCGGCCTTCATCGATGGTGACTCGGCCCTGGAGAAAGGAAAGAAAAATCTGGGCGAACAGAAAGATGAGTCCGAAAATGTAGGCCTGCATCGCCATCCAAACCTCTTTCGCGCTGCGGAAGATGTCGTAGATCAGGAAAACCGTGACAAAGACGAGTAGGAGTCGGTAGCCGGCAAAGATTGATTCGTCTGGACTCACAGACCAGACGGCGGACAAGTAGCTCATGAGCACGATCAACACGAGCACGATGGCCGGTGGCGGCAATGTTCGGAATCGGAAGCGTGGGAACCGGTGAAGAACCCACATGAAGCCGAGCGCGGAAAGGGTGAGCCGAACGATGGAGCCGAACGCACCACCGGTTACGTTGACGGCCACCGCCGAAATGATAAAGATGATGCCAGCCCAAAGCGCCAGAGACCGAATCATTTGTCTTCTATCACCTTAATGTATTCCGCCACGGCCTGCTCGGTTCGATAGGGTGCCCAGGCCTCGGCGGGAACCGCAGGTGGTGGTATAGACCAAGTGCGTTCTACAGCCGACCGTAGCGCTTCCCAGTCATCAGGTGGTACGAGGGCACCGTACTGTCCGCCACGTAGCATTTCTCGCGGTCCGCTGGGACAGTCGAACGCGACAATCGGAGTACCGAGATACAGTGCCTCCGCGAGGACGGTAGGAAGTCCTTCTCGGCGTGAACAAAGGATTGCCAGCCTCGCGCGTTGCAACCAAGGAAACGGGTTCGTCTGAAACCCGGCAAAGTGCACGCAAGAATCGAGTTGTAGCTCAAGCACTAACTGCATGAGTTGCTCGCGCTCCGGCCCGTCACCGACGATAACGAGGGGCTTATCCCGCATCGTCGTCCAGATGCGAAGGAGGCCATCCACTTGTTTGTCGGGAATCAGTCGACCTACAAAAACCGCATAAGGCTCTTTAGGTACCGAATCTGGACGGTCGTTTACGAGCTCATCCACGTTGCCGGGGATGCACGGGTTATAGATCAGGCGAAAGCGTTCTAGCGGAATGCGGAAGAAGTGAGCGGCGTCTTCCCGACTTGCTTCCGAAACGCTCACGATCTGATCGGCTCGAAGCAGAGCGGTTCGCATCCTTTCGGCACGCGTGTTCACGGCAGGTTCACTCTGGTTGTACACGCGGCTCGGCGTGGAGTGAATGGCAAGTACCGCACGGAATCGCGGCCAGATCCGCTTGACCAGCGCGTTGAGGATGTTAGCACTGTCCAGTGCGGATACCACCACGTGCGGTTTGTGCTGGATCACAAACCTCAGCATGGGCAGGATTGCTGCCGCAGGTCGATTGCAATTCAGGCTCACCAAGGATACGCCCGGTGGGACCTGCTTCACGAGGTCGCCGCCGGAATGCATGCTCACTATGGTCACTTCGTAGCCAGCCTTGGCAAGCGCGTCGGCCAGGTAGAGCGTGATCCTTTCTGCGCCACCCGCAGCAAGTTTGGGAACGAGAAACGCTACTTTCTTCATCGGGTGGCCCCGGGGATGAGGTTGAGGTAGCGGTCGGCGGCGAAGTCGAACGTGTACGGTCGCCAAGCGTCGTCGGGGGTGGGGGTGCGGGGTGCGTCGAGTTGGCGCTGGATGGCGGCGGCAAGCGCGGCCTCGTCGCCGACGGGGACGAGTTGGCCGTAGGCACCGTCGCGCAGGATTTCGCGCGGGCCGCTCTCGCAATCGGTGGAGACGCACGGGACGCCGGCGGCGAGGGC
>JANRKI010000056.1:0-31275 GCA_033763535.1 Fimbriimonadaceae bacterium | reverse complement strand
TTGAGCATGGCGACGAGCCGCGCCTCTTGCAGTCCCTCGCCCATTTGCGGAATTCGAATCGTTACGATGGCCATGGTCAATCCCCGCCTCAGCGCGGTGCCTCAGTTTGGCATGAAGGCGGTTCGTTCGGGTTGGTTCGGGTTGGTTCGGGGGGTTCGGTTCGTTCGGGGGGTTCGGTTCGTTCGGTTCGTTCGGTTTGTTCGGTTCGTTCGGTTTGTTCGGGTTGGTTCGGTTCGTTCGGTTCGTTTGGTTTGTTCGGTTCGTTCGGTTTGTTCGGTTCGTTCAGTTTGTTCGGGTTGGTTCGGTTCGTTCGGGGTTCGTTCGGTTCGTTTGGTTCGTTCGGTTTGTTCGGAAGGTTCGGGGGTTCGGTTCGTTCGGCTCGTTCGGCTCGTTCGGTTTGTTCGGTTTGTTCGGAAGGTTCGCGGGTTCAGTTTGTTCGGTTCGTTCGGTTGGTTCGGTTGGTTCGGATCGTTCGGTTTGTTCGGAAGGTTCGGGGAGTGCGGGGGTGCGGGGGTGCGGGGGTGTGCTTTGTTCGGTTGGTTCGGTTGGTTCGGGGGGTTCGGGGGGGTTCGGGGGGTTCGGGGGGTTCGGGGGGCTCGTGGGGTTCGGAGGTTCGGATTGCTCTGGTTGGTTCGGTTTGTTCGGGGGCCTCGGCGAGTTCGGGGGGGGGGGGGAGCCATCGGTGTACCGTGAAGGCATGCCCCCGGTGGTGACTGATCTCATCGAAGAGGCGAACGAGCCCGCGCGATCAGATACCGAGATTGACGGGTCCGCGTCCGCGGATGAGACGATCGCACACCAGGCAGAAGCGGATGCGGGAATCGAGACGATCCGCGCCCGATTTTCGCCAGACGTTCGCCGGAATCTTCGATAAATTTGCGTTAACCTATAGAGTTAACGCATAAAGGTTAACGTTCGCGGATGGCTCGACCGGCGAGAGCTACGCGGAGTTCTTGGAAAGGCAGCGCGCGACTCAGTTTGGCAGCACGACGCTCACTTGAGTGCTGATATTCGGCTGCGGGGGCGAACCGTGGGGCGCAGGTTCACATCACGTATCATGAATCCAACGTGTCGCAGAATTCGTTAAATTCGTTAAGTTCCATGATTCCGGTCCTGCATGCGCACCGCCTGAATGCAGTCAATCGCTCGGAAATCCCCGTCGGGATTTCCGTGGACATGCTGAAGTTGGCAGAAGTGCACCAGCGCGAAATGCCCGATGTCTCCCGGTCACTTGTTTTCGCGGCGTCATCGGCCGGTGCATGGCGAATCGTTCATGTATCGCAGCTCGCGTTTTCCATGAGCGATTATCAAGATCAGCGCGGCATCTTTGTGCTTCAGTTTGGACGAGACGATGACGGTTGGTTGGGCCATCCGCTCGAGTTGGCCACGGTATCGTATGCCGACGCGGAGGCCGGCATTTTTCCGCCGGGCTGGGGCTTGCCACTGGTTGCGGTTGACCGTAAGCAGGTTCGTGTACGGACGGGTCCATCGCGCGGACTCAATGGGCGCCACCAGATTCGCCGCGATCGGCTCGAGACGGGTTCCACCGTCGCGTTGGCAAAAAAGCCGCGCGCGAAGCGACCGACGATCAAGCCGTCCGCTAGCACGATTCTGCGCGAAGTGCGAACGGCTTATGGCAAGCCAAAGCGGACGAAGCGGTGACCTACTCGCAGGCGTTTTTTCTGCAGGCAAGAAGTGCCATTGAAGCCTGTCAACTGCTCGAACGCGAGAGTGCGGACCTCTGCCAACGTCTTCATTTCTTGCAAATGGCAACGGAATGCACGGCAAAGGCAATTCAAGCTCGCCATCTTTCGAAAAGGCCAGCGTTTAGTCACACCGCGTTCACAAATGCGGTCCTGCTGATACGACTCGAACTGGTGGCACTGCGGCGGAGCGGCGACGCCAATGCGGCTGACTCGCGCTTCATTCGAAGGGTGAACTCCATCATCGGCTTTGCCCAGCAGGTGGAATCACTTCATCCCAGCGTCAGGGCACGTGCCTGCAATGTCGAGTACCCGTGGGAAGTCCACGGAATCGTTTTGTCGCCCGTGAAGTACCGCTTTTCTCGAGAGTTCCCGCGATCAAAGCGGCTCACATTGCTGACCGTGCTGGACTCTTTACTTCGCCGCCACGGTCACTGAGGGTATCCTCTCGGATTGCCTCGGGCGATGCTTCCCTCTCACCCGTTTTGGCAAACCCCATGCGCGACGTCGTCGCCAGCTCCGGGAGTTTTACAGAATGGCAAAGAAGATTACGCACAACATCAAATTGAACATCCCCGCCGGTAAGGGCACGCCTGCCCCGCCCGTTGGTCCTGCGCTTGGTCAAGCCGGGATCAACATGATGGAGTTCCTCAAGAAGTTCAACGAGCAGACGGCCCCGCAGATGGGCTTTGTAATGCCGGTGGAGATCACGGTTTTTGAAGACCGAAGTTACACCTTCAAGATCAAGCAGCCGCTCGTGACCGACCTGATCAAGCGCGCGGCGGGCATCACGTCCGGAGCGCAGAACGCGAAGACGCAGACGGTCGCGACGATCACGTCGGACAAGTTGCGCGAGGTCGCCAAGTTGAAAATGGCCGACCTGAACACGGACGACGAAGAGATGGCGATGCGCATCGTTGCCGGATCGGCCCGATCGATGGGCGTACGCATCGCGGAATAAGGCCTAAAGTTTGCCCGCCGGGAGGGTAAGCGCCACGGGTTGGCGTACACTCGGTGGGCTCGACCGTAAACGGATGCGATGTTGATTCGTTGAATGGCGTGTAGGACCACGGTGAATTTTTCTCGCCCTTCATCTCGCATGACTTTTGCGGCGTTGCTTTTGGCGACGCTGGCGTCGGGTCGTACCCACGCGCAGTCCGTTTCGGCGGCATCGCCCAGCACCGGGGCCGATGTCGTGGGCCAGTCGGCGGCGGATGCGATCCGAGCGGCGGCCGGCAGCGACGGCGCATTCCTGGCGGCGGGCTACCTCAAGTCGGCGGGCAATCGCGAAGACCTCGCGACGTACCTGGAGTTTCCGACCGATGAGATCGTGGTGCTCAGCCTTACCGGCGGCCAGATCAAGGCGGCACTCGAGCGATCCGTTTCGCTCTTTCCGCAGGCCAATTCGAGCTTCCTGCAGATTAGCGGGTTCGAAGTGACCTTTAGCAAGTCGGCTCCGGCGGGTTCGCGCGTGCTGTCAGCTTCATCCGATAGCGGGAAGCTGGATGATTCGCGCACGTACACGGTGGCGATGCCCGGCAATTTGGGACGCGGCGGACTGGGCTTCTTCAAAATTTGGGATCGAAAGGCGATCCAGCGGACGGTGGAAAACACGACCCTGGAGCAGGCCCTCAAAAACAAACGCGTTACGGAGTCGGCGCCGCGATGGTCTGCGCAATCTTAGCCGCGCTGATTTTGGCGCCGGGCCAGGTTGGGCAGGGCGCGGGCCAGGTTGGGCAGGCCCAGGTTGAGCAAGGCGCAATGTTTGATGCGGCGCGGGCGTTCGGCCTCCTCAAGGCGCAGTGCGATATCGGCGTGCGTGCGCCCGATACGCCGGGGCACGCCAAGTGCCTAGCCTGGATTCAGGAGCAGGCCAAGCCGTACGCGGACTCGGTGACCGTGCAGCCGTTTCGGCACACGTGGTCGACAAACGAGGAGATCATCGCCATGAACAACGTGTTGGCGACCGTGAATTGGCAAAACGCCAAGGTGCGGGTGGTGCTGATGGCGCACTGGGATACCCGTCCGACGGCCGACATGGAACGCAGCCGAGACAAGCAGCGGCAACCGATCTTGGGGGCGAACGACGGCGCGAGCGGCGTCGCGGTGCTGCTTGAACTGATGCGCGTGCTGCGCGGTCGGCACCCCGACGTCGGGATTCTGTACGCGTTTGTGGACGGCGAGGATTTGGGGCCGGACATCGACGAGATGTTCTTGGGCGCGCGGCACCTCGCACGAAACCTGCCGAATCCGCGCCCGCAGTACGGGATTCTGCTAGACATGATCGGGGACAAGAATTTGCGGATTCCGAAGGAGGCGTACAGCAATTACTATGCGCCGAGCCTGACCAAGGAGCTTTATCTGCACGCCCGGCGGTTGGACCTGCAAGCGACGTTTCCGAACGTAGAGGGCCAGCAAATTATGGACGATCATTTGGAGCTGAACAAGGTGGGCGTGCCGACGGTGGACCTCATCGACTTCGACTATCCGTACTGGCACACTCTCGACGACACTCCGGACAAGTGCAGTGCGGAATCGCTGGGCAAAGTGGGCAAATTGTTGGAAAGCTGGTTTACGCGGACCCCGGCGTGGACCCTCGAGCGCTGATCGCACGTAGACCACAGCATGATCTCTCCGTACGATTGGCAAGAGGGCATTCAGAACCGGTCGCAGTACATCGAAGGGCGACTGGCGAATGGGCTCCCGGTGCTGGCGGTCTCGCTTCAGGCGGGCATCTTGCTGTACACGCGGCGTCGGCAGACCCGCAAGGTGTACGACATTTACGATCGGCTCGCGTTTTGCGCGATCGGTCAGCCCAGCGATATTGAAAGCGTGCGAAGCGCGGCGCTGGAGTTCGCAAGTCGCGAGGGGTACCAGCACAGCGAGGACGACGTCACGATTCGGCGGGTGGTCAGCACGCTGGCGGGGCCGATTCGGCGGGCGTTTGGCGAGTACGGCAGTGCCCCGATGGTGGCGCGGTGCCTGTTCGCCGAACTCGGGGCGGATCCGGCGCACGATCAGTACTTTACGTTGGATTACGACGGGGACTACGTCGCGAGCTGTCACCGGGCCGCCCTCACGGGCAAGCTGGAGGACGGGACCAAGCTGGAGAAGCAGTTAGAGGCGGTCTCGGCGGAGACGTCGGTGGACGACGCGATCCTCGCGATGGCCCCGCTCTTTCTGAATGCGCTCGGTACGGGCTGGAACGCGGCGGAATTGACCGAAGAGGTCGTGCTGTTGGAGCGCGACACGCACCGCGAAGACCGATTCCGCATCTTGCGCGGCGCGGACTAATCGGCGATACTGCGGCGCATGGTGTCGCTGGCGGTTGCGTTGATGTTGCAGGCGGGAGGTCCCGCCGTCTTGCCGAAGCGGGAATACAACGGGATCGGGCGCGCGTTGCCGGTGACGGTGCGTCCGATACCGGCGGTTGCGCGCCTTACGCTCGCGCTGTACGCGGCGGGCGAGGAATCGGCCTGGCGGGAGGCTCCGCTGGCGCGAGAGTCCGCCGATTTGGCGAAACTGTTTCCGGAGCTTTGGACGGCAAAGCGGGCGTCGGTGCTGTACGTGCAGGCGAGGATCAACGGTCGGGACGACGGCACGCCTTTGGTTCTTCAGCCAATGACGAATCCGCCGGTGGCGCGGTTGAACGCGGACGGCAAGACCATCGACTTTTTGCCGGATGAGGATCAGGAGTTTGCCGGGTACCGCGCGTATCCGGATCGGAACCTTCAGCTGCGGACCTCGATGGGTGATCTGGAGTTTCGGCTGCGGCCAGATTGCGCCCCGAACACGGTGGTGCACGTACGGGGATTTGTGACGGGTGGGCTGTATACGGACACGATTTGGCACCGCATCGTGGCGAAGCATCCGGTCAATGGCAATCCGTTCGTGATTCAGGGCGGGGACCCGGCGGGTACGGGCAGCGGCGGGCCGGGTTGGGCGTACGCGCTGGAGAAATCGAGCTTGCCGCACGACTTCGGGGTGGTTTCGATTGCGCGGAGCACGGACCCGAACACGAACGGTTGCCAACTGTTTGTGGCGTTGAGCCGCGACGGGACGAAGCATTTGGACGGCAAGTACGCCGCGTTTGGGCAACTGGTGAAGGGGGCGGACGTGCTGCGAAAGCTGGCGGCAGTTCCGGTGGGCAAGCAGGATCGGCCGCTGGACCCTCCGAAGATTCGGGAGGCGCGGCTGGTAGAGGCGGGGCCTTACGCGGGGCGCCAAATCCGCTAGGATGTGTGCCATGCAAGAGTTCTCGCGGCGTCGGTTTATGGAGGGCTCGTTTGCGGCCCTGATCGCTCGGTTCGGGTTTGCGCGTGGCGAGTCCTCGACGAGCGAGTCGGCGGCGGGATTAGAGCCGCGGGCGAAGCATCCGACGATGCGGAGCGTGCCGTTCGAGCGGAAGGAACGAGTGCGCGTGGGGATCATCGGGACGGGCGGTCGCGGCCGGTCGTTGCTTGGGGACTTCATCGGGGTGCCGGAGGTGGACGTGGTCGCGCTATGCGACATCAATCCGGCGGCGTTGCGGGCGGCGCAGGGTCAACTGAAGCAAGCGGGACGTCCGGAGGCGGCGGAGTACGGAAAATCCGATCGCGATTTTGAAAACCTGAACGCACGGGCGGATCTCGATCTCGTGATTGTGGCGACACCGTGGGATTGGCACGTGCCGATGGCCCTGCACGCGATGACGGCAGGCAAGCATGTCGGGGTGGAAGTTCCGGCGGCTACCACCCTGGCGGACTGTTGGAAGCTGGTCGATACGTCGGAGCGCACCCGCAAGCACTGCGTAATCTTGGAGAACTGTTGCTACGGCGCCAACGAAATGATGGTGCTGAACATGTGTCAGCAGGGCGTTTTTGGCGACATTACGCACGGCGAAGCGGCGTACATTCACGACTTGCGCGGCTTGCTGTTTGCGGATGAAGGTGAGGGGCTGTGGCGACGGAAGCCGCACCAAACCCGCAACGCGAACCTCTACCCCACGCATGGCTTGGGGCCGGTGGCGCAGTACATGGGGGTTCACCGCGGGGACCGGTTCGCGTCGATTGTCAGCATGAGCAGCGCGGAGCGTTCGCTGACGGCGTTCGGGAAAAAGCACCTGAAAGCGGACGATCCGAAGCGGCAGGAGAAGTACGTGTGCGGCGACATGAACACGAGCATCCTTCGAACGGAGCAAGGGCGCACGATCATGCTTCAGCACGACGTGGTGACGCCGCGCCCGTACAGTCGGCACAACCTCATCGCGGGCACGGAGGGGACGTTTGCGGACTACCCGGCGCGTATCTACCTGGACTCGATGGGTGACGATCGGTGGCACGATGTGAAGGAGTTCCGCGAGCGGTACGAGCATCCGCTGTGGAAGCGGAACGGGGAGTTCGTGCGGAAGTACAGCGGGCACGGGGGGATGGATTTCATCATGTGCTTCCGGCTCATCGAGTGCTTCCGGCAAGGGATTGCGCCGGACATGGATGTTTACGACGCGGCGGCTTGGAGTGCGCCGTATCCGCTGAGCGAAGCTTCGGTGCGGGCCGGCGGCGCGGTGCAGAAGTTCCCGGACTTTACGCGGGGCAACTGGAAGTAGAGCGAGTGTGATGATTTCGCCGGGCGAGTATCCGATTCGGGAAGGAGACGGCGGGCACTGGATCGACTTTGGCCAAGACAAGAAATCAGGGCAGCCCTGGTTTGTTCAAACGATCGCGCCGGGCTTCTTCGAGATCCTCGCCGATGCCTCTGCAGAGTTGCGGGGGCGGGCGACGGTGTCGGGCCCGGACGGTGGGTTTCGGCTTGAGCCGGTGTGGCTGGCGGGCCGGATTCTGGTGGCGATGGACGTGGTGGATATGGCCCGCGACGAGCGGTTGCGGCTGGAACCGATCGAATCGTGGTACGGCGGGGCGTACACGCACGGCGGACAACGATACGAGGTTCGGACCGGCGACGTGAGCACGCAGATTCGGCTCGGGGATGGGTGCGTCGCGGAGATTCGGGCGGCGTGGAAAGATTCGGACACGAAGCGCGGGATTCACCATTTCGTGCGGGTGCATCGGGAGGTGCCGCCGCTGGGGATGGCGGCGATGTTTTTCGGCTGGCTCAACCAGATTGTGTTCAACAGTACTTGCGGGCACGAGTCGGCGCTGATGCAGTGTCGGCACCGCCCGATGTACTGATCGCCGGAACGGCACGCGGCCGGGCGCGTGCAACCGAGCGCGTGCAACCTGGGGCAGGGGCAGATCGTGATAGGTTAAGGTTACATTTCGACTCTGATGTTGCCTTTTCTGCTCGATTCCCGAAACATTCCATTCGCCGTGGCGATCACGGTGCTGCTGGGATTGCTGGCGATTGAGCTCATGGGCGCGATGGTGGGATTCTCGGCGATGCGGGTGGGGGAGACCGACGCATCGGTGGAGGTTCCGGACGGCGAACTGTCGCCGGTCAGCGCGACGTTCGGTTGGCTGTACCTCGGCAAGATTCCAATCGTGGCGTGGTTGGCGATTTTCGCGGGGGCGTTCGGCGCGCTCGGCTACGCGCTGCAGTCCGCGACCGCGATGCGGGTTCCGACCGTGTTCGTGGCCGGCGTCGCGGCGATCGGCGGCATGATATGCACCCGCGTCGCGGGCGGATGGCTGTACCGGCACGTGTTTCGGGATGAGACTACGGCGGTGAGTGCCGAGTCCTTGGTCGGGCATGTGGCGGTGGTGACCCTCGGGCGCGGGGTGGCGGGGAGTCCGACGCAAGCGAAGGTGCGTGACCCGCACGGGCAGACCCATTACGTTTTGGTGGAGCCGGAGCAGCCCGGCGCGGCCTTGGAGCCGGGGACCGAAGTCATTCTCCTTCGGCGGGACGGGCCGAAGTATTTCGCGGTGAGCAATTCGAACGAAGCGATCATCGCGCTGGATCAGGCGGGGCGGGCCGGCGATGCCGGGTCGCGGGGACCGGGGGAGGCCCCCCAACCGACGGAGACGTCGTCAGCAACATAACCATGGATAGCTTGCAAATCATTCTTCCGGTGGCCGCGGTCATTTTGGTCGCGCTCATCATCGTGGGCTTCGTGATCTCGAAACTGTACGTGCGGTCGACCAAGGAGTCCTCGTTCGTCAAGACCGGCTTGGGCGGACAAAAGGTCGTGATGAACGGGGGCGCGGTGGTGTTTCCCGTGATCCACGAGACCATTCGGGTGAACATGAACACGTTGCGACTGGAGGTCCGGCGCACGGGTGAATCGGCGTTGATTACCAAAGACCGGATTCGGGTGGATGTTCACGCGGAGTTCTTCGTCCGGGTGAAGCCGACGGAAGAGGCGATTGCCGACGCGGCGCAAACCCTTGGCCTCCGCACGCAGGACCCGATCGCGCTGAAGGAGTTGGTCGAAGGTAAGTTCGTCGACGCCTTGCGGGCGGTGGCGGCCGAGATGAGCATGGAGGAGCTGCACGAGCAACGGGTGCAGTTCGTCCAGCGGGTACAGACGACGGTCTCGGAGGACATCCTGAAAAACGGTCTCGAACTGGAGTCGGTCTCGCTGACGTCGCTCGACCAGACGAGCATCGAATTCTTGAACCCGAACAACGCGTTTGACGCGCAAGGTTTGGCCAAGCTGACCGAGACGATTGAGGCGAAGCGCAAGCAACGCAACGACGTGGAGCAAGAGACGCGGATCCTCATCGAAACCAAAAACCTGGTTGCGGAGAAGGAATCGCTGTCGATTCGCAGGGATCAGGAGTACGCGCAGCTGGAGCAACAGCGGGAGATCGAGATTCGGCGCGCAGCGCAAGTCGCGGAAATCGCGCGGGAGCGCGCGGCCCGGGATCAGGAAGCGAAGCAGGCCGAGATTGCCGCGCAGCAGCTCATCGAACAAACGCGGATCGCTTCGGAACGCGAGGTGCAGGAGAGCCAGATTGCAAAGGAGCGGCAGATCAAGGAGCTGGACGTGCTGAAGCAGAAGGCACTGGAGACGGCGGAGATCGACAAGCTAAAGGCACTGGAACTGGCGGAGCAGGATCGTGCGATCGCCATTGCGGAGAAGTCGCGCGCGAAGTCGGAAGCCGAGGCATTGGCGGCCAAGGCGCGGGCCGAAGCGGTCCGGGCGGAGGAAGAGGTCGTGACGGTGCGGGAGAGCGAGATTGCCGAGCGACGAAAGCGGATCGAGCTCATTACGGCGGCCGAGCAGGCGGAAAAGGAGGCGATCAAGATCACGGTAGCGGCCGAAGCCGAGGTGAAGGCGACCGAGGACCGCGCGACCGCCCTGCGAACCTTGGCGCTGGCGGAAGCGGAACAGATTCGGATCGCCGCCAAGGGTCAAGCGGACGCGATTGCGGCGAAGGCGGAGGCCGACGCGAGGCGGTTCGAGGTGGAAGCGGTCGGGAAGCGCGCGATCAACGAGGCGGAGAACCTTCTCTCGGACGCGGTGATTCAGGCGCAGATCAAGAAGGTGCTTATCGCGGCGTTGCCCGACATTATCCGCGAGAGCGTCGAGCCGATGAAGCAGATCGACAGCATCAAGATCATGCAGGTCGAGGGGCTGGGCGGCGGCAGCGGCGCGAGCCACGGGTCGGGCGGTGCGGCGAACGGCGAAGGGTCTCTGGCCGACCAATTGGTGAACAGCGCGCTCCGGTACCGGGGTCAGGCGCCGTTGGTGGACGCGCTGATGCAGGAGATTGGCATTAAAGGCGGGGATATCAACGGTGCGGCCCGAGCGTTGACGTCGATTCCGACGGCGTCAACCGAGGCGGCGGCCAAAGAGGCGACAACGCCGAACGAAGCATAGGTTTCCCCGCGCGTCGGCAGCGTGATCGGCCGTATGATCAGGGATGGTTTCGGGGACGGTCTTGGCGGACCGTCCCCGATCGTTTTTGCGATGCGGGCTCAAACCGCCGGCTTGTCGCTTTCCGGCTTATCGTCGCCGTCGAGGGCGTCCTTGACCTTCTCGACCGCTTCGCTTCCCTTCTCTTTTGCATCCTCGAGCAGGTCTTGGGCCTTATCCTTCACCTTTTCGCCGAACTCCTTGGCGTCTTCCACGGCGTCCTGCACGGCACCCTTCGGATCGGCGGCGATGTCCTTCGCCTTATCGGCGACGTTTTCGCCGAATTCCTTCACGTCCTCGACGGCCTCTTTCGCTTCCTCTTTGATCTTGTCGCCGAGGTTTTCCAGGGCTTCGCCAGCTTTCTTGAACAGGTCACTCATGTTGCTCTCCGGGCACCGAACCGATCGGTCGCCACGCGGTCAGATTACTAGCAAGGCCGGGGGAAAAGGCGCGGGCAATCAGTCGAAATGGTCCCAATCTCGGACGGGAACGCCGTCCGCGCGCGGACCGGAAACGCGGACGATCGGGAGGCCGTCCTCCTCCGCGTTGGGCGCGTCCGGAAGTCGGATGACGCCGACAGGCTCGACGTTTGCGTAGGTGCGGCGAAGGTACCGCGCGGAGAATCCGACGGCGAGGGCGCGCTCGGGCAGTTTCGGCGGATGGTGAAACGCAAACTGGTTGTGCCCGCACCAGACGGGCCCGAGACCGGAGGCCTGCGCCCAACTCGCCTGGCCGTAATTGGCGAGGAGCAGGGTTTCGCCCGGGGCATGCACTAGCCGCACTTGGGCATCCCACGCCGACCACGTGCGACGCTCTTGCGCGACCTTCGCCATGGGGTGACGCATCAGCAGCGTTGCGTTCGGCGGGACGACGGGGAGCAACAAGACGATCGACACGACCGCCATCGGCAATGCCACCGGTCCCCACCGCTTGATGTCGGCGAATTGAGGCGTGACGACGGCCAAAAATGGAAGCGCGAACGGGGTGACGTAGTACGGTTTTCCGCCGGTGACGCCGAAAAGGATGATCGCGAGTCCGAGGAGCCACAGCTCGGGGATGGCCGAGGCGCGAAGCGTGCGATTGAACATCGCGACGAACGGCACGGGACCGAGGAGAATCGGGACGAGGGCGACATACAACAGAGGCGAGCCGGCGTCGGCGCGGATGGCGGCCGCGAATTCGCGCATGGGCCAGCCGTGCTGCGACTGCCAGAGGAGCATCGGGGCGAATCCAAGCGCGCTTCCGGCGGCGGTGGCGATGGGGACGGCCTTCCAGCGGGGCTGGCGCACGGCAAGGACCACGGCCAATCCGAAGACGAACAGCATGCTCTGCGGCTTGGTGAGGCCGGCGAGCAGGCCCAAGGCGAAGGCGATCGGGAGCACGCGTGACCCCGGTTGACCCGGTTCCTCCCGCACGACGATGTACGCCCAGGTCGCGAGGGCGGCCACGGTGAGTTCCAGCGCGACGGTGCCGAACATCGCGAACGCGACGTAGAGCCCGGGTACGGCGATCCAGAGGACGGGATTCCGACCCTTCACCGCTCCGCGGAGCGCGGCGGCGGTGGTGAACAGCATCGTCACGGTGCCGAGCGTGAGCGCGGCCAACGGGGCGCCGGGAATCAGCCGGATGAGGGCACGGGCGACGAGGGCGACATACAGCAGAGGCGAGCCGGCGTCGTCGCGGATGGCGGCCGCGAATTCGCGCAAGGGCCATCCGTGCAGCGACTGCCAGAGGAGCATCGGGGCGAATCCAATCGCGCTTCCGGCGGCGGTGGCGATGGGGACGGCCTTCCAGCGGGGCTGGCGCGCGGCAAGCACCACGGCCAATCCGATGACGAACAGCATGCTCTGTGGCTTGGTGAGGCCGGCGCAGAGGCCCAAGACCGAGGCGATCGGGAGGACCCGCGACCCCGGTTGACCCGGTTCCTCCCGCACGACGGCGTACGCCCACGTCGCGAGGGCGGCAACAGTGAGTTCCAACGCGACGGTGCCGAACATTGCGAACGCGACGTAGAGCCCGGGCACGGCGATCCAGAGGGCGGGATTCCGACCCTTCACTGCTCCGCCGAGCGCGGCGGCGGTGGTGAACAGCATCGTCACGGTGCCGAGCGTGAGCGCGGCCAACGGGGCGCCGGGAATCAGCCGGATGAGGGCACGGGCGAGGAGGGCGATGCCGGCCGAGTGATCCACGTAGCCGAGGGCAAGGTGGTTGCCGCACCAGGCGTAATACAGTTCGTCACGATGGATGCCGTAGCCATTGGCGTTCGCGAGGATGAGAACTGAGGACACGAGGGCGAGAAAGGACAATGTTCCGAACCCGATGCGGCAGCCACGTTCGCTCACGCGACTAGTCTATGGGCCCGGCGGCGCGAAATGGGCCAAACGGTCGGGTCCGCGTGGCCGAACGGCGCGCGATGGTCGTCTCAATAGGCATGGACACTCCGTGGATGGCGGCTTGGGTGGCGTTGTCGGCCCTGGCGAATGGCGAATTGGTCGACAACCGCGCGTACCCGTTGCCGGTGATCGACCAGACCTCTGGCGCAGATAGCCTCGTCAGCACGCCGGCGGTCCGGTTGGCGCGGAGTCAGGACGAGTTTGCGAACCTGTGGCTCTCACACCGGGGCGGTCCGAACTCGTTGCCCGGCGTCGGCTTTCAGACGCAACCGATGCCTCAGCTTGACTTTCGGCGGGTGATGGTGGTGGCGGCGTTCGCGGGCGAAGTGCCGAACTCGGGCGCGTTTCGCTACGTTTCGGGCGTGAAGCAGGGCAAGCTCAGCACGATTCGCCTGGCGTATCAGCCGATGGCGGGGATCGCGGCGATTCAGGGCCGACCGTTTACGTTCTTCGTGATTCCGCGCGCGGAGACGAAGGTGCAGATTGATCTGGTGGAAGGCCAGCGAATTCGGACGGTCGCAGAGTTCGGCGCGCTCGAGAAAAAGCGGAACTAGTCGGTGACAACGGTCGCGAGCGGGCGTTCTGCGGGGACGCCACCGGGCACGATCTGAAATCCGGCGCGCCACGCGGCGGCGGACGCGATCGGATGCGCGTCGATTGGGTGCGCGGAATGCACGGTCAGGAGCGGATCGCCGATCCGGACTTGATCGCCACGCGAAACGTGGAGGATCGCGCCGACTTCGGGCCGGATGACGTCGGCCTTGGTCGCCCTACCGCCGCCCAGCGCGACGACGGCGCCGGCGATCTGCGCGGGATCGATCTCGGTGACCGTGCCGGCGGTCTCGGCGAGGATCGGGGTTTGGTACGCGGCGATCGGGAGCCGGCTGAGGTCGCCACCTTGTTCCGTAATCCACGCGGTGAATTTGGCGTGGGCAGCGCCCGTGCGCAGGGCGGTTTCGACCCGCGATTCGGCCTCGGGCACGGGGGTTCCGGTCAGGGTGAGCGCCTCGACCGCGATTCGATTGGCGAGGGTGAGGAGGCGTTGGCCGCGGGGATCGGCCGCATCGGGATGCCGCAGGAGCGCGTGGGCCTCGGCGACTTCGAGCGCGTTTCCGACGGCGGCGCCAAGCGGTTCGTCCATATCGGTGACGAGGGTTCGGACGCGGAGTCCGGCGGCGGTGCCCACCGTTCGGAGTGAGGCGGCGAGGGCGCGGGCCGCGTCGAACGTCGGCATGAAGGCTCCGCGCCCGTACTTGACATCGAGCACGAGGTGGTCGCATCCGCCCGCGATTTTTTTGCTGAGGATGCTGGCGGTAATGAGCGGGATGGATTCGATGGTGGCGGTGACGTCGCGCAGGGCGTACAGCACGCGATCAGCCGGAGCGAGGTCTTGGGTTTGGGCCCCGAGGGCGAATCCGATGCGGTTCGCCTGATCGCGCAAGGCCTCGACGGAGAGCTGGGTTTGGAAGCCGGGGATCGACTCGAGCTTGTCGATGGTTCCGCCGGTGATGCCGAGTCCGCGACCGCTGAGTTTTACGGTGGTGAGTCCGCAGGCGGCGAAAAGGGGGCCGAGGAGCAAGGTCATTTTGTCGCCGACTCCGCCGGTGCTGTGCTTATCGAGCCACGGTCGGGGCAGGCCCGCCATGGGGATGCGCGTGCCGCTTTCGGCCATGGCGAGGGTGAGGTCGGCGGTTTCGGACGGGGTGAGCGGGCGCAGGTACGCGGCCATGAGCCAGGCGCTGAGCTGGTAATCCGGAATGGTGCCATCGCGGGCGCCGGCGCACAGGGCATCGAAGGCGGCCCGTGATTGGACTTCGCCATCGCGGCGTTGACGGATGAGATCGATGGTCGTCATGCGGATCGGGGGCGGGGTCGTTTAGGCTCGGGCGGGGGCGTTGGCCTGGCCGGGGGCGTAGACCTGGGCGACGAAGTTTTCCACGATGCGGAACCCTTGTTCGGTAAGGATGGATTCGGGGTGGAACTGGACGCCTTCGATGGGGCGCGTTTGGTGGCGGAGGCCCATGATTTCGTCGTCATCGGCGGATGTCGCGGAGACGAGGAAGCCGTCCGGCGTGCGGTCGCGCTGGACCACGAGGGAGTGGTAACGGATCGCGGCGAAGGGGTTAGGCATTCCGGCGAAGAGGCCGAGGCCATCGTGCCGGACGGGCGACGACTTGCCGTGCATGATCCGCTTAGCAGTGACGACGGCGCTTCCGGCGACTTGGCCGATCGCCTCGTGGCCGAGACAGACTCCGAAAAGGGGTACCGCGAATGGGTCTCCGGGGGCGGCGGCGAGGGCGTGGCGAAGAATGGGCAGGCACACGCCGGATTCACCGGGAGTGCACGGCCCGGGGGAGAGCATGATGCCGCGCGGGGCGAGGGCGGCGACTTCGGCCGGGGTGATTTGGTCGTTTCGGCGCACGGTGATGGCGGCCCCGGTTCGGCCGACGTACTGCACGAGGTTGTACGTGAACGAGTCGTAATTGTCGATGACCAGAATCACGGCTTGTGCTTACCCGGTTCGGGCGGCGTTTCGACGCGGCGCAGGATGAGGGGCGGGGCGGAGTCCGGGGCGATTTCGACGAGGTCTTCGGGCGTCAGGGGGATCGGCGGCACGGGGCGAGCGGCGCGGACAAGGGCTCCGCGGAGGACGAGCAGGGGTCGGACGTCGGCGCGGACGACTCGCGCGAGGAGCACGGAGGGTTTGGGCTGCTCGGGCTTGTTGGTTGTTTCGGGTTGCGTGTTTTTGGGTTGCGTGTTTTTGGGTTGGGTGTTGTTGGGTTGCGGTTTGTTGGGTTGTGGTTTGTTGGGTTGCAGGGCCTCGGCGAGGAGCGGTCCGAGCGGGCGATGCGGCGGATCGGGCTTTACGAACGGGCGCGTTTCGGGGGCGCCGCGGCTGGTGAGGTGCCAAGCTCCGCAGACCGGGCATCGATAGGCGGCGTAGCGGTAGTCGGAGCCGGCTTCGGCCTCGGCCTGAGAATCGTAGCGGGCTTTTCCGGCGCAGGCGCGTTCGGCGTTTTTGAGGAATCGTCCTTTCGCCATGGTTTGCCGCGCGCTCCGGGGAAAGTATGAATCGGCGGCCGGGCGAGTTGCCAACGTCTCCGTGGTGCCGCGGGGACGGTTTACTCCGGCGAGTCATCGGCGTGAGGATTCTGGATTACCCACGCGGTTGCGGCGCGGACAAACTCCCGAATTTCTTCGAGTCCATGCTCCATCACGAAATGCGTGACCTCCTCGTCCAAATCGGTATACGCATGGACGCAAATGTTTCGAAAGCCGATCATTTGCTGCAGTCTTGTCACGACGGAGTTGGGCACGACCTGGTGCTTACCTAGGAGTTGAAACGCTTCCCGCGCGTTCGTGGGAACCCCGAAACGATAGCGGCGGGCAACGGCATGGGCAACCGAGATTCCGACTTCGCACGCGCGTTGCAAGTTCATGAGGATCGCGTCTTCACTTAGATACGGATTTTGTTGCTCAAGTTCCGGCGCAAGAGCTTGGTATGCCCTTACTTGAGCGATGATTCGGTCCAGTGATTCCAGTTTACCAAGAAGGATTTCAGTCAACATCGCCGGTGTAAAACCTCGTTTTGGATCATGTCATAGTACGGCTGAATACGAAATAGGTCATCGTTGCTGATCGATAAGAGATACGATTCGGCGATGGCCACCAAGAGCGGATCGGAAGCAAAAATGCGGATTCCTTTATTCAATACTTCCCTTTGCAAAATCGCGCCCACTCGGCGTAAGTCAATCAAGTCGGTCGGGTAACCCTCGAACGCGGCCATCGCAAACTGCGCCGGCACCGGAATCGCTTCGCCCGGCGGAAGCAACACGGCGATGTCGATATCGGAATCCGAACGGGCGGTCGCGTCGGCCACCGAGCCGTAGAGGTAGATCGCCATTACGGTCGGCAGTTGAGCGCGGACACCGGCCACGAGTCGTTCGCGAAACGGTGGCGTTAACTGTGGCGCGTCCATCGGCAGATTGTACGACGATCCGGCATGGGCGAATCGGGCGGAAAGACCGGCGCGTTCGGGGTGAGCGATGAGTTTCCTTTCGCCACGGTAAGCAGTGCGAGTTTGTAGACTGATGCGATGATTGCCGCGACGCGGCAGAAGATGGAGCGCGCGGTGGCGGGGCTGGCGGAGTAATGGGAAAATCATGTCCGCAGCGGGGATCGGCCGGAGTTGACCCGATTGGACCGGGAGGCGATCACCGAATCGGTGATTCAACGGTTTGAAATGGCATTTGAGGCCACGTAGAAAGCCGTCCGGGGACGGTTGGTGCACGAACTCGGGCTGGCCGACACGCCCAAATCGCCGAAGCCGGTGCTGCGCCTCGCTGCGGAACACGATCAGTTGGTGGGGGCTCTCGAGGACTGGCTTGGCTACGCCGACGCCCGGGTGGCGACGTCTCACGACTACAGCCAGGAGAAAGCCACGGCGACCTTGGTGGTCGTGGGGGCGTTTTTGCGGGATTGTCGGGCAACGGGGATCCGATGGAAGCGAGCGATTTAGGACTTCGAGAATCTGACCTTACGGAATTGCGAGCGATTTTGGCCGCGCATGTTCCGGAGTACGAGGTTTATGCCTTCGGTTCGAGGGTGCGAGGTGCGGCGCGGCGGTACTCGGACCTCGATTTGACGATCCTAGCGGACTCGCTGCCGACGGTGGTACGGGTGGCGCTACGGGAGGCATTGGACGATAGTGGCGTGGTTCCGCGGGTAGACGTATCGGTTTGGGGCGACGTGGCCGAGGCTTACCGTCGGACGATTCGTCCGCACTGGGTCCGAGTGTTTCCGGAGTGATTTTGTTTCCGCGGGACCTTGGGTCCGATCCGAGTTTCGCGCCGACCACTTGAGCGCGACCGACTTTACTCAGGGATGATTGACGCGGGATTGCGGAATTCTGAATGATCGCGGTGATCGAGCAAGGACGGGTCACGCAGTACGACTTGTTTCCGGACGGGGCACGCGCGTAGGTGATGAGCGCGTCGGCTTCTGGAGCCACTTGGGCGCGGGCACGGCGAGGACCGCGTGGGATTGCCAGCGAACGTGCGTCCGTTTCAAAAATTGTCGTGGCCGTCCGAAACTGCGCAACGGATGATGTCGTATGAAACTGCGTGAGGCGGAACGACGTTGCGCTTCATCGAAATTGGCAACAGCAAGCTTGGCAAGGTGGGCAGCGAGCCGTTCTCCGACGGGGTCTTGCGTGATCGGCGGACCATCGAATTGGAGCGGACAAGAATGGAAATTCGTGCTTTACTCAGCGTCGTCGTGATCATCGCCGGTCTGGCGGTCGGATGTCAGTCGGCACCGGAACTTTCGCCCACCGCAAAGGCGATGCGCGCGGAGGATGCGGCGGGTTTCGAAAAAATTGGCGGATTGCCTCAGTCGGATTATCTCAAGATCCGAACGATTGGTGACGCCGTGAAGCGCTCGCGCACGATTAGCGATTCCGATTTGGACTACGCGCTCGGCCTGCTCAAACTGAAGACGCGCGAGCCGGGTATCTCGATGTTTACGGTGCTCGCAGTGCTTTCGAGCGTACACAATTACACGCCTCGTCAGTCGGATCAACTCATTGCGGATTTGGGGCCCATTATTGCCGGTCCGGACCCGAAAGGGGATCCGGGCAATGTTCGACGGATGGCGGCGGTCGTTCTCAGCCGAACCGGGGACGAGCGGGCCATCAAGATCATTCAACCGCTCGCGTCTGACTCGCGTCCCCACGTGAAGCGCGATGCGGAAAAGTCGCTGAGTCGACTCAAGACCCGGTCGTAAGTTACGCGTCATCGTAGCGCGAGACGAGTTGCGGCCAGGTGCTCGTTTCGATCGCGGTTCGGATTTCGGCCATGAGCCGCGCGTAGAAGGCGAGGTTGTGGAGCGTCATCAGGCGGGCACCGAGGGGCTCCTTCGCCTTGAGCAGGTGCCGCAGGTACGCGGGCGAGTAGCGATCCAGCGGGGGAAAGACGGAATCGGGGTCGACCGGATCGCGGAGTTCGGCAAACTGCGCGTTGAGCAAGTTTTTTCTTCCGCGCAGGGTGTAGAGCACGTGATGACGGGCCATCCGGGTGGGCAGCACGCAGTCGAACATATCAACTCCGGCCGCGACGGCGTGCAGGATGTCGGCCGGGTGGCCCACGCCCATGAGGTATCGGACTTTGTCGCGCGGGAGAAGCGGGGCGGTGTGGGTGACCACGGGGTACTGCATCTCAGTCGGTTCGCCGACGCTGACACCCCCAATCGCGATGCCATCGAACGGGAGACTCGCGATCGCGGCGGCCGATTCGGTGCGGAGATCGAGGTGGACGCCGCCCTGCACGATGCCAAAGACGGCTTGGCCTTCGGCGCGAGCCGCGAGGTTTCGATGCGCCCATCGATGGGTCCGCAGCATCGCCTTGGCGGCCTCGTCGCGCGTACACGGGTACGGCGGGCATTCATCGAGTGACATCGCGATGTCCACTCCGAGCGCGGCCTGAATCTCGATCGCGCGCTCGGGCGAGAGAAAGTGCGCGCTGCCGTCGAGGTGGCTCTTGAACGTGACGCCGTCCTCGGTAAGGGTTCGTGAATCGCTGAGCGACATCACTTGGTAGCCGCCGGAATCGGTGAGGATCGCGCCTTGCCATCCCATGAACGCGTGGAGTCCACCGAAGCGGCGCACGAGTTCTTCACCCGGCCGCAGGTGCAGATGGTAGGTGTTGCTCAGGATTTGCTGAAAACCGAGCGCCTCCAGGTCTTCGCTCCCGACCGTCTTGACCGATCCGACGGTGCCGACGGGCATGAAGAACGGGGTTTCGACGGTGCCGTGCGGGGTGTGGAGCCGTCCGCGCCGCGCGCGGGTGTGCGGGCATTCGGCGAGGAGTTCGTAGGTGACGCCCACGGGGAGGATTGTGGACGAAAAGCCCCCGCCGCGGAAGGCATACGCAGGCGGGGGGACGGTTCAGGCCGAGTTAGCGCGGGTCGTTGCCCGGCGTATTCGGTCGATCCGAAAGGGGTTCGTCGACTTGCGACTTGACTTGGCTCGGGTCCACTTTTGGCGGGTCGGCGGGTTGCGAAGTGTCTCCGCACCCGATCGCGAGCACCGCCAGCAGGCCGAGGCCGGCGGCGAGTTTAGAAGCGGAAGTCCGGAATCGCACCGTCGTTCCCCAGCTCCACGCCTCGGCCATCGCCCCAGGTGCACTGACCGCGCACTTGCTCCGGTCGGTACGACTTCGCGTGACCATCGGCGAATCCGTAGATGCCGCGGCCGTTGTAGCGTTCGGAGGCCGGGAGTCGGCCTTCGCGCTCTTGCGGACCACCCGTCGGGATGTTCGGCAGGAAGTTCGCGAGGTTGTTGCCGGTTCCGTTGCTGGTCGGGTCTTGGTAGCGTTGGCAGGTGCCGGCGGCCGGAGCGACGCCCGCGCGGCGCACGATGCTGAAGGCCGAGCCCGACACGCCTTCGTTACCGGCGGCGCCGGCGCCCGAGTTGGCGGTGTGCGAGAAGATCAGGATGGTGGTCGAGGCGAACTGGAGTTGGCTTTCGTTGGCGGTGTAGGCCTGGCCGTTGTTGGCGAAGTTGTTGTTGCGGCCGTAGCTGCTGCGGAAGTCGCCACCGAGCGGAGTGTAGACCCCGCCGACGCTTCGCGCGCCCCAGATGAGACCTTCTTGCAGCGGCGTGCCGTCCCAGTGGAGGGTGCCGACCGGCAGGCGGACCGGCTGGACGCCGTCGGACTGCGACTTGAAGATGCCGTAGTTCTTGACGTACGGCACGACGAGGTCGATCCATCCGCGCATTCCGCGTCCGGTGACGCAGAAGACGTTGAACGGCTGGCCCTGCGGACCGATGTTGCAGTCGCGGTTCATGGCGACCGTGCCGTCGTTGTCGTTGAGGTAGAGGAACTGCGCCAGCGTGATCTGCTTCACGTTGCTGACGGACGTGGAGGTCTTGGCCGCTTGCTTCGCCTGGGCGAACACGGGGAACAGGATCGCCGCGAGGATGGCGATGATGGCGATAACGACGAGGAGTTCAATCAGCGTAAAGGCTTGCTTTTGTCGTAACATGCTTGGGCACCTTGTAGTGGGGTGAATGGGATGCGCCGCCTACGCGACGCGGGCCGAGGGAGTTTGCGGTGGCCGCCGCGACTCCGGAACTTGGTCTTGTCGTCGTGGGCGCTCCCGCCGCGCATGCGCGGGCCGGGATCACGCACGTCGAAAGGGACGATGCGGGTCGAAATCGTTTAGAACCGAAAGTCGGGATGAATGCCGTCATTTCCCATTTCCACTCCTTTCGGTGAGTAGCCCCAGCCGCACTGGCCGCGAATCGCTTCGGGCGGAAGTGCCTTAGCGTGGCCGTCGGTGAAGCCGTAGATGGCGCGTCCGCCGTAACGCTCGCTGCTGGGCCGGAAGGCCTCGCGCTCCTGAGCGTAGAACGGCAGTTGGGTGAAGAAGTTGCTGCGCGCGTTCTCTTGCGAGACGCTGTTGTAGAGCACGCAGGTACCAGCGTTGGCCTGCACATTTGGTCGCCGTACGATGGTGAACGAGCTTCCGGTGACGCCCTCTTGCGCGCGGGCACCGGCGCCGGAATTGGCGGCGAAGCTGTAGATGAGGATCAGGGTCGACGGGTGTTCCGCCTGGAAGAATCGGGCGGTGTAAGTGCCGTTATTGCTCCAGTTGTTGTTGCGGGCGTAGCTGGTGCGGTATTCGCCACCGATCACGCGTCCGCCCGGGCGTAGGCCCCACATGATGCCGTCGCGGATGGGATTGCCGAGACTATCGCGCGATCCTTCGGGCAGCGGGATGGCCTCCACGTCGTCGGCGGGCGATTTGAAGACCTGGTAGTTGCGCACGTACGGCACGGTGAGATCGATCCAGCCTCGGTAGGCGCGCCCATCGCGGCACGGCGCCTGATCGAACCGGCCCTCGATGGTGAGGTGGCAGTCCCGATTGATGGCCACCGCGCCATCGTTGTCGTCGAGATAGAGGAACTGGGCGAGCGTGATCTGCTTGACGTTGCTGATGCTAACGGCGCGGTGGGCGGCGAGCTTTGATCCGGCGAAAACGGGCAAGAGGATCGCGGAGATCAGCCCGATGATCGCGATGACGATCATGAGTTCGAGGACGGTGAAGGCGCGGTTCATGCGCGCACCTCTTCGGCCCGGCGGCGGCGATCGCGTTGCCACAGCATCGCGAAGTGGGCGCTCAGCATGCCGGCCGGAAGCCAGTACGCGAGTTGGAGGACGGCGAACGCGGCCAGCTCTTTACTGGGGAGCGTCACGAGGCCGGCGAGAAAGCTGTACACGATACACGGGAGCAGTCCCTGGTAGGCGGCGCGTCCGGCGCGGAGCGGGACCCGCAGGCCGATGACGGCGCCGGCGATCCACGGCGAGACGAGGGCGGCGATGACGGTAAGCAGGTAGAGCGGCGTCAGCTCGGGCACCGGCACTTCGCGCGGAATGAACTCGTGGAAGGTGGCCGGGTTAATCGCGTACTTCCAGACCGAGGCGCTGGGCAGGTAGATGCGACTCATCATCAGGGCCGTACACAGCAGCTCGGCGAGGCCAAAGGCGACGAACGCGATGCTGTTGGCATGGCCGAGTCGGGCGGCGAGCGGGCCGATCGGTTGCTTGCGGAACCAGGTCTCGATGAATCGGTCGGCGGTTTCGCTTGCCGATCCGTAGGCGCGGATGGCGAGTTGGCCGGCTTCGCGGTCGGTTCGGCCCTCCGCCGCGTAGTCATCGCGGAGCCGTTCGAGGTGGAACCGGGTTTCTTCGCGCAGGCGCCATCGCTCCTCGTTTGGCACGGTTCCGATGAGCGGGGCGACGAGGCGATCGAGGTAGTCCTGGATGGCGTCCTCGGACGGCGGGAGCGCGCGCGGGATTGAGGTCGGCGGGACGTCAGTTCTCTGGAGCAGGTTCATCAAGCGACACTCCCGTCACGCGGATGACCGCATGACTTAGCTTCTGCCACGCCCGGAGGCGTTTATCCAGTTCGGAGAGTCCGGTTTCGGTAATGGTGTAGACGCGTCGCGGTCGTTCACCCTCCGGAATCTCCCACTCGCTGACGATGAGGCCATCGCGCTCGAGTTCGTGCAAGAGCGGGTAGAGCGTCCCTTGCTTGAACTCCAAGGCATTCTCGGAGCGGCGCGCGATTTCGGAGGCGATGGCGTACCCGTGGGCCTTGCCGTCGCGCAGGATGGCGAGGACGAGGATGGGGGTGTTGCCACGCAGGAGATTGGCCGCGGTGAGGTTGTCTTGAGAGCGCATCGACATACTTTGTCTGCCTAGGTGTATAGCGTAGCAAAGCAATTATTAAGGGATGGTTAAGAACCGGTGATTTCCGAGAAAATTTTCGTGCGTCTCGGTAACCTCTACGACGTGAGCGGTCGCGTGATCAACTTTTCGGCGGGACCGTCGGCATTGCCGGTCGAAATCTTTCCGGCACTGGAGCGCGGCATTCGATATGCCGATGCGGAAATTGGCGTGATGGAGCTGAGCCATCGCAGTCCGGAGTACGAAGCGATTCACGCGGACGCCCGCGAGCGGTTGCGGCGGCTGTTGGCAGTGCCGGAGTCGCACGAGATATTGCTGATGCAGGGCGGGGCAACGCAGCAGTTTGGGCAGATCGCGATGCAGTTTGGCCCCGGCGCGTACGTGGTGAACGGCAGTTGGGGCGAGAAGGCGTACGAAGCGGCGCGGGCTTGGCACGGTGACCGCGTACGGCGGCGGACGGTCGGCGCGCCGGACTACCGCGAATCGTGGTCGCCGTCCGACGGGGACGACTTTGGTGGGGACGACCGTAGTGGTCAGTGCGCGTACCGTCACATGACGACGAATGAAACGATCCAGGGCGTGCAGACGCGCGAAGATCCGGACCGGCCGGCGGTGGCGGACATGAGTTCGGACATCTTGACCCGTCGGTTGGACTGGTCTCGGTACCGGCTGGCGTACGCGGGAGCGCAGAAGAATCTGGGCCCGAGCGGCGTGACCGTGGTCGTGATCGAGCGCGAATTCATGGCCGACGAGCGGGCGGATGTGCCGGAGTACTTTCGTTACGGCGCGCACGCGAAGGCGGGGTCCCTGTTGAACACTCCGCCGACATGGTCGATTTTCGTGCTGCGCGAGGTTTTGCGGCACTGGGAATCGGTCGGCGGGATCGCGCATTTGGAGGCGCAGGCGGTAGCGCGGAGTGAACGGCTGTACGGAATCATCGACGCATCGGAAGGTTTTTTCGAAGGACACGCCCGGCCCTGGGCGCGGAGCCGGATGAACGTGACGTTTCGGTTGCCGAGTCCCGAGCTGACGCGTGCGTTCTTGACCGGAGCGGAGGCGCAGGGGATGGTCGGGCTGGCGGGCCACCGAAGCGTGGGCGGCGTGCGGGCGAGTCTGTACAATGCGTGTCCGATGGAGTGGGTGGAAGCGCTTGGCGAGTGGATGACGGAGTTCGTACGGAGGCCCGGATCGCGCGTCACCGCCTAACCGATGGCGTGGAGGCGTTGCGCGCAAACGCGCAACCGTTCGGCCTGACGCTGGCGGCGGTGTTGTTGCTGGGCGTCGGCTACTACCAGTTCGGAATCATCCAGCGGCTGATTGACGCGTTGACGGCGGCCAAGGTGGCGGGCGGCATCGCGGGGGCGGCGCTCGCCAACATCATCGCCAGCCTGCTGATTCCGGAACTGGCGAAGCTTGCCTCCGGCATGCCGACGGTTGAGCGGCGGGACCTGCCGTTTTTGGCCGTTCTCTTCGGGATCATCGGCATCGCGGTTGACCTGCTTTACGCAGCGCTGGCGAAGGCGTTCGGCACCTCGGTGGATGTGGCGACGGTGCTGAAAAAGATGATGATCGACATGTTCATGTTCACCCCGCTGGTGTCGATGCCGTTGAGCGTGATCGGGTTTGCCCTGCACGGCGATCGGTACGAATGGCGGCGCACGCGGGCACGGTTTCACAGCGGCGAGCTGGCGGAGCGGTACATCTCGCTAACGCTGACGGCGTGGTGCTTCTGGATTCCGGCGGTGTGCGTGGTGTACGCGATGCCGAGCACCGTGCAGTTTATGGTGGCGATGTTTGCGGAGGCGGGCTGGGCGTTGCTGCTGGTGCACCTCTCGAAGGCGGTCCGCACGGAGCCGGTTGAGGTGCCGAAAAGTTCATGATCGTTAACTTTTTCCAGATTTCGTCGCACGCGTGCGGGTTCCGCGGCGGAAAAGTCAACGAACATTGAATTTTGAGGTGGGGATCGGGAGAAATTTGGCCCGCAATCGCCATAATATCCATGATCGTTGACTTTATGAATGCGAAAGAGTTGGGACGGGCGTTGGTCCGGCGGCGGAAGGCACTGGGGATGACGCAAGCCGAATTGGCAGATTTGGCCGAATGCAGCAAGCCGTCGGTGGTGGCGGCGGAGGCGGGCAAGCCGACGTTGCGCCTGTCGATTTTGCTCGCCCTCGCGGATACGCTGGGGCTGGAGCTGACCCTGCAACCGATCCGGCGTGACGGGGCATGAATCCGAGCCGGGTGTTTCAGGGCGACGCGCGGGTCGCCACCATGACTCGGCTCGACGGCGGGATTCGGTTTGAGTACGACCCGGACGTTGCGTTGGCGCGCGGGCGACTTTCGACGGCAATCGGTCCCGAGCCGAGGTCGTTCACCGAGAGTGAGCCGGCCCCGTTCTTCTTGAACCTGCTTCCGGAAGGGGCGCGATTGGAGATGTTGTTGGACTCGGCGCGATCGCGCGATGACGCGCTGGAACTGTTGAATCGCGTGGGGTGGGACACGGTGGGCGACGTGGCGGTGATCCCGGGCGATGACGGTCCGACCGGGGTCGCGCGGGCGTTTGAGGGGGAACTCCGGGACGCGAGTTTTTGGGACCTGTTTTACGGCGACCGAGTCATGGGGGACGACGCCGCGCTGCCCGGAGTGCAAGAAAAGATTTCGGCCGCAACGGTGGCGTTCGGGGTGCGGCTTCGGCACGTGCCTTCGGCGATCCTGAAGCTGAGCCCGAAGCGGTTTCCGCGATTGGTGGAGAACGAAATGTTTTGGCTCCGAGTGGCGGCGCGGGCCGGACTTGACGTAAACCGGGCAAAGGTGGTGACCGACCGGCACGGAGAACGCGGCCTTTTGGTCACGCGGTTCGATCGGCAGGTGCAGGGCGGCAAGGTTGTGAAGCGGCACCAAGAGGACGGATGCCAACTGTTGAACGTGGCCCCCGCGCTCAAGTATCGGGTGACGTACCAACGGCTGGTGCAAGCCGTCTCGCAGTTTGCGGACGCACCGAAATTGGCGGCCTTGCGAGCGATGCAGCTATACACGTTCTCGTACGCGATCGGCAATGGGGATCTGCACGCGAAGAACGTCAGCTTGCTCTGGGCGGATACGGTCCGGGTGAGTCCGCTGTACGACCTGCTGAGTACGGCACCGTACGCGCTGGATGACCGCATGGCGCTACCGCTTTTCGGCAAGGACGACCGGTTCTCGGCGCGATTTCTGGTGGAGAGCGGCGTGCGATTGGGGGTGAGCGAGTTGGCGATGCGGCGCGCAGTCGGCAAGATCGTGCAGGCGGTGACGGAGGCACTCGGGCGCGTCGACGAGATTGGGCTTGACGAGGATTCGACGGCGAAGATGGTGCGGCTGATCGAAAGTCGTTTGCGAAGGCTACAAACGGACGACGAAACCGGCTAGAGTGTCGGCATGTTGCCGACGATGATCGTTGCCTGCCTCGCAATGCAAACGCCGGAGGCCACGCCGATGACGCCGTGGACGTTTCGCCAGCGGTGGGAGTTGGGCCTGCGGGCAGAGGATCGGGCGGCGGTGGAGGCGTTTTTCGGCAAGTTCGAGGTGACGCAGGTGCGGGTTCGGGACCTCGACGCGGCGTTTGCGGTGCGGGCGGCGGCGGCGAAGCAGGTGCGCATTGAGGCGAGCGGGCAGGAGTTCGCGGTGGACCTCTCGCGGGTGGGCGATACCGACCTTTGGGTGGGGGCCACGAA
This sequence comes from Fimbriimonadaceae bacterium, assembly GCA_033763535.1. Classification (GTDB taxonomy): domain Bacteria; phylum Armatimonadota; class Fimbriimonadia; order Fimbriimonadales; family Fimbriimonadaceae; genus Fimbriimonas. Next base: position 4,422 of record JANRKI010000056.1, on the reverse strand, counting down.
CCTGAATCCGGGCTTGGGGTGTCTCTTGCAGGCGCGGGTGGACGGAAAACTGGTGGGCGAGCCGCGGCAGTTGGAGGCGTACCTTAAGGACGTGGACACTCGGCCGCAGCCGGGGGTGCCGGTCGGCAAGGTGATCGCGATGCCGAACTGGACGAGCCGCGTGTTTGAAGGGGTGACGCGCGAATGGTGGGTGTACGTTCCGGCGCAGTACGACGGCACGGAGCCGGCTTGCACCATGGTGGTTCAGGACGGGCAGTGGGCGAAAGGTTACTGGCCGACGGCCCTAGACAACCTGATTCACCGGGGGGAGATGCCGGTGACGATCGCGATTTTTCTGCGGCCCGGCAAGCGCGCGGACGGATCGGAGACGCGCAGCTACGAGTACGACGTGCTGAGCGATCGGTACAGCCGGATGCTGCTGGAGGAGATCATTCCGGAAGTGGAGAAAACGTACCGCCTGCGGAAAGATCCGGAATCGCGCGGGATTGCGGGGAGTAGCAGCGGCGCGATCTGTGCGTTTACGGTGGCGTGGAATCGGCCAGACGCCTTCCACAAAGTACTGAGTTGGATCGGGAGCTACGTGGATTTGGCGAAGCTGCACGGGGAGACGATGGGCGGGGACGATTACCCATCGCTGATTCGAAAGACAGACCGTAAGCCGATCCGCGTGTGGCTGCAGGACGGCAAGAACGACCTGGACAACCCGTTTGGCAACTGGTGGCTGGCGAATCTGCAGATGGAGCGAGCCTTGCGATACAAGGGATATGACATGGTGTGGCAGCCGGGGAACGGGTTCCACAGCAATCAGCACGGCGAGGCGACATTGCCGACCGCCTTGCGCTGGCTGTGGCGCGATGTGCGCGATTGAGCGGTAAACTGGATTTTCGACGCGGGTGTAGCTTAGTGGTAAAGCTCGAGCCTTCCAAGCTTGCGATGTGGGTTCGATTCCCATCACCCGCTCCAAATCTCAGCCGTCGGCGGGTGTAGTTCAGTGGTAGAGCGTCTGCTTCCCAAGCAGAATGTCGCCGGTTCGAATCCGGTCACCCGCTCCAAAAGTTCGGCTGCGACCGCCTGAAAAGCGACATTATTTGCGCATTCTTGCGCGTGGCGAAATTCCTCGGCGCAGACTATAACTCCCGTATGGGTGGCGAGCGAGTGATCTTTCTCGTCGAGGACGACCCGGACACCGAGGCGTTGGTGTTGCGGGCACTGCGCCGGGCAGAGGCAGATCCGGTGGTGGTGGCACGGGATGGGGCCGAGGCGTTGGCACTGATCGCCGCGATGCCGGATGCCCCGCGGCTGGTGCTCTTGGACCTCAAGATTCCGAAGATTGACGGCTTTACCGTGCTGCAGCGGATTCGCGAACGGTTTGAGGCGTCGGCGATCGTGGTGTTCAGTTCCGACGAATCGCCCGATGCGGTGCGGCATGCCACGGAGCTTGGGGCGACGCGATACGCGGTGAAGCCGACGGACTACGACGCGCTGGACGCCACGATCCGTGAACTGGTGCACCAGTACGGAGTTCCCGGCGTGGACGCGCGGGTGTGATCAGACGCGATTTGCGCGGTTCGGCAAGAGCTCATCCAGGATGTGGGTGAGCACGGCGCGGGTGGGGCGGTGCGACGCGACGTCGTGCGCGTGATCGTCGCCGTGCTCCGCGGTAACGGCGTGGATTCCGAGATCGCCGGGTTCCGCGTGAGCGTGGCCCGACCGGACCAGGGTCTCGACGTCTCGGACCGACGACGCGTGGCCATTGAGGGCCAAGAATCCGTGGAACGCGACGACGGCGGTGGCTTCATTGCCCTCGGCGAAGGGGGCCTTCGCGAGGAATCCGCCAAGGAATCGGGCCGCCTGGTTGGGCACGTCGGTGCTCTGGCCGTACTGGTACTGATAGAACGTGGCTTCTTCCAGATCGGCGTACCGGTAGCGCTGAACGGACTGGGTGACTTGCAGATTGAGCCACAGCATGTCCTGAACGGTCAGATAGTGCACGCTTGGAAAGGTACCCGTGCGTTGCCCGTGTCGCAACGGGGTTGGCTGGGTTAGGGCCAGGTGGGTTGGGGCTGGCTGGGTTAGGGTCGGTCGGTAAGGAAGCTGGCTGCGTGCGCGCAACATGGGGGCGGTCGTCGCGCGTCTGATTCCATAGATGCCAATCCTTACTGCACTGAGTCTCGTTCTGTTGGCCCCGCGCGACATCGTCGTGCTGGACGTGACGCAATTCGGCGCCAGCGCGTCGCCGGGAGAAGACACGGCCGCGTTTCAGGCCGCGTTTGACAAGGCGCGCACGCTGAGTGGCTGCGTGATCCGCGTGCCGGCGGGGACGTTTGAGCTTCGCAACACGTTTCTGTACGGCAACACGCAGTTGGAGGGCGTGGGCCCGGCGTCGGTGATTCGCACGGTGGGCGGTCAGTTTGGGGGGATGATCGTGATCAACTCCGTTCACGGCGAAGGGGCGAAGACGCGGCCGAACGAGGAGAACATCCAGATTCGAAATCTGATGTTTCGGGGCGAGGCGGATACCCAGGGCAAAAAGGAGCACGACGACCTGGTGCGACTGCTCGGCACCAAGAACGTCACGATCGAGAACTGCGACTTCGTGGGATTTCGCGGGGACGGAATATACATCGGCGACGGAAATGCCGAGCGCGGGGTGGTGCGCCACAACTACGATGTGACCGTTCGTAACTGTCGATTTGACGGTTTGGTCCGGAAGAATCGCAACGGCATTACGGTGGGAGACGGCACGAACGTGACGATCCAAAACTGTACGTTCCGCGAGATCGGCCTGACCGGGATCGACATCGAGCAGAACAAGCAGCCGAACCACTACTGCCGTCAGATTTCCGTACTGGACTGTCGGTTTACGGACAACGATGGCAGTGCGATCGTGGTTGATTTGCCGAAGTCTCAGCAGGAGATGGAGCAGCCGGCGAAGGACTTGATCTTTAAGCGCAACGTGATCAAGAACCAGAAGAACCGCGCGATTCTGCTGAATCAGAACGCGCCGTGGATGCCGGGCACGTTGCCCGTAGGTGCGCAGGTGATGGACAACGAGATCGATACCGCGACGCAAAGCGTGACGATTTCTGGCATTCAGGGCGTGACGGTATCCGGGAACAAGATTCGCAATGTACAGCGCGGGATTCAGGTCGGTTACGGCAAATTGGGCGCGACGCGAGGCGTGACGATTGAGCGTAACGAGTTTACGAATGTGGGAACCGATCCCAAGTTTGGGGGGGCGCCGGTGGTGATTTTCGGGGCGCTGGATGTGGCGGTGCGGTTTAATACCGTGCTGGATACGCCGGGGGATTCGCCGAGTTTGCTGCTGTTTGCGAATGCGAAGAACGCGATTGACGCGGACCGCATCACGGTTCAGGGGAACAGCGTGAGTTGGCAGCGGGCGTCGTCGAAGCGGAACCAGCTGTTTCGGGCGGTGAACGGGGTGGTGGTGCCGTCGAAGGCGATTCGCGAGATCGAGTAGATTTCGCGGGTTGAGAAATGAGAAAAGCCTCCGTGAGTACTCACGGAGGCTTAATTGAACTTTGAAAGTTCCATAGAGAGTCAAACGTCTGGTTTCGACCTAGAGATGTCCGCGTACTGCAGTGCAGTTTCGGAGTGCTTCTCTTTAAGGAGGTGATCCACCCACACCTTCCGGTACGGGTACCTTGTTACGACTTAGTCCCCCTCGCTCCCCCTACCTTCGGCCGCTCCTTCCTTTCGGTTAGGCCACGGACTTCGGGTAGAAACAACTCGGGTGACTTGACGGGCGGTGTGTACAAGACCCGGGAACGTATTCAACGCAGTATAGCTGACCTGCGTTTACTAGCGATTCCGCCTTCATACAGTCGAGTTGCAGACTGTAATCTGAACTGGGGGCGTATTTTTGGGATTTGCTCTACCTCGCGGTGTTGCTGCCCTTTGTTTCGCCCATTGTAGCATGTGTGTAGCCCCAGACGTAACTGCCATGCTGACTTGACGTCATCCACACCTTCCTCCGGCTTACACCGGCGGTCTCCTGTGAGTTCCCGACTTTACTCGCTGGTAACACAGAACGTGGGTTGCGCTCGTTGGCGGACTTAACCGTACACCTCACGGCACGAGCTGACGACAGCCATGCAACAAGTGTCTTCAGGTCCCTTTTGGGGAGGGCTCCCTTTCAGGAGCTTGCCATCGATGTCAAGTCTGGGTAAGGTTCTTCGGTTAGTATCGAATTAAACCACATGCTCCACCGCTTGTGCGGGTCCCCGTCAATTCATTTGAGTTTCAACCTTGCGGCCGTAGTCCCCAGGCGGGATACTTAATGCGTTAGCTGCGGCACAGAAGGGGTCGATACCTCCTACGCCTAGTATCCATCGTTTAGGGCGTGGACTACCAGGGTATCTAATCCTGTTTGCTACCCACGCTTTCGCGCCTCAGCGTCAG
>JANRKI010000055.1:0-63180 GCA_033763535.1 Fimbriimonadaceae bacterium | reverse complement strand
CGATGGATAATGCGGTATGCGCCGCATGGCCGTTGTCACCACCCTCCTCGCTTGCGCCATTGCCAGCGCCCAGATCTCGCCCGCCGACGCGCTGACGTCGAAGCCACGTTCGCTCACCCTGGCCGAATTGCCCGCGTCGGTCGTCGGGATCCGGATTTCGTATACCGAGCCCGTGTTGCCGATGCTCATGGGTTTGCGGGGGAGTATGGGATCGCGGGATGCGCAGGGCGAAGCGATTTTTCAGTTGATCTCGACGACGTGGGTGGATCCGGCGGAGTTTGCGGCGGGAATGGCCAGCCCGGGCAAGTTGGTCCGCGCCTACACGTTTGATTTGACGGCGATGCTCCAGGCATCACCGTCGGGCAGCAAGATGCCGCCGTTTCGGTTCCGCGAGAGTTTCATGAACCCGAGCGCGGTGCCCACATTTAGTCCGGAGCCGAACATGACGAAGCCGGAACTGGTGGCGTTGGAGGCAAAGTTACGCGAGCCGGAACCGCCAGAAGCCGGCACGGCCGCCCCCGATATGCCTGCGCCCAAGGTCTTCCCGATGTCCGAAGAGTTCGCCACGGCGAAGAAAGCGGCGTACAAGACGCAATGGCTATCGATGGCCAAGCAGTGCGCGCTAGCCCTCATGATTTACGAGGGTGATCACGGCAAGTTGCCGGCGGTGGATTCCACGGCGCAGGCCCGTTCGGCGGCGATGGCGTACCTGAAGAATGATTCGGTTTGGCCGATGCAATCGGGCAAGCGGTTGCTGTACAACACCGGCCTGAGCGGGCTTCCGATCACGCAGGTCGGCCCGCCCGCCGAACGCGTGCTCCTGTGGTCGGAGTCGCCGATTCAGGGCGGGCGAGTCGTGGCGTACGCGGATGGTCACGTTCGATGGCACACGAGTGACGAGTGGAAACGCGTGTGGAATCGGGAACTCGCGCTGCGTCGGGAGCGGGTCAAAAGCTCAGCGAAACGCCGGTAACGAGCCGCCAAGTCTGACGGGAACCGGGCACCCACTGCGCCCCGAGGTCCCACACGGCACGCGGCGCGAACTGCCTCCGGAAGCCGGCGCCCACGAGGCCAAGCGTCGGTCCGCCGCGCCACGCGCGCTCGATCCCGACTTCGGCGATCGCGGTGGTTTCGAATCGGTACGGCAAGCCCACCGGAGTCGAAAAACCGACGGTGGCAGCCCACCGATCGGGATTCGATCCGGAGCCGGACCGGCGCGTACCGGCCTCGCGGATGGCATCTAGGTTCAGATGGAGTTGGTCATAACGCCCGACGTGGCGCGAGGCGATGGCACGGACCCGCCCACCGAGGGACGAACTGCCTTCCGCGGTAGTGAGTGGCACATCCAGATCCACTCGCAGACCGAGGGCCGGCCCACGCACCGATTCTTGGCGGAAGGTCCAGAATCCGGACAGATCGAGTTGGCCGGCGGTGGCGCGACCCCGGGAGTCGACCAGGTTTGAGACCCAGCCGATGGAGACGTCCGCGTTCCGCGCGTAGCCGAACTGGAGTTCGTTCCGGAATGCGATTGTCGATCGGGCAGACCGACCGCCGCGAAACTCGAGCCCAGATTGGAACTCGCGACTGTTGAACGCGATGCTGTATGCGTCTTCCACGCGAAGCGGTCGGGCCTTGTCAAGGTTCCCGTGATCGCTCGCGGTGGTGACGGCAGCGAGGGCGGTGGCCAAGCCACTCGCCGCAATCGCGAGCATTCTGGCGCGGATCATCGGGCATCTCCGGAGTCGCGATACGGGTTCGGGCGATTGATTTTGCGGTAGGTCTCGGGCTTGCCGCGGTTGAGCTGTCCCCACGCGGTCAGGTCCAGGATCGGAACGTCCTCGCCGGCGGATTGACGCCACGCTTCGGCGGCAGCGGCGGTCGTGAAGGCCTTCGACCACGCGTGGCACTCGGGATGCTCTCCGCCGGATTCGACGAATCGTACGCCGGGGAGATTACTCTTCCAGTTCCCTTCGTCATCGGAAATCAGGACGAGAGTTTGCCCCGGTTGTTCGGTCGCAGCGCGGATGACGGCTCGACCGGGGGTTTCGGACGCCATGTCGCGGGCGCACATGATGCATCGCACGCGCATGGTCCAGCCGTTGGCGGTGACGGTGGCACCCCAGGCCGGATCGGGTTCGAACGGCACAGAGCAGTGGGCGCAGACGGACATATCCATCCAGCCCATTCCGGACATGAACATCACATCATCCTCCGATCCTTTCATGAAGCCCATCCCGGGGGTGCTGGGGGGATGCCGGTGATCGTGAAGGTCCAGATTTGTCGCCTCCCCGGGCGTTTCGCCCGCGTGACTGGAGGCCAACACGCGGATGATCGCGTGCTGAATCTCGCGATCCCGGGCGGCCGGTGCCATACCAGGTGTAGCGTATAGATCGTTCACCTGATCGTGCAGCATGTGCAAATTGTCGAACGCGTTCGCGATCTGTGGATAAGCCAATGCGAATCGCGGACTTTGCTCCGCCATCATCGGCATAAAGTCGCGGTCCACGCGGTCGAGTTCGGCATCACGGTACTGCGCACCGAGCACTTCGTACTGAGGGCGGTGGGTCGCCGGCGGCGTTTCGAACAGCATGTCGTAGTTGGCGGTTTGCAGCCAGTGGTAGGCCCAGAACAGGGCATTGACCTTGGGGTAGCGCCTTCGAAAGTTGCCGGACCACGGAAAGCCATCGAGGTACGCCATCGACATCGGCAATCCGGTGAGGGCAAACGGCTGGGCTTGGTACTCGCGCCAGGCGGCATCCATCGCGCGTCGCCGTTCGGATGGCGACAAACCGGGGGCGGCAAGGATGTCGATAGTTCGGAAGTGGAGCGCGTGGGCCCATTCGAATACCCGTTCGACCGACGATTGTCTCCGGGAGAATCGAGGCGACAGCGCACGTTCATCCACCGCGAACCGGGGCGGCGCGCTGAGCACCGCCCGAATCGTCCGATAGGTCCGGTCTTCCATCGTCGACCACTGGCCCCGTTCCATCGCTTCGTACGCGATAGCGTGGCCGACGCTGGTGGCGTACATGTCCCGCGCAAAGGCGGGAACGCTTCGGATGGCGTCTTGGTAGCGGACCGGCCGAAACTCGACCGCATCGGGAGCGGAGGATCGCATCCACGCGGGCAGTTCCGGAGGGCCGTCTGCGGTGGCCGCGGCCAAGAGCAACGCGAGGATCATTTTGGCCGCTCCACTTCGCGAATGAAGGCCTCGAGGGTGAGTGGCTTAGGATCAGCCACCTTGCGATCGGTGGCGTACCGGAGCAGCGCGGCCTCGGTGGTGAACGCGCGAGAGAGGGCGGCGCAATCGCCATGCGATTTGAACTGGTTGAGGATGCGCACCGCTTCCGGCCCGGTCCACTTGCCGTCCGTCCGCTTCAATACGATCGGCTCGCCGACTTTTTCGCTGGGGGCGTACACCACCAGGTTGCCCTTGTACCGCCGCTGATCCTTGATGACGCAGAACAGACACCGGTACTCGATCTTTTTGTTGCCGAAGCGAAGCACGACTTCGTTGTCTTCGGTCTCCGTGTTTTGGACCAGTTTGAGCCGACAGAAGGGACAGTCGGCCTCGTGCAGGATGGGCGAGGCCTTGGGTAGCTCCGCCATCGGGACAGCGGCAATCGGTGCCGACAGCATGATTCCGGCGATGGCCGAGAGAATCATTCTGCGACCTCCATGCCGAAGCCGAACGTTTCGATGCGGCCGGCGCGCTGCACCTGGGCGAACGCGCGGTACATCCCCGCCCGCGGGAAACGGGCCGTGAAACGCAGGCGACCATTCCGAACGAGTCGCGCCGAAAGGTCACTTTCCTCGGGGTGACTGTGCACCACCGTCTTTCCGTCGCGGTGGAAGATCATCAGGTGTCCGGCGGCGCCCAGCCACGGTTGCGTATCGCCGATCGCTTGTCCGGTGTTGGCATCGCGGAGAGTTAGTTCCACGATGGCCGACCTTCCGACGGTGATCGGTTCGACGGGCTTAAGCGTGCCGACGATGCCGCTTTGGATATCGCGAGCCTTCGGCGCGAGCGATGCCGGTTTTCGCGCCGGGCCGGCGACCGTGATCTGATTGCTCACGATTTGCGAGCCGCGTCCGGCGGGGGCGACGTCTCCGTACACCCAGTATCGGCCGGCAAACGGAAGCGTGAGCGGGATCGACCAGAGGCCTCCGGCGGACATTTGCGGATGCTCGTGCAGGAACCAGCTGAGGTCCTCGCTGACTACCAGCAGGTGGAATTTGCGCTCGTGGGCGACATCAAACTCGCGCACCGATCGATTTTGTGATCGGTCGATGACGCGGAGTTGGAGTTCTTGGGTTTCCCCCGCACGCGCTTGGCTCGGCCAATCGATGACTTGGAGCCGGAAAGGAGCGGGACGGGCGGGGCCGCCCGCGCGCTCGTCCGACACGTTCAGGCGAAACGTAGCGGTTCGGACTTGGTCGCCCGGGATCTCTAGTGACAGCACGAGTTGGTACTCGCCGCCGTGGGGAAAGAACAGTTCGCACCCGTAATCGCCGGGAACGCCCTCGCGGTGGATTCGCGGTCGCATCGCGGGCATTCCAGCCATGGACGGCATGGTCGCGACGCCGGCGGCACGGATACCTGCGACGCCCTTGAAGCCCGGTTCGACCGGGTCCTTGGCGCGGGTGTCTTCGACTCGGAATTCGAGGTCGAGCTCTTCACCCGCGACGATCCCTTCTTCGGGGACGCGCAGGATGACGCGGTACGGGCCGACGCGGACTTCCGGGGCGGTCCGCGCGGCTTGGGCAGGGAGGGTTCCGGCGCTCGGAAGCGCAGGAACGGACGATGATAAGAAAAGGCTGGTGAATAGGGAAGTTACGATCGCCATGGGTTTTGGTCGCGGGCCTTGAAGGGCAAGGAGCGACGTTCGCGAGGCCGAGTTCGACGGGAACGCTCGGCGGGTTGCGAGGTCAGCGGATCGTGGAAGCGGGCGGGGCGCGGGGAGCGTCGGCGCTGAGAAGGGGCGGACTGCCAGAGAGGAGGCCGGGGCCCAAAACGCCGGTCCGGACCGGACGCGCATTCGGAATGGCGAAGTGGCGCGGCGGCGCGAGGATGGCGAGGGCCGCATCGGCGACGACGGGCGCAAGGATCGCGGGTTCGGCGGTTGGTTCATCCACCGGCGCGACCTGGCATCCGCACGCGGAGTCATCGGCGGACGAGATCTCGCGGGGTACGGCGCAGCAGGTCGGGACGGGTTCAGGCCGCGCTGGTTGGCAACATGGGTGCCCGGCCATTGCTTGCGTTACCGGGATATCCACCGGGGACGCGACCCATGCTGACCCGAAGCCCGTCGGTTGCGCATGACGTTCGCACGCGCCGGACGTCGCCGGTATCCAGAGCGTGAGACACACGAAGACCCACGCGATCCAGCGGGGGAGGCTTCGGGCGCTCATATCTGTGTTAACGGTACCGGATCTATCGTGGTTCCGGAAGAACGGAAAAAGCAGGCGGGGCGAGACCAAACGGCCTCGCCCCGCAGCGGAGAGATGGGAGCCGAACTCGGCTTACTTGCGCTTGCGTCGGAAGAACGCGAGGGCGGAGAGGCCGAACATCGCCATGCTGGTCGGTTCCGGAACCGGGGTCGGCGCGGTGCGGGCGGCGACGAATCCGATGAAGTCCGGACCGTTGAAGTTGGCGCCCGAGTTTTGGTTCACGAAGAACTGGTAGCCGTAGACCTTGGTGCCCGCCGCGAGGTTGAACGCGGTGAGTCCGAGACCGATGGCCGACACCGGCTGAGCGCCGCTGATCTCCAGCGTATCGATGGAGTAGTCGGTCTTGCCCGCCATACCGTTCTTGTCGGTGCGGAAGTCGAGAATGAACGAGTTGCTGTACTGGCCGTTATCCAGGATGGCCCGAACGCCGAGCTTGCTGTTGGCGCCGCGCTCCATCAGGAGCAGTTCCGGGTCCACGCCGCCGTTGGCGGTGATGAAGCCACCGTTGCGGTACTTGAGGTCCAGCGTCCACACGGCGCTGTCTTCGCTATCCATGAGGTAGCCGAGGTTGTTTTGGCCGAAGACTTCGCTGAGCTTGGCGGTGCCGTTGGCTTCGCCGCTGAACGCGGTGGCCTTGTCGCCGCGGTCCGGGTTCAGCAGGTGCTTGTTGCTGCCGTCCACGTCGCGGGGCACGTTGTCGTTCCAGCCGTAGCTCTTGCCGCCGGTGCGGAGGGTGCCGTCGCCAAAGAAGCCAATGTTGGTTTGGTCGAACTTGACCGAGCTGCCGGTGAACCCGGTGCTCAGAAACTGTCGGTCGCCATTTTGCACGCCCGAGCTCTTAAAGCCGTCGACGCGGTAGGCCTGCGCGTTCGCCATGACGGCGAGCGATCCAACGAATCCAATGAGAAGAAACTTTTTCATGATGACGCTTCGGAGTATGCAGGGCGTCGGGGGTTGCTTCGGGTCCGGATTATGCGCGTCACGCGATCTGGTGTCCCGGTTTTACGTCACGAGGGTTTCCGGCGGAGGCGCGGGGAAGAGGGTGGCGGAGAGATCGGGATTCGAACCCGAGAGGGGATTTTGGTCCCCTACCCACTTAGCAGGCGGGCGCTTTCGTCCACTCAGCCATCTCTCCGCGAGAACGTAGAGTATAGCACCGCGCCATGCCGACGATGCCTCTGCCCATGACCCTGCCCGGGAGTCCGCGAAACGTGTACCTGGGGCTCGTCGCGTTTTCGCTGGTCGGGACGGCGCTGAGCCGCGGGCTGCGGCTGAACCCAGGTCCGATCGCGCCGATCGCCTCGCTTCTGACCCTAGGATTCGCGATTGCGACGGTTTGGCCGCGGCGGATGGATCACGGGGTAGCGGATCGGGCGTTTCTCGCGCGCGCCGGCCTGGCGATGATGGCCGGAGCGGGGGCGGAGATCGCCAGTCTCTACACGGGCTGGCCGTTCGGGCATTACCGCTACAGCGACGCGTGGTGGCCGACGGTGGAACTGCCGGGCGGGCTCCGGTTTCCGCTGGCCCTGCCGTTCGCCTGGCTGATGGTGACGCTGGCCGCGCTCCGGGCGACGCGCAACCCTTGGATCGCGGGCGTGCTGGCGGCGGGCGTGGATCTGGTGATGGAGCCGGTAATGGTTCACGATCTGCGGTACTGGACCTGGAACCCGGCGGGCCCTTTGCCGGGCGATGCCCCGTGGCGAAACCTCTTCGGCTGGTGGATCACAGCGACGGTTGGCGCGCACCTGCTTCATTCACCGCATAAGAGAGAGTCAGGCGAGGATTCGGCGGAGGCCGAGCGGGCGCGGGATGGATGGGTGGTGTTGGTCGCGCATCTGGCGATGTGCTTCGGCCTGATGCTACTGATCCGGCGTTTGCCTGTGTAGAGTGAACCGTGCCTTCGCGTCACTTCATCGTTGTCGGGGCGGGTTTTGGTGGCTTGGCCACGGCCCTTCGCCTGGCGCATCGCGGTCACCGAGTGACCGTGCTGGAGCAGACCGATCAGGTCGGCGGGCGAAACCGCGAGGTCCGGGTAAACGACTGCACGTTTGACGCCGGGCCTACCCTGCTGATGATGCTGGAGCCGTTTGAACGGCTGTTTCGAGACGTGGGCGAACGATTTGAGGACCACGTACCGATCTCGCTGTGCGACCCGAACTACCGGGTGTTCTTTCCCGACGGCGCGCGATTGAACTGCACGAGCAATATGGCCGAAATGCGGCGCAACATTCAGCGCATGAGCGGGGATGCGGACGCGTCAAAGTACCCCGAGTTCATCGGTCAGCTTGGCCAACTGTACCGCGAGGCGATTCCGGCATTTGTTCGTCGGAACTACCGGAGCGTCTTGGACCTCGCCACGCCGAAGGCACTCGGGTTAGCGCTGCGTCATAAGATGCTGGGCAACTTGGCGCGACAGGTAGAGAAGACCTTTACCGATCCGCGGCTCCATCATCTGTTCTGTCTACAAACGATGTACCTCGGTCTCAGTCCGTACGACGCCCCGTACGTGTACGGAGTGCTGGTTTATATGGAGTACGGCGAGGGGATTTGGTATCCCGACGGCGGCACCGTGCAGCTCCCCCGGGCGGTGGCCAAGTTGGCGCAGGCGCGCGGGGCGGAGATTCGGCTGAACACCAAAGTCACCGCGATTCGGGAGCGAGAGGTGACTCTGGGTACCGGAGAAGTGCTGCGAGCCGACGCCGTCATTTCGAACATGGATCTACCCAGTACGGAGAAGCAGCTTCTTGGGCGACCGCACCAGAATCGCCGCTACTCGTGTTCAGCACTGACGGTTTATTTGGATTACGAAGGTGAAATTCCGGAATTACTTCACCACAATATCTCGCTCGGGGCGGACTTTCATCAGAATCTGGATGAGATTTTTCACCAACGCAAGATTCCGACTGACCCGGCGTACTACGCGGCGATCAGTAGCAAGACGGATCGGACGAAGGCGCCGGCGGGGCACGAAAACCTGTACCTACTCATTCCCTGCCCGAATCTGGACCATCCGTTTACCGATGCCGACGCAGAAACGTTGATTGACCGCGCGTTTACGCGATTAGAACGCGAGTCGTCGTTCCGAAGAGGCAATATTCGCGGGCGCAAGGTGTGGTCACCGCACGAATGGGGCGGCATGCTGGGGCTGGATAAGGGGGCAACGTTCGGCCTAAGCCATGACTTCATGCAGAGCGTGTGCTTCCGACCTTCGAATCGGGACCAGAAGTTAAAGCACCTGTACTACGTCGGAGCGAGTACGACTCCCGGGAACGGTTTGCCGATGGTACTCATCGGGGCCGAACTGGTCGAACAACGGCTGCAACAAGACGGACTGCTGTAATGGCTGATGCAAAGCGGAACCCAGCCCAGGTCAATGGAATGATCGGTTGGGGCGTCGACGCATTGATTCGGAACGCATCACGCCGCGCGTTTCACACGATTTGGTGGCAACCGCCGCGATACGATATTCCACAACCATGGATTGTGGTGCCGAATCACCACGGCTGGCATGATGGTTACGTGATGTATTTAGCGTTGACCGCGCTGCAGGTTCCGTTCTTCGACTGGATTGCGGAGTACCACGTGTTTCCGCTTTTTGGCAAGGTCGGCGGGCTGCCGTTTCCGGCTGCATCCGCCCATATTCGGGCGGCGACGCTTCGCAAAACCGTACGCGCTATGCAACAGCAACGCCGGAGTTTGCTGCTATTCGCCGAAGGGACGCTCCACCGACCGCCGGAACTACTCCCGTTCGGAAAGTCACTCGCCTTCGTTCAACGTCAGGTCCCGGAGGCGTCGCTAGTACCGGTGGCGATTCGGTATCAGCACGCGATACACGAACGCCCGGAGGCGTTTATCCAGTTTCTGGATCCGGTATCGACGCCAACCGAAACCCACAACTCGATCGCCACGGCGCTTTCGCAACCGATTACGAGCGAGGACTACCGGGTGTTGGTGCGCGGTCGACGCGATGCCAACGAAACGTGGCAATTCGGGAAACGCCCGGTCTAGAAGTCGAACGTCAACTCGATGTCGAACCCGCGGGAACGGTAGTTGCCCGAGGTAAGCGAGGAGTCCGCGTTCCGAATATCGCGGACCCGGTACAGGCCACGCAATGCGATATTACGGAAGATTTGGTACTCGTACCCGAACATTGCATTCATCTCACGCTGTCCGTAATAGCCGATGGAGCGTCCGTTTGTCAGTCCGAAGAGAAGTCGCTGCCGGTCTTTGAGGTTGTAGTTTAGGTTCACGTCCCAGGTCAGCGAGTCCTGGCCTTGCAGCGTGCTTCCGCCGCGACTCACCAATCCAAACGCGGCGAGGCTGTACGATACGCGTCCGGGCGGACTACCGGACAGGGACGCGGCCCACGACGTACTTCGATTATCGCCACCAATCGCATTGAGGGCACGCCCATCGGTTTGGTCGAGCGAAAGAGTGAAGAGATTCACGCGGCCTAAATCGTAAGACAGGCCGGCGCCGAACCCGTTGACGGCGGCATTGGCGAGGAGTTCGCCGCTGGTGCGCGATTGGTAGTAGCGCAGATTGACATTAAAGCGATCGGACACGCGGAATGCGGCGGTGGATTGCAACGTTCGGACGGTGGTTTGGCCCGCGTTTAGCGTATCGCCTAATCCGCCGCTACTAAAGCCGTTACCGCCGTAGCCGAACCCTTGACCGAGGCTGAGCCCGCCGAGCGTCGCGAGGCTTCCGCTGTTGGAATCGGTATAGCTGGTCGTGATGGCGACCGCCCCGTTCGGCCGCCATTCCGCCCCGATGGAGGTGTCGTTTCCACGCCCGCGCCCGCTCGGGCTGTCGATACTGCTGACGCCGAACCGCGAGGAAAGGGTTAGATTTGACCCGGCGTTCCAGTTGATGCCCGACCGCAGGGTGTCGAGCGCGACCCGGCCGAGGGCCACTTGTCCATTGGTGTTCACCGGCCCTCGTCCGATCTGGCGATCGTAGGCCAACGTGAGCCCGACGCGTCCGAACTGGCGCTCGCTGGAGAGCGTGGTGGTGTCGACGCGCGTTTCGTCGGTCAGGCGGCTACGGCTTTGGGACTGCGTGAGCCCCCACCGAAAACCGTCGGGCTCGGCGTACCGAACCCCGACGTTTGCGGTGGTGAAGCGCCCGATGGTAAGGGCGTCGCTGCCGATGGAGGCCCGCGTCGCCACGCTGCTGTTGGACAGACTGGAGTTGACGCTCCAGGCCCCGCGTCCGTACTCCAGGCCGACCTCGCTGGCGCGCTCATTTCGCGCAAAGCCGCGCGACTCGACGGTGACGAATCCGGGCGGTACGTCGCGCACGTTCGCATTGACGCGGAGACCGGCGTTGCGATAGTCGAGGCGGGCTCCGCGTGCCGTGGCACCGTTGCCGCCGAGTGCGCGTCCGTCGGCCTGGCTCAGGGTGATCATGCCGATTTCGGTCAGCGGAACATCGGGCTGGGTCCGCTTCAGAAACGGCATCCGCCAGTCAAAACCGGTGACGCGGCGGTCGCCGACGGCAGTCTGAATGACGGTGGGCCGGTACGTCACGCTGATCGTCTGGTTCGGATCGATGTAGCGCGTGAAGAAGAATCGGCGGGGGTAGGTCGTGTCGAACGTGTAGTCGACACCCGGGACCTGCAAGATGGTGCCAACCCGCACTTGGACCGTTCCGGGGGTCGGCTCGTAGTCCAGATCGTACGGCACGGCCGGGTTGCCGCCGCCCTGAAAGAGCTCGACTTTCGAGTTGTTTTGCGAGACGCCGGAGCCGACTTGCTCCACCTGCGAAAATCCGAGCCGCCCAAATCGGCCGAGATCGTACGCGAAGCCGAACCCCTGGATCGTGCCGCGCTGCTCGTTGAATGCGGCCGATTCGTAGGTCGCCACGATGACGCTGGTCGGCGGAATGATGCGGTTGAGGAACGAAATCGCGCCGAGGTCCGCGTTCAGTTCGTAGTCCACGCCGATGCGCATCTCCTGCCCATCCACGCGCACCTCCAACGTATCAGGCCGAATGCGACCGCTTTGCAGATAGTACGGCCCGGAGCTGTTATTGCCGGTCACGCTGACCGTGCGGGCAGCGCCGCGGGTCTGGCTGCGGACACCTTTGGCCGCGAATCGTCCGAATCGGTATTCGCCCATGACGCCCTGCAACGTGCGCGAGAATCGAGAGAACTCATTCGTATTGAGGAGCGAGCCGTTGATGTCGCCGACCGCCATGCGATAGGGGTGCCCCTCGAAGTTCAGCGTGACGCGGCGCTGGTCGGGGTCTTGCAGCCGGTTGTCCGCGACTTGCATATCGAAGTCGAGAAACCCCAGCACCTTCTTACCGCGCAGACTCAGCTGGCCCTGGTTGGTAAAGAACTGCCCGCCCTCGCCCGCGTAGTTGAGGGTGTTGAAGGCTTCGCGGTCGCCCTGGACGTCGTGACGGTGGACGGACAGCACCCGTCGCCCGCTGACATCGAGGCGGTTGGTCACCAGCTGGTTGAAGAGGCCGGTGAGCGACCGCGGTGTTGGTGCCTTCGTACGACCAGCGCCGATGGGGAGCTTGGCGTTTGTTGCGGCGCTCGCCGGGTCATCGGGCGTTCCGACGGACATGCCGCCTGCAGGGTTTTCGCCCCCAGGATTGGTGGGGCTCTTGCTCGCGCCGAGCTTTCCCGGGGCGAGCTTGCCCTGGGCGACTTGCTCCTTCGCGCGGGCGACCATCGCGGCGGCGTTGGCGTCCAAAATCACGCCAGGCGGCGCGGTGGTCGCGCCGGCTTTGCTCGGGAACGGCACCGACGATGGCCAGCGCAGGATCGGCACCTGCGCCGAACCCACTCCGATCACCATCAGCCAACCGCTGACTGCGCCCAGGCAACGCCTCGGCCCATTCCCTCCCATCATGTCGATGCCTCTAACTTCGACGCGTCCCTGCGTTCACGAGTTCGGCCACCCGCGCCACGGTGAGTGCCGCCGACTGCCGGAACTCGTCGCGTCGCTGGGCGACGACCGCCGCACTGCGCGAACGATCCTTCGCGAAGCTATTGTACAGATCAAAGAGGCGGGCCGGGGTGAGTTTTTCCAGCGAAACCGGATGACCGATGTCCAGCGAACGTGCGAAGGCCGTGACTTTCGGGTCGTAAGCCAACATAAGCGAAGGTACGCCGACGGTCGCGGCGAGAATTCCCGCGTGGAGGCGCATCGCCACCACCGAGTCCATCCGGGCCATCCGCCGCTGGATATCGGTGGGAGATTCCACCTTGCGGATATCCGGAATCTTGCCCCCGGCGCGGTCTTCGATCGCCTGGATCAGGGCGACGTCGTGCTCGCGGTCCATGCTGATGAGCACCGGCATCGTGCCGCTCTGGAAGAGCATGCGGCAGAACTCGCCCATCAGTCCGACGACGTCGATCCCTTTGCCCAGGGGTCGCGGGGCGACGCCGACCGTGCGCATTTGACCGACGTTGAACCCGGCGGTGTCTTCGCCCATGGGCGGAGGCTCCAGCAAGAACGCGCTGTCGCTCGTCACTGCGATCGGCCGCTTGACGCCGATTTGTTGCAACAATTCCTTGCTGGCGGGGTCGCGAACGGCGATGTAATCGGCCGATTCGAACGCACGCGCGGTGAGGCTCCGTCCGCATCCGGTGCGGAGCGGGCCCACGCCTTGCCCGGTGAGGATGACGCGCTTGCCCGCCTTCTTCGCCAGCTTCACCAGATTGGCGTAGTAGAAGACGCTCCGCACGCTGGTGGAGTCTTGGAAGATGCTGCCGCCGGGGAACACAAGGGCGTCCACCTCGGCAAGGGCTTCCTTGAACGCCGCCATGCTGCGACGCGGGATCGCGGAAACTCCGTGAACCTGGCTGGTCTCCTCGGGGCGACCGCTCGTCGTCCGGGCCTCCACGTTGTGCTTGCGCAGTTCCTCGGCGTAGCCCAGCATGATCGCGTCGTCGCCGAGATTTCCGCACCCTATGTAGCCTGCCAAAAGCACTTCAGCCAATCCGCCTCTCCTCCCCCATCGCCGCGCCGTTGACCGGCGTGGCGAACTCCCCGCTTCCATTCTCGCTGAACCGGCGCCATTTCGGCAAGATGGCGGCAATTGCAAGCCATGCGAGTCCGCCGAACAGTAGTCCGAACGCGAGCCCGAGGCCGATGCGTACCACGCTGAGTTGTATGGGGATATGGCCGTGGCACAGGGTATTCACAATGCCGGTTTGGCCGATGGCGCCCATGGCGAGGCCGAGCGCGAGGACCAGCGTGCGGCGATCGGGGCCCGCCCGATTGGTACCGGACCGATTGGTACCGGAACCGAGAGTGGCCGCGAAGGCAAAAGCAATTAGCATCGCGGGGTGCCCGATGAGAAACTCTTTGGTACGCGGTCGTACGAACAGGTAGCGGTCGAGCGCGTTGCGCATCACGAGTTCGATACCGCTGACCCCCACGCCATCGTTACCGGTGCGCGAGAGGAGTAATCCGAGCACCCCCGCGAGGACGATGCCCGTCACGATAGCTCCGTATGTGAGTGGTGCGGCCATGACCGAGCGAACGTCGCGGCCGCGCAGCGCGTACAGGCATCCCACCAGCACGATCGGCAGGAAGACCGCGACTTTGACGCCGGTGAATTCTTCGGCGCGGATCATGTACGGCAGGCCCGTCATGGTGGCGGCGACGTACAGCCCGCCGACAAGACTGAGGGCACTGGCCAGAACCGATCGGGCGAGGGCCTGCATGAGGCCCGGCAGCCGGTCGAGCGCCGGAAGCCACTCCATCGCCACGAAAATGGCGAGCGCGGGCGTAATGACCGAAACGAGGAGCGTCAGCACGGTTCGGCCGAGACCGGCGCCGGCGAGCAGGATGAGCCCGACGCCAAGCGCCGCCATCCACCGGGCGGGTAAGGATCCGCCCGCGATTTCCGCGGCGAATCCGAACGCAAACAGGGTAAGGGCAACGGCCGCCACCAGCCCGAGACCGATGGGGACGAGGCTCCCCAGTTTCGGATCGGTAAAGGCGTGCGGTCGCGCGATCACCAAGCCGTCGGATTTCACCTCGTCCGCGATCTTGCGAAGGGTGCCCGCGAAGGCACCGACGGGCGATGCGGTGCTGCCGGCGCTTGGCCGCACGAGCAGGATACGCATCTGGCGCTCTTTCGCCGCGCGCGCGTACCGATCCACGATGTCGGCCTCGCCCAGCTTTTCCAGTTCGGCAAGTTGCGCGGTATGGAGGCGGATCACGAGGTCGTCCGCCATCGTCAGCATCGTCGCATCGCCGCCGATCTTCGCAAACTCCGGCGATGCATAGGCGATCTGCTTGCGCCGAAGCTCATCCACCACGACCGGCAATAGGTCCTTGCGGCCGAGCACTTGGTCGCCCAGCGGCAGGTAGGCGAGCACGCCGTATTCGGCCGTCCAGCGGATCGTCTCGCGGAGGGAGGTCTCCGATGCGGCGGCCGGATTCCCCAGCCGGGCGACGATCTGAAAATTGAACTGGCGGGCCAGCGAGACCTGCTCGGGGCTGAGGTTGATGCTGGTCGAGCGCACCATGGCCAACGGCAGTTCCGGCAGGCTGATTTTGCCCGAGCGCGGTTCGATGCGCCCGACCCGGTCGCCGAAGCGATTCACCAACCCGCGCTGGAGCCGGGGCAGCACGGACTCGTTGCGGAGTTCAATACTCGTGAGCCGGATCGCCTTGGGGCTCGGGTCGCTGAGATCGGCGGAGCTGGCCCGTACCGAGGTGGCCAACAGGTCCACGTCGCCCTGACCGATGAGGTCGGCGATCGTCTCCTCGTTGAGCACGATCGTGTCCACGCCCGCCCCCTTGAGCTGTTGCATCGCCGCATCGAGCGGGATACCCTCGCCCGCCGCCAAGGTCTCCACGGCGTCGTACTCGACCGCGAGGCTCACGGCGAGGTTCCGCGATTCCGCCGCGTGCCGTCGCCACAGGGGATAGAGGCTGGCTAACAGCAGCAGGCCGAAGCCGAGCCACACCGCCCGTTGCGCCTGCGTCACTCGGCGGATTCCTCCGGGGACGGCGACCAGGCATCGCGGCGCCATCCGACGCGCTGACCGGCGAGTCCGTTCGGCCGACTCTGAATCATGAGCACCGTCACCATGCCCGCGAGGAATCCGCCGACGTGGGCCCAATTGGCGACTCCGGGCTGTGGCAGGAATACCTGGTACAGGAACCAGCCGCCCAGCAGGACCCAAGCCGGAACCGCAATCGGCTTGAGATCGCCGAACGGCAGGTCAAACTCGAAAATGCTCGTCGGGAACAGCAAGAAGTAGGCACCGAGCACGCCGCCAATGGCACCGCTCGCCCCGAGGATCGCGTTCATGCCATTCGATTCCGCGTAGATTTGGGCGAAAAACGCGAGCACTCCCCACGCCAGAAAGTAGAGGGCAAACCGCCAGGAGCCGATCGTCTCCTCCACGCTGGGCCCAAACGAGAGGAGGAAGAGCACGTTGCCGAGCATGTGGGCCCAGTTCCCGTGCAAAAAAATGGCGGTAAAGAGCGTGGCGATCGGAAAGCGGTCGCCTCCGCCCAACGCGCGGAACACTTCGGTCGGCCGCAGCACCAGGTCGGCGAAGACGATGTTGGGGATATCGGGCGGCCAGAACTGCCACTGACGATCCCAGAAGAAGATGACCGCGATCAGGAACACGATCGTCACCGTGACGATCGGCTGCTCGCCGCGATGAGCGCGATCGCGAAGCGGAAACACAGCGGCAGAATACCAACCGGCCCGCGCGGATAGAATCTACGCCGACGCCGATTCGAACTCGAACCAGCCCGGCACCGCGTCAATCTTCGCGGCGAGTCCGGCCGGAACCGTGCACACCTCCGCGAAGCGCGCGGCGG
This sequence comes from Fimbriimonadaceae bacterium, assembly GCA_033763535.1. Classification (GTDB taxonomy): domain Bacteria; phylum Armatimonadota; class Fimbriimonadia; order Fimbriimonadales; family Fimbriimonadaceae; genus Fimbriimonas. The sequence goes on along the minus strand of JANRKI010000055.1, from coordinate 46,915 downwards.
GGAGGCGATCCCGGCAGGTCTCGCCGAGTCGGGCGTGCCGAACCCATTCCGGATCGCTCACCCCCGCGCGGCCCACGACGGTGATCTCCGCGTGCGCCAAGGCCCCGGGCAGATCGTCGGCCTGGCGGACGCCGCCGGACGTGATGAACGGGATCGCGGCGGGAATCTGCGCGCGCAGATGGGCCGCGGTCGTCCCGGGGAAGGCATCGTGGATCGAGCCCTGGTCGTACCGCCGTAACGATACGTGCAGATAGTCCAGATCACGCTGGCCAAGCGCCGCGATCAATCCGCCCGTGTCCGCGATGCGGATGCCGGGCGATTCCGGCTCTTCGGGGCTAAACCGGTACCCGACGGAAAAGCCGGGCACCGCCGCCAGTACCGCATCGGTGACGGCGAGCGGAAACTTGAGCCGGTCCTGACCCCAGACGTCTTCGCGCCGGTTGCTGTGCGGGCTCACAAACTGCTGGAGCAGGTAGGTGTTGGCGCCGTGAATCTCGACGCCGTCGTACCCGGCCGTTCGTGCGCGGCGGGCGGCGGAAGCGAACGCGGCGATGATCTCTTCGATTTCGGCGTGGGACAGGGCGCGCGGAACGACCGCGTTCGGACGGTCGGCCGCAATCGCCGAAGCGGAGACCGGCTGCCCGCCGCATAGGTCCGGAGGACATTGCCGTCCGCCGTGGTGAATTTGCAAAATCGCGCGCGCACCTCCGCGGTGAATCGCCTCCGCCGCACGGCCAAGGGAGTCCAGGTACTGATCGTCGCTGCATTGCCATTGCCCGCGAAAGGCCCAGCCGGTCGGGTGCACGCAGCAGGCCGCGCTCAGGATCGCGCCGAATCCGCCGGCCGCACGACGCTCGAGGTACGGCAACTCGTCGTCGGCGATCACTCCGTTCGGCTGACTGCTGTAGGTCGTCATCGGCGCGAGCCAGACGCGGTTACCGACTTCGAGTCCGGACGGCAATCGGATCGGGGCGAAGGCCGTCACGCCATCCGCTCCGCAAAGGTCGGCGCGCGCAAGAGGAACCAGCGAATTTCGTCGACCGCTGTCCGCGCCGCCTCCTCGGGCACAAATCGGCCAACCCACGGAAACTCCACGGTCTCGCTGTACTCCATCGCCTCTTGCCAACGTTCGAGGTAGGCACGCCCAAACATCGGGTCCTTCTGCCCCCACAGAATCAGCGTGCGTTTCTGGTTGATTGCTTCGCGACGATCCCATAGCACGCGCAACCAAGACTCCGACTTCTTGAGTCCTTGGATCATGCCGTACAGCCCCTCGCGGTCGTCGAACCCGCGAAACGGTTCCAGGTATTGCATTTGGGTCGGCTTCGGGATGCGGTGGCGATCGGCGAAGAGGCCCGGCATGATGAAGCCGGGCGTCGCGTTGAGCGCGCGGAAGTAGAAGCGATTGAGCGGATGGCCGACCAACGTGGCGAGCCGCATGGCGGTCCGATTCTCTCGAAGCGGCCACATGTAGGTGTTGAAGAGCACCAGCTCGCGGACGCGCCCCGGATAGTTTTGGGCAAAGCTCAGGCCGATCGGTCCGCCGGAATCGTGCACGACGAGGGTGATGTCGCGCAGGTTCAACCCGAGCATCAACCGTTCGAACCGCTCGGCCTGCGTCTCGAGCCGATAGTCGTATTCGGGCCGCTTTTCGCTCAGTCCGAAGCCAAGATGATCGGGCGCGATGCACCGGTGCCACGGGGCCAAACCGCGGATGAGGTGGCGCCACATGTAGCTCCACGTCGGTGCGCCGTGGACAAACACGATCGGTCGCCCGCGGCCCTCATCCAGATAACTCATCCAGCCGTCGCCCGCATCAAACACGCGGGGGCGGAAGGGGTATTGGATGACATTGAGCCACGGATGATCGACACGATTTCGCACGGCTGTACTGTTATGGTAGCGCGTCGGCGACGGTTTCGTCGGCGTGATATTTCACTTTTTTCTGAAATCATCGGGACGGTTCGTCCGCCCGCGCGGCTAGCCGATCGCGGCGGCGAGGTCGGCCACGAGGTCGTCTGCGTGCTCGATCCCCACGCTGAGTCGCAGCATCGTGGGCGGAATCCCGCGGACGAGTCGCTGCGGCTCGCTCATCGTGGCGTGGCTCATCAGCGGCGGGTACGCGACGAGGCTCTCCACCCCGCCGAGCGACTCCGCCAAGATGAACAGCCGCGTGCTTTCGGCCACCTGGCGGGCGTGCTCGACCGTGTGGAACTCCACCGCGAGCATTCCGCCGAATGACCGCATTTGGCGGGCGGCGACGCCGTGGTCCGAGTGGTCCTCGAGCCCGGGGTAGTGCACCCGCGCGACTTTCGGGTGGCTGGCCAGGTATCGCGCCACCGCCAACGCATTTTCTGAGTGGCGTTGCATCCGCACGTCGAGCGTCTTGACGCCGCGCAGGGTGAGCCAGCAGTCGAACGGCGAGGGCACTCCGCCCCACGCCTTCGCATATTCGAACGTGTGATGGGCCAGCGCGTCGTCGTTCGTGATCACGGCTCCGCCGATGACGTCGCTGTGGCCCGCGATGTACTTGGTGGTCGAGTGCACCACGATATCGGCCCCGAGGTCCAGCGGGTTTTGGAGCGCCGGGCTCGCGAACGTGTTGTCGAACACGGTGATGAGGCCGTGGGCCTTGGCCGCCCGGGTGACCGCCGCGATGTCGCACACCCGTAGGTTCGGGTTCGCCGGCGTTTCGAAGATAAGCATTTTCGTGTTCGGTTGAACCGCTTCCGCGATGCTGCCCGGATCGTGGGGGCAGAACTCGCTGACCGAGACGCCCCACTTCGGAAGCCATTGTTCGCCGAGCCGGAAGGTGCCGCCGTAAATGTCGGTGGCCATCAGGAGGTGGTCGCCCTGCTGCAACAGCCCGAAGGTCGACCCGATGGCCGCCATCCCGGAGGCGAACACCGTGCAGTGGCGACCATTCTCGAGCGCGGCAATGACCTGCTCCAGCGATTGTCGATTCGGGTTTTGACAGCGGGTGTAGTCGATCGGCGGGATGTCGTCGAGGCTCGTCCATGCGAACGTGCTCGATTGGAACAGCGGCGGGATCACCGCGCGGTACTGCGGATCCGGGGATTGGCCCACGCGCAGGGCACGAGTCGCAAAATGCATGCGGGCAATATACAATGCCGCGCGGCATCCGAGAACCCCGACCTACGATCGTGAGTCCGAGGTTCCGAATGTCCGAATGGGATTCCGCCGGGTGCTACCGGCCCCGCATCAATCCACCGAGGATTCCCCGCACGAGTTGCCGCCCGAGTTGGGAGCCCGCCGATCGGGTCACGCTCTTGACGACTCCGGTCAGGATGTCGCTCATCGGGTCCTGCGGTTGGCGCGCGGATTGCCGCTTGGCTTGCCGTTGCGTGCGTTCGTGCTCACGAATGAGGCGCTCCTCCTCTTTCCGCGCGATGGCCTCGGCCTTCGCGCGTGCTTCCTCCGCCCGGGCCGCTTCCTCGGCTTCGGCAGCCGCGTCGGCCTTGCGTCGCAGAATCTCGAAGGCCGATTCGACATCGACGGCAGCGTCGTACTTGCCCCGCACCGGGCTCGCCGACGCAATGTGCGATTTTTCGTCCTCGCGTGCAGGACCGATTCGGCTGACCGGCGGCGCGATCTTCACGCGATCGACCACGGTCGGCGCGCCCTTGGCGTCGAGCACGCTGACCAGCGCCTCGCCCGTCACGAGTTCCAAGATCGCGGCGTCGGTCTTAAACTTGGCGTTCGCGCGGAACGTTTCGGCCGCCGCCCGAACCCCCTTTTGGTCGCGCGGAGTGAAGGCCCGCAGCGCGTGTTGCACGCGATTGCCCAATTGACCGAGGACCGTCTCTGGCACGTCGATCGGGTTTTGGGTGACGAAGTACACGCCCACGCCCTTCGAGCGGATCAGCCGGACGACCTGTTCCACTTTTTCCAGCAACGCCTTCGGCGCGTCGTTGAACAGCAGGTGCGCTTCGTCGAAGAAGAACACGAGCTTGGGCCGATCGAGGTCGCCGACTTCCGGCAATTCTTCGAACAGTTCACTCAGCAGCCAAAGCAGGAACGTGGCGTACAGACGCGGACTCTGCATGAGGCGGTTTGCCATCAGGATGTGGATGTAGCCTTGGCCGTCCGGATCCTTCCGCATGAGATCGGCCAGTTCCAGCGCGGGCTCACCAAAGAACTGCTCGGCGCCTTGCTGCTCGAGCACCAACAGTTGCCGCTGGATCGCGCCGACCGACGCACTGGAGACGTTGCCGTACTCCGCCTGGATCGCCTTGGCATTTTCGGCGACGTACGCAAGAATCGCGCGGAGGTCCTTGAGGTCCAAGAGCAGCAAGCCTTGGTCGTCGGCAATCTCGAACGCCACGTTGAGCACGCCTTCCTGAGTGTCGTTTAGGTCCAGCATTCGGCTGAGGAGGAGCGGGCCCATTTCGGAGACGGTCGCGCGGACCGGATGCCCCTGTTCGCCGAACACGTCCCAGAACACGGTGGGACAGCCGCTGTGCTCCATCGGAAACAGCCCGAGTTCCTTCGCCCGCGCTTCCACCTTCTCGTTTCCGCCGCCGGGCACGGCGATACCGGTGAGATCGCCTTTGACGTCGGCCATGAAGACCGGCACTCCGGCGCGAGAAAACTGCTCGGCGAGGCGTTGCAGGGTGACGGTTTTTCCGGTTCCGGTGGCCCCGGCAATGAGGCCATGGCGGTTGGCGTACTTCAGCAGCAGCGACGACTCTGACTCTCCCTTTCCGATCAGGATCGAATCCGGCAACGACATGCCCATAGAATAGGCGATCCCGTCCGTTAAACTGGAGTCATGCCGTTGCCGATCGCCGCCGTTGAAGGGAACGTCTTGGCCGGCACCTTGGCCCTGCTCGGGGTCGTGCTGCTCATCGCGGCGCTGTTCAGCGGGCTGATCGAGCGATCCCGCACGCCGCAGGTGGCACTGTTCTTGGCACTCGGGGCCGCGATCGGACCGTTCGGGCTTAACCAGATGGACGTCGGGCTCAAGGACGAGTCGCTTCGGATCGTTGCCACGCTGTCGTTGGCGCTGATTCTGTTTACCGAGGCGTTGACGTTGGACCTGCGCGAGGTTCGGGCCAACGCACGGCTGGCGTTGCTCATCCTTGGGCCCGGCACGTTGCTCGCCATGCTGATGATCGCGTTCGCGGCGAACTTCTTTCTCAAGCTGAGTTGGCCGCTCAGCCTGATGCTCGGGGCCGCCCTCGCGAGCACCGATCCGGTGTTGCTGCGATCGCTCCTGCGTTGGCGTGGACTTCCGCGCGACACCCGTCTGGCACTGCGCCTGGAAAGCGGACTCAATGATGTCGTGCTGTTGCCGGTGATCATGGTCGCCATCGCGAGCAGCCTCGCTGCGACGAGCGACAACAACGTGCCGCGCACCCTGATGCGCGTGATCGTGCTGGGTCCGTTCGCGGGCATCATGGTCGGGCTGGTCGGGGTGGCGACCCTCACGCTCATCCGCAAGCTGGTCGGCGTGCGGCGCGATTACGAATCGCTGTACAGCCTCGGCGTTTGTTTCGTGTCCTTCGGCGTGGCCGAAGCGTTGCAAAGTAGCGGCTTCGTCGCCGCATTTGCCGCCGGGGCCGTCATCGCGGCCCTCGACATTGAGCTGTGCGATTGCTTCAAGGAGTACGGCGAAACCACCGCCGAACTCGCGATGCTCTTCACCTTCGTCTTACTCGGCGTGTCGCTGGCGTGGCAAGGGCTCTACATTCCGAGCTGGCAACACCTCGTGGTTGTCCTCTTGGCCCTGTGCGCCCGGCCGATCGCCCTGCTGTTGGCCCTGTTGCCGACTCCGATGACGCCGGAGTCGCGGGGGCTTTTGGCGTGGTTCGGGCCGCGCGGACTCAGCAGCATTCTCATGGTGCTCATCCCCGTGTTTTCGGGCGTGCCGGGGAGCGAGGACCTCTTTCACGTATGCGCGACGGTGATGCTGTTCTCGATCGTGATTCACGGCGGCAGCGTGATGTGGCTCGATAAGCGGCACGGCGAGAAGGCGCAAGCCGACAAATCCGGCGGGGACAAATCGGGCGCGGATGGGGCGCACGGACGGCCGTTGACGCCGGTTCCCCAGATTGCCACCGCGTCGATACCGGGCGCATTGCGTGCGGGATTGGCTACCGGGTCCGGCGCACTGGGCTGGACCCTCGACGATTACGAAGCGCATCGCGCGGCGGGCGAGACGATCCGATTGCTCGACGTCCGATCGGCCGCGTCGTTCAACGCGAGCCCCGACGAGATTCCGGGGTCGTTTCGATCCGTGCCGAAGGAAGTTGTGGAAACGGTTGAGGACCTCGGATTCGGGAAGGATGAAACGCTCGTCGCCTTTTGCACCTGCGCCAACGAGGAAACGAGCAATTACGTGACGGAGTTACTGCGGGCCGCCGGTTACACGAACGCGTATGCGCTGATCGGCGGCTGGCAGGCGTGGGTCGACTCGGGTCGACCCACGCAACCGAAGCAAGCGTTGGTGTAGTTACGCGTTGGGTTCTGCGTTGCGCACGTTGATGCGCAGGGCCTTCGGTGCTTCTTCCACCTGCTTCGGAATCGTGATCGTCACCATGCCGTGGCGAAACTCCGCGTCGATGGCCTCAAGTTTCAACTTGTCGGGCAATCGCAGGCTGCGCGCGAAGGTGCCGTAGCTTACTTCGCGTCGGTAGACCTTTTCGTTCTCCGTCGCGGCCTCGGCCTTGATCTCACCGCGAATGGTCAGGACCTGGTTTTCGACCGAGATGTCGAGGTCGGCCGGAGCAATGCCGGGCACGGCGGCACGGATCATCAGCGCGTTTTCACGCTCGACGACATCGATGGGCAGGGCGACCGCGTGAGGTCGCGCCGTCGGCCAGCCGGACTGGAACAGGCGCTCCATGGCTTCGTCCATGGCGCGAAAGTCGGCGATCGGGTTGATGGTCATGAGGGTTCGGTTCATGGTTTCTCTCCCTTGCGTGTCATCGCATGGGTTTACATGAGCATGATACGCTAAAGTCAACGCATATTGTTGCAGTGCAGTGGGTCTCAGATTGCGAGATGTCGGCCGGCCCGAACGATTCCGGCGGGGGACACGTTGAATTCAATCGATGTGGCGGCTGGGTGAGAATTTCGGGGCGGCGGTGCACAGCCTTCGCATCCAATGGCAACGCGCGTTGCTCACGATGACCGGCATCATGGTCGGGTGCAGCGCGATCGTGCTGTTGGTCAGCATCGCGACCGGGGTGCAGGCCGACGTCCGCGGTCAGGTGGAAGGACTCGGCGTCAACGTCCTGGTCGTGATCCCCGGCCGCATCGACTTCGGCACGTTCAACCCCAACTTGGGTGGCATGAGCTACCTGCGTCCGGAAGATACGCAAGGGCTTGAATCCGTCGAGGGCGTCGTGGATGCGATTCCCTTCACGTTTGTGGGAGGCGGCATTCAGGCGGGCAAAAAGCGCGCCAACCCGTTGCTGGTGGCGACCGAGCCGAGCTGGTTCAAAATGCGCACGACCACCTTTATCGAAGGCGGTCCGTATACGCCGGACAACTCCACCCAGGATGTCTGCGTCATCGGGAGCATCGCGAAAAAGGAGCTGTTCGGCGAGCAGGCGGCACTTGGCAAGCCGGTCAAGATTAACGGCCGCACGTACCGGATCGTGGGCGTTACGCAGGACAAGAAGTCGGAGCAGAGCCTGTTTAGCATGGGCGGATTCGAAAATCTCGTGTACCTGCCGTACCCGCGGATCCGGGCGATCACGCCAAATCTCCAGACCGACCGCATCATGGTTCAGGTCGCGCCGGATACCGAGCCGAAGGCGCTCATCAAGTCCTTGGAGGCGAAGTTGGGCGAGCGGCTGAGCGAAAGCCAGTACCAAGTCTTGACACAGGAGGAGATTCTGGGACTGGTTTACAAACTCATGAGCATCCTGACGTGGCTGCTTACCGGGCTCACCAGCATCGCTCTTTTCGTGGCGGGGGTCGGCATCATGACCGTGATGCTGATGTCGGTAAACGAACGGACGAAGGAGATCGGCATCCGCAAAACCACCGGCGCGACGCGTCGGGACATCTTCTTGCAGTTCTTGTACGAAGCGATTCTGCTGGCCGCGGTGGGAGGCATCGTCGGCCTTGCATTTAGCGCGGCGGTGTGCGAGCTGCTGAGAACGCACACGCCGGTAAAGCCGATGATTACGACCGAGATCGTGACGTTGGCGATTGCGGTATGTGCAGGAGTAGGGGGAATCTTTGGACTTTTCCCGGCGGTTACGGCCTCGCGCATGGACCCCGTGGCGGCGATTCGGGCGGAATAGCAGCGTATCGATACCCGGTATGCGTATCTGTTAGCCATTATCCGTGTGATCTTTCGCGCAATTTTCATGAAAATTGATTTCTAAGTCTTGGTGAAATCAGACTTTTTCCCTAGCATGTGCCCCACCTCGGGGATAAGTGGGCTGCGAAGTGGCAGTGCCTTTCCGCCGGGAGATCCATTGGAATTGCCATGCTCAAACGCGCATTCACGCTTATCGAACTTCTCGTGGTGATCGCCATCATCGCGATCCTCGCCGCCATCCTGTTCCCGGTGTTCGCCCAGGCCAAGGAAGCGGCCAAGGCGACCCAGGTGCTCAGCAACCAGAAACAAATCAGCATCGGCGTGGCCCTGTACATGACCGATTCGGACGACCTGTTCCCGTCGTGGATCACGCGGACGGACCTTCCGCGCAACGGCTTCTACCGCGACGACATCGTCTCGTGGGTGCAGCAGCTGAACCCGTACATCAAGAACGGTCTGCCCGTGCTGCCGCCGGCGCAAGCCGCCAACCCGAGCCGCGTTCCGCCGAACGGCCTGCAGTTCAGCCCCACCTGGGACGAGGACAAGTGGCGCCGGGCGGCCAACCGCGACGACTGCGACGGCGCGGGCGCGCTGGACTCGTGGGTTCCGGTCCGCTGGATCCACAGCCACTACGGCATCACCTTCCCGGCCAACAACATTGGCTACAACAGCCAAGTTTGGGGCGCGGCCGATAACACGGCGGGCACCCAGGCCAACCCGGTCTACGCCTTCGCGGGAAGCTATCTGGTGGGTAGCCCGAGCCGCGGCACGGAAGCGCTGAACCACTCGATGAACTTGACGACCGTGGCCCGCGTTGCGGAGACGGCTTTCATCACCGATGGATTCACGGGCGTCATCCAGAGCGGCGGCTTTGGCATCACCACCGGCTGCGAGTCGGCGACGATGTACAAGGGCGGCGGCAACGTCGGCTTCGTCGATAGCCACGTGAAGTTCGTGAAGGGCAACAACCAGCGCTACCTGTTGCAGGGCGGCGATGGCCGTTGGTTCATGCAGTACTACACGTGGGACCGATGATCCAACGCGGGGGACCGATGATCCAAAACGGGAAACAGCTGCTTCCGCGTGGTCTATCGATCATGCTCGCGGCCGTACTCGCCGCCGGACAGTTCGGTTGCGGGACTCCGGACACGGACCCCGGTGCGAAGATCAACGCGCCGGGCTACTACAACGGTCCGATGGAGAAGCGACGGAAAGGCCAAGACACCGGTTCGGACGATTCCGCACCGCAAGGCAAGGCCGAAAACCTGCGCTCCAAGCAATGACCGCGCGCGCCGACGGAGGAAACTCCGTCGGCGCGTTTCGCCGTGCGGGTGCATCCACCGCACGCCAGAGCGTATTCTTTTGGGCAAGATGAATCGGTTTGCGACCCGAGGTTTTCGCAACGCGTTGCTCCTCGCGGGGATGGCCGCCGTGCTGTTTGCCTGCGAGCCGCCCGCGCCGGAGGGCGAGATCGGAGCCCTCGCACCCGAGTTTGAAGTCCAACAGCTGGCGACCGGCACCGACACGGTGAGTTCCACCGAGTTCAAGGGCAAGGTCATGGTCATCGACTTTTGGGCGACCTGGTGCGGACCGTGCCGCAAGGCATTTCCTGAGTTCGAAAAGACGTTCCGCGATTACCAAGATAAAGGCGTCGTGTTCGCCGCGATCACCGACGAGGACCGCAAGGTCGCGGAGGAGTTCATCCGGCGGATGGATTACTCGTTCCCGTTCTACCGCGACCCGTTCGGACTCGTGGCAAAAGGGTTTAAGGTCAACGGGCTGCCGAGCACGGTGGTCGTCGGCAAGGACGGCAAGATCGTGGCGCACTTTACCGGTGCCGACCCGGCCAGCCTGCGGGCAGCGATCGACGAAGCGCTCGCCAAGTCGTGAAGTTTCTGCGCGGTTATCAGGCCGACGTCCGCACCGACGTGGCGTTGCCGGCGTTTCCGGCGTTGGACCGCGGCATCTGGTTTGGCGGAGCGACCCCGCGTTCGATTCGCGAACTCAACGTTTGGCTCGCCCTCGCCGACGAAGCAGCATTGGCGTACCGGATCGCCGTTTTTCGCGATACGCCCGGCTGGGAACTCGTACTTCCACCATCGCGCCAGACGATGGTCGAAGCCTTTCCGACGGAGTTGCGCGAGTCACTCGGGCTGAGTCGGCCAGATCAAAGTTTCGCGGTGATCCGGGCGGCTTCCGGCAAACTGCCGATGCTGATCCGCGGGTTGCCTACGGAGGACGCTTGGGAGGCGTTCTTGGCGTGCCGTCACGACACAAACGATGCGACCCGTGCTAGCGACCCAGGCTAGCGACCGGACGGGCGACGGGTGGTCACCCACGGCACGATGCGCCAGTTCGCCAGCATCGCCGGGGTCCAGGGTTGGAACGCCGGATAGTTGTTGAAACCGACCTGGCTCCCAATCACCCGGCTGATCGTGCGGACGAACGCGCCGACCGGTCGCGACTCGCTGGAGATGATGGAAAGAATGTCTCCGTCCTCGCCGAACGAGAAGGTGATGTTTCGACCCGCCCGACTGACAGCAACCGTGCTTTCGCCGTTAATCACCTCGCCCGGGATCCAGTTGGAGTAGCGAGCGGCCGGTCCCGCGTACAGATCGCGCACCAGGCGGAGGAGTTGCGAGCCGTTGAGGGTCGGAGCCGAACCGAGCTGATTGAGCATGAAGGCCATGCCGCCCTCCGGCATCGGAGCGTTCGGCACTCCGTACTGGATGGACGAGACCTCGCGGCGCCGTGCGTCGTACCGATGCAAAAACACGCCGTCGGTGTAGATGCGGTTGGCGATTTCCCACTCGCCGCTCGGACGCTGCCGGTACTCCACGAGTTCGACCTGAATGACGGGCATGCCTTGCTGGGTGCCGGCCGCAATGTACAGGTCCGTACGAAGGGTCTGTTGCCGCGGACCGTCCTGCACCGTCGCCGTCTCCGTGAATTGCCGAGCCGGGGTGCCGCGCCAAAGGCTCATCCCCTGGTGAACGCGCTCAAGCTCGCCCGGTGCCTGCGCCGAGACCAGGGCTCCGATAGCCAGGAATCCGATCGAAAAAGCCGCTCGCATGCAAGGGGTTGGACGGTCGGGTTGGCGGACGGAGTTCCATGCGCGGGGGCAAAAGGTGCATTTCCGCGACACGACACGGGACCGATTTCCGGGCGGCGACAGTCAAAATAAGCCGTGATGCGAGGATGGACGTCGCTTTTTGGTCTGGTGTTGCTCGGTGCGTCGTCGACCGCCCTCGCGCAGTTGCGCATCTGCACGTACAACGTGACGGACTACAGTTCGGGCCGCGTCGCGGACTTCCAGAACATTTTCTACGGCACCTTTGAGGGCCGGCGGCTCGCCCCCGATGTCATCGTGGGGCAAGAGTTCTTGTCTCAGGCCGGAGTCGACAACTTCCGCAACCTGCTCAATACCGCCGTGGGCAGTCCGGGCGATTGGCAATCCGCCCCGTTCATCAACGGTCCGGATACCGACAGCGCCCTGTTCTACCGAACCAGCCGCATCCAATTTGTGCAGCAGGTCATCGCGGCGGCGGGCACGACGAGCGGTACGGATCAGCCGCGCAACACCATGCGGTACGACGTCCGTCCGTTTGGGTTTACGGGCGAACTCGCGACCCTCAGCATCTACAGCGTTCACTTCAAGTCAGCCTCGGACAGCACGAGCCAACAGCGGCGTCAGCTCGAAGCGCAGCGCATCGTGAACGACGTGGCCGCGTTGCCGGTGAACCGCCAGTTTTTGCTCGCGGGCGACCTGAACATTCAGAGCAGCAACCAGACGGCTTACCAAACGTTGACGCGGTCGACCAACAACTACGGGCCGTTTATCGACCCGATCGCCACGCCCGGAAGTTGGGAAAACAACTCGGCGTTTCGCTTCGTGCACACCCAAGACCCGGCGTTTCAGATGGACAGCCGGTACGACCAAATTCTGCTGGCCGCGACATTGCTCGACGGGCGCGGACTGGACTACATCGGCCTACCGAACGTCGTGTACAGCACATCCGCCTGGAACGATCCGAACCACTCGTACCGAAGCTTCGGCAATGACGGCACGAGCTACAACACCTTGCTCAAGACCTCGGGCAACACGATGGTGGGATCGTCCATCGCGCAAGACCTCATCGACTCCGCGCTGAACGGCGGGCACTTGCCGGTTTACGCCGACTTCCGGGTGCCGTCGCGCATGACGCTGCTGACGTCAGCGATCCACTTCGGCAAGTTGTCGGTTGGCCAGACCGCCACCGCATTTGTGGACCTGATTGAATCTGCCGACACCGAGCGCTGGGGCCCGAACGGGGTGACGCCGCTCAATGTGAACTTCATTCTGCCGAGCGCGATCACGGCGCGCCCGCGGGAACGGCTCATCTGGGAACGTCGCCGCCCGTGGCGGTACGCGTTGGATTACACCCCCACCAGTACGGGCTCGAAGGGCGGGACGATCACGATCTGGAGCGATGATCCGGCCGCGCCCACGGTACAGATTCCGTGGGCGGCCGAAGTCCGGTAGTTACGCCAGCCCCATGATCTTGCTGAGCAGGGCCTTCTGCGCGTGCAGCCGGTTTTCTGCCTGATCGTTCACCCGACTTTGGTGACCGTCCATCACCTCGTCGCTGACTTCGTATCCGCGCCGGGCGGGGAGACAATGCAAGAAGATAGCGCGAGGGTCGGCCATGCTCATCACCCGCTGATCGACTTGGTACGGCGCAAATACCTTGAGTCGGTGCTCTTGCTCGTGTTCGTCACCCATCGAGATCCAGACATCGGTGTAGACCACGTGCGCATCGGCCAGCCCTTCCTCAAGGTCCGCCGTCTGGTGGAGTCCGTCCATTGGCTCTAACTGGAAGTTGGCCGGCCCGACGATGCTCATGGGGTAGCCCATGCGCGTTGCCAATTTTGCGAGTGAACGCGCCACATTGTTGCCATCGCCCACGTACGCGATCTTGACCTTCTGCTCGCCGAACGCCTCCTGAATCGTCAGCATGTCGGCCAGGGCCTGACAGGGATGTTCCCATTCCGTCAGTGCGTTCACGACGGGCACGTCCGCGCATTCGGCCATTTCGACCAGGTGCCGATGCCAGTACAGCCGGGCCACGATAAGGCTGCACCAGCGGGCAAGGTTCATCGAAACGTCGCGAATCGCCTCCCGGCTGCCCATGCCGATATCCGCCTTGGTGAGGTAGATCGGATGGCCGCCGAGTTCCGTGATCGCGGTCTCGAAGCTGACGCGGGTGCGCAGGGACGGTTTCTCAAACACCATCGCGACGCTCCGATTCTCGACTTGGGTGATCGGGCGTCGTAACATGCCCCGCGCATCCTTTTGCTCCGCCGCCAGTGTGAGGACTTCTTGCAGCTGTTCGGGCAGCAGGTCGTCGATGCTGAGTACGTCGGCGTAGCGAGGGAGTTCGATCGACCGGTCAGACGCGTCGAGCGCCGCCGGGCTCGGAGCTTGGAGGAGGCGCGCCAGCCGTTGCAACGCGTCGTTGACTTCGGCAGTCGAGATCGTAAGGGCCGGGACCAGCCGCAGCGTCGAATCGTCGGTCGCGTTGAGGATGAGCTTGGCCTCAAACGCCTCCGCCACGATGCGGCGCGCGATCGGCTCGGCGAGTTGAATCCCGAGCATCAGCCCGCGGCCGCGCACGTTCACCACGCCCGGCATCTTCCGTAGCCGGTCGCGGAGCGCGTCACCGAGCGTCGCGGCATGGACCAAGAGGTCCTGGTGGTCGATCGTATCGAGCACGGCGAGGGCCGCCGCGCATGCCAACGGATTTCCGCCGAAGGTGGACCCGTGATCGCCAGGCTCCAGCGTCGTGGCCGCTGCCCCGCGTGCCAGCACCGCTCCGATCGGTACGCCGCCGCCGAGCCCCTTGGCCAAACACACGACATCGGGCACCACGTCGGTGTGCTGGTAGGCAAACCATTTACCGGTGCGGCCAATTCCGGCCTGCACCTCATCCAGCATCAGTAGCGCGCCGTGGGTATCGCACAGCTCGCGGGCGGCGGCAAGGAACTCCGGCGACAGGTCGTAGACGCCGCCCTCGCCCATGACCGTTTCCAACAGGACGGCGGCGGTATTCGGCCCGACCGCCGCGCGCAGGGCCGCAATATCGTCGGGTGGCACGTGGGTAAAGCCGGGCACCACGGGGGCAAATGGTGCCTGGTACGCCGGGTTGCCGGTCGCGCTGAGCGCACCCATTGTGCGGCCATGAAAGCTCCGCTCGAGGGTGACGATTTCGATCGCGTGGTCACCCTTGGTTCGCTTGGCGTGCTTCCGCGCGATCTTGATCGCGGCTTCGTTGGCGGTGGCTCCGCAGACGGCGAAGAACGCGCGGTCCATGCCCGCGAGGGTGCACAGCCGCTGTGCGAGCCGGGCCTGGGGCGCGGTGAGCAGAATGTTGCTGGTGTGGATCAGCTGCTGGGCCTGGCGAGTGATCGCCGCGACCACCGCCGGATGGCAGTGGCCGAGTTGGCACACCGCGATTCCGGCCAGAAGGTCCAAGTACTCGTTGCCGCGATTGTCCCAGAGCTTTGAGCCGGACCCTTGAACGAACAGGGCGGGCATCCGTCGGTAAGTGCCCATCACATGGGCGTCATCCAAGGCGAGAATGGCGTCGTATTTCAGCATCTTGATGGGCAAGGGGTCCGCGAGGCGCGCCGAGCGGCGGGGGGAAAGGAGCCAACTGGGGGAGCAACGTGGCTTATCGAACCGAAGGCCGAATCGCGATGCACGCCGTCCCCGAGGTACGACGCGGACGCACCGCCAACCGCGGCAGACGGAAGGCCGTCGACCGAACGCGGGGGGTGATCTGCCCGAAGGCGCGCGAACCCATTGCTTCCTTCAGACGCTACCCGAACCGGGCCACGATGGGCAAAAACGCGCCCTGATCTCTCCTAGAGAAGCGGGAACTCTCGCAATTGCAGGCGGAAATGGTCCCAGGACCGCCGTCCGCCTTGCGATTGCCCTTAACTTTGTGTATTATCAGCGTGCGATGTGCGTCGGGTCCCTCGGGCCACGGGTCTCGCAATCTAGGAGGTTAACATGACGAAGAAGATGTTCGCGCTCATCGTGGCGATCACCGTTTTGTCCGCATTTGTTGCGGGCTGCAATCCGCCGACTGAAACGGACAAGGCCGGCGAAACCGCTGGCGCTACCGCTGGTGCTACCGCGGGCGGCGCGGCTGAAAAGAAGACGGACGCCGAATAACCGTACTGATGCCGGATCGAGCGCTCGACCCGGCATCCTTGACCACTTCCCGCTGGCCCCGGCCGCGGGAAGTTTTTATTTGGGCCAGAAGTTGTTTGGGCCGGATGATTATTTGGGAAGGGCGGAGTCGCCTGATTTCGCCTTGCCCGGCAACGGTGGCAAGATCGCGCCGTTCGCCTTGAGCCGTGACCGGACGATCCGGATGGTATCGACGGCTGCCTCGTAGTTGGTCTGCGCCTCTTCGAGCAACGGCGCCAAGTCCGTCAGCGAGCTATCTTGCGCGAACACCCGTTGCAACTGCGCCTTGGTCTTTCCGCTGTGCTGAGGCAATCGCGAGAGATCGTCGCGCCGGACATTCGCGATCCGGCGGTACTCCTGCAGGTCGATCGCGGCGTCAATCTTGGCAATCTGCGTCTCGACGTACGCCAGCCGAAGGCTATCGACCGAGTTCGGATTCTTGAGTTCGCCGAGACGCGACTGCAACTCGACGAGCCGAGTCTTGGCGTACTGCAGTTCGAGCACCGGCGTTTGGTCGGTCAGCGTTTCTGCCTCCTGACCAAACCGGAGCCACATCGACCGCAGCAGGCCAGACTGCTCGGGTTGGCGCAGGAGCCCGGCGCAACCCCCGAGCATTCCGAGGGCGCTACTCGCCGCGATAATCGCCGTGAAGGATCGTCTCACTCAGGTCTGCCTCGGCGGATACGGGACCGCCCAAAATTGCGCGGGTGATCTGGCCGCGGACGTTTACCGTTGCGCCCGGCAACACCACCGAATCGCGAATCGCCTCGCAGGTCACGCTTGCGCCTTCGCCCACCACCACGTTCGGCCCGATTTCGCCGGTGACGGATCCGGCGATCCGGTTTTCCCCGCCGCATAGGAAGGTGCTCGTCTCCAAAAAGCTGTCGAGCGTCCCGGTGTCAAACCACTCTTGGTCGTACACCCCGGCCAGCACGGTGTGCCCGCGATCAATGAGCAGCTGGATGGCATCGGTGATCTCGTACTCGCCGCGACCGGACGGTTGGAGGTCGGGCAACACGCTCCACAGGGCGGGACCGAAAAAGTAGAGGCCCGCCATCGCGAGATTCGACTCCGGCACCTTCGGCTTCTCGACCAGCCTCACGATGCGGTCGCCTTCCACGTTGGCAACGCCGAACCGCGACGGGTCCGGCACGGCCTTCACGATGTTGAGGTTCGCCGCGCCGCTGGTTTCGAACCGTTCGCGATGCGCGAGGAATCCGCCGCTATAGATGGCGTCGCCGAGGTACAGCACGAACGAATCGTCGCCCACGAACTCCTGGGCGAACCCGACTGCGTGGGCCAAGCCCTTCGGTTCGGTTTGGCGGACATAGGAGAGGTTGACGCCGAGCGCGTGACCGTCGCCGAGGGCATCCCGCATTTTCGCTTCGTTCTCGCCGACGACGATGCAAATCTCGGTCACGTCGATCTCTTTCAGCCGATCAAACGCATAATGCAATGTCACGCGGTTGGCGAGCGGAAGCAACGGCTTCGGGACGATATGAGTGACCGGATACAGTCGACTTCCTTTTCCGGCTGCGAGGATGACGCCTTTCATGCCTATGGTGCTCCAAACGAACGACGGTCAGTCTATCCGTCCCCGCCGTGCGCTGTGGATTGTCGCGGTTGGGTTCGGGCTGATTTTTTGCGGATGTCGCCCCGGAGCCGAGCCGCCGCTGCCGACGTTTGCGAGCGTTCCGGAGCCGTACCAACCCATGCCCGACAGCGGGAATGCCCTGGATGGCTACCTCTTTGCCGGTCGACAAATGATGGCGCACCCCGACGTTCAGGAGCGGAAGTTCACGCCGCAGCACGAATCGCGGATCGCCAAGGACGCGAGCGAAGCCATCGCGCAGGTTCGGCGGGCGGGCCAATCTCCGATGCGATGGGTGATGCCCAGCCGGGGGCCGGAAGCCGAACCGGTTCGGGCGGGATGGCGTCTCCTCGGACGCGCGATCGCGTTTCGGATCAAGCTTCGCCTCGCCGACGGCGACATGCGCGGGGCGATCGACGATCTGCTCACCGGCACCCGCTTCGGCATGGATCTGACCCTGGGCCCGGCGATGGAAACGGACCTCGGCGCGATCATTGCCGACGAGTGCCGCGCCGCGTTTACGCCGGCGATCGCAAGGCTAGATCGGTCGGAACGTCGGCGCGTGATCGCGGGCCTGCGCGAGACGCTGACGCGGTCGGCCAACCGAACCGAAGCGTTTGCCCGCGAAGGCGAGAATCAGCGCCTCTGGATCGCCTGGCTTCGCGATCGTCAATTGAAGCGCGACTGGGAGCCGGTCAAGGCGATGTTCTATCCGGACGGCGACAACGTAGCCCGGTACCTCGACGCACGCAAACCGGACCCGCGCAAGGTCAACCCGTTCTTTACGGGGCTGGCCGACGAACAACTCCAGCTCGAGGCGTTCTGGAAGCGCCACGGCGGGGCCGACGAGCGGGTGCCCGAGTTGCCGAAGTTCGAGCCGAAGCGGGTGTGGCGCGCGCCCGCACTTCACTTCCTGAGTACCTTCGTTCCGATGCATCAACGGTACGGCATCGCCGCCGCCCGCTTGCGGATTCTGGCGCTGACGCTCGGCATGCAAGATCGGCCCGACCGGGGTCGCGGCCTGACCAGTACGGCTCCATTCTCGGATGACCTCGCGCGGGACCCATTCAGCGGGCGCGACCTGATGATCACGCAGACGCCGTCGGGCGCACGCATTTACTCCGTGGGTGTGAACGGCGTCGATGACGGCGGCGAGACCGACGAAGCCGGCCTATCCCCCGACCTCAGCCTGGAGTCGATCCCGCAGGCAAGATAGGGCCAGCTGCGTTGCGCGCCGTTGGATGTCTTCGCGAGTGCCGCGGAGCGCGTGGGCATCGACGCGCACGGGTTGGCCCGGCTCGGCCAGTGCCACATACGTTTCGCCCACCGCGCCGACTCCGTCGGTGGCGGGGCCTGCGTTGCCCGTGATGGCGAGGGCCACGTCGGCCCCCAGCCGCAGGGCACCCTGCGCCAATTGCTCGGTGGCCCACGCGCTGACCGTGCCGTGAGCCGCGAGTTCGGCGGCGTCTAGACCGAGTTGCTGCGTTTTTGCACTGCCCCGGTACGCCACGTAGCCGCCGATGAACGCCTCGGACGCCCCGGGTACCGAGGTTATGCGGGCCGCGAGCTGCCCTCCGGTCATGCTTTCCGCCACCGCGACCGTCTTGCCGAGGTGACGGAGGAGTCCGATGACCTGCTCCTCCAGCGTGGTGGCATCCATGGCGTACAGGAATTCACCCACCCGGGCGCGAATGTCCTCGACCGTTGGCGCGATGAGTGCCTCCGCTTCGGACTTGGTGCGGGCCGACGCGGTGACGCGCAGGTGGACCTCACCGGTGTGCGCGTAGGGGGCCACGGTGGGATTTTCTCCCGCCATCAGGTCCGCGATGCGTTGCTCCAGCATCGACTCCCCGATCCCGATGAATCGCAGCGTGCGGCTGTGAATCACTCCGCCGCCGAGAGACTCGAGGAATTCGCGCACGGGCCCCTCCGCCATCGGCTGAAACTCGCCCTTCGGTCCCGGGAGCGCAATGACGACCTTGCCGTTCTTCTGGCAGATCAGGCCCGGCGCGGTGCCGTTGGGGTTCGGAATCATTCGGCCCGACTCCGGTCGATCGGCTTGCTTGGCGTTGCTCTCGGCAAACGGGTAGCCGCGATCGGCAAACCATTTGCGGAGTTCGGCCTCGTACGCGGACTCGCGAACCAACGAATCGCCCAGGGCGAGGGCGATCGCGTCGCGGGTCAGGTCGTCCATCGTGGGGCCGAGACCGCCAATGGTCACGACGATATCGGCGTTGTCCATGCTGGATCGTAACGCGGCGACGAGCCGGTCAAGGTTGTCCCCGATCGTCGCGCGACGCTGGCAACCGACGCCGCATTCGGCGAGGATTTTGGCCATTGCGGGGGCATGCGTATCGATGATTTGCCCCAGCAACAGTTCGGTTCCGACGCTCACGATCTCGGCAGTCATGCCTCATTCTAGGTGATTCGATGCGCAGATGCGGGCCGGGATCGCGGGGGCGGTCTGGTACCCTCACCCACGATGAGTTTCGGCGTCGAGCTGAACCAAGACGTCGTGTCGGTTGAGCCCGGCGCAACGGTGCCGTTCAGCATCACCATCCACAATCGCGGGGATCGGGACGCCGAATTTGAGCTCGATATCGAAGGCATTGATGGCGTTTGGCGTGCGATCCCGGTGCCAGTGGTGCGCGTGCCGATGTCCGAAACCGTGACCGAACGCGTTTTTCTCAAGCCGCCTCGGGAGAGCGAAAGCGCGGCCGGCTCCTACCCGTTCGTGGTTCGGGTCCGGAATCTGGAAACCGGTGAGGTCGGGCACGCGCAGAGCGTGCTGGAAGTCCGCGCGTTTCACGCCTTGGCCGCCGAGCTGATGCCGCGCAAGGGGTACTACAGCCCGTTTCGCCAGGGCAACGTCTTCGAACTTTCGATCACCAACGAGGGCAACACCGCGCACACGGTCGGACTGTACGGAACCGATCCAGAAGACGCTTGCACCTATGAGTTCGACCCGACGCGGCTGCAGGTCGGTCCGGGGCAGACGAAGACCGCCCTCGTGGAAGTGGCGCCGCGGCGGTCGCAGCTCGTTTCGAGTGTCAAGCTGATCGGATTCAACATCACCACCCGCAGCGCCGACCATTCCAGCATCGCGGCGCAGGTGCCCGGGCAGTTGGAACTGCGCTCGCTCTTGTCACCCGTCTCGCTGGCGACGGCGCTGGTGTTCGCATTTCTCGCATTCCTGTGGTGGATCAACATGCCGCAGGCACCCTCCATCAGCCTGTCCTCGGACACGATGCAGGTGACGCGCGGCCAAGAGCTGAAACTCGCTTGGAAGGCGTCGGACCGGAGCCGTGTGCGCCTCGTGCTGGACGACGGCACCGCGATCATGGAGAACGGCTCGCCGGAAGGCACCTTCTATTACCAAGTGAAGGAGCGCGACATTGTCTCGATTCGCGCGGTTGCCACGCGCGACGGCATGACCGGACGGTCGGACGTGCTCCAGATCAGCGTCGCGGAACCCGAGGTGGTGCCGACTCCGGAGATCGTCGAACTGAAGCCGAGCGCGCGCAGCGTGAAGATCGGCAACACCTTTTTGCTTCGCTACAAGTTCGGGCCCTCGGTGGTCTCGGCCACGTTGTCTCCGCTGGGCAAAGAGCTTGACCCGACCGTGAGCCAGATCGAAATTCCGGTGGATAGCCCCGGCGACCACGTGTACGAAGTTTCCGCGAAAAACAAGGCGGGGGTGGCGACGGTCAAGTCGTTCACCGTCACCGGATTCGACGCGAGCGACGCCCAGATCATCGAGCTTCGCACCGATCGCTCGACGGCGACCCCGGCCGAGAACATGATCACGTTGCGATGGCACGTCACCCGCGCCAGTCGCGTTGACCTGAAGAGCAGCGCCGGCGACACGTACGAAGTCGAGCCGAAAGGCTCCCGTGAATTCATGGTGACCGCCAAGACGACTTTCACGATTACGGCCACGGATGATCGCGGCCGGGTCGTGTCGCGGCAGGTGACCGTCGGGTACCGCGAAGAACCGGTCGTGCCTCCGCCGACCGACGGCGGTCGCACGGATGCGGGCGGCACCGGGACCAATCCCGACGATCCGATCATCATCACCACCACCGGCGGCGGTTCCGGAACCAGTACCGGTACGACATCGACCGGCGGGACCGCCACCACGACCACTGGCGGCAACCCCGTTAATGCGACCACGGGCGGCACGACCGGTCGCCGACCGTAGTTCCGAGACCAACAATATGCCACGCGCGCTCCTTTCCGTCACCGACAAAACGGGCCTTACCGACTTCGCCGCCGGACTGGCCGCCCGGGGTTATGAATTAGTCAGCACGGGCGGCACCGCCACGACGCTCCGCGAGAGTGGCCTGACGGTGACCGACGTGGCCGACGTGACGCAGTTTCCGGCGATGCTGGATGGGCGCGTCAAGACGCTGCACCCGGCCATCCATGGCGGCCTGCTGGCGGACCTTCGCCGCGCGTCGCACCGCGAGCAGTTGGATGCCGCCGGGATCGAACCGATTTCGGTCGCGGTGGTGAACCTGTACGCGTTTGAGCGCACGGTGAACTCGCCGCACTCCCGCGAGGACGCGATCGAATCCATCGACATCGGCGGGCCCGCGATGGTCCGGGCGGCGGCCAAGAACCACGCCAACGTGCTCGTCGTGGTTGACCCCGCCGACTATCCGGCAGTGCTGGAGGCGCTGGCCGGTTCCGACAACCTCGACGCCTTGCGCACCCGACTGGCCGCGAAGGCGTTTCGCCATACCGCGTACTACGATTCGATGGTGGCGCGATACCTGACCGACGCCGCCGGCGAAGACCCGTACACCGAGACGTTGACTCTCGGCTACCGTCGAACCGAGGCGT
The DNA here is from genome assembly GCA_033763535.1 of Fimbriimonadaceae bacterium. GTDB lineage: Bacteria > Armatimonadota > Fimbriimonadia > Fimbriimonadales > Fimbriimonadaceae > Fimbriimonas. The sequence goes on along the minus strand of JANRKI010000055.1, from coordinate 24,946 downwards.
TCCGCTACGGCGAGAATCCGCACCAGCGCGGCGCGCGGTACCGCGATCCGCTCGGGCAGCCCGGGCTCGCGTTCGGCGAACGCCGTTGGGGCCTGGAGATGGGCTTCAACAATTGGAACGACGCGGACGGGGCGTGGGAGCTTGTCGCCGACCTGCCGACGCCGGCCTGCGCGATTACGAAGCACGGCAATCCGTGCGGGGCGGCGGTCGCGGCGACTTTCGGGGACGCCTTCCGGATCGCCCGCGACGCGGACCCCATTTCCGCGTTCGGCGGCGTGGTCGCCGTCAACGGCGAGATGGATGCCGCGACGGCCGAGGTGCTGTGCGAAAAAGGCAACAAGCTCGATGTGGTGATCGCGACCCGATTCCACGACGACGCGTTGGCGGTGTTTCAGGCCCGGAAAGGCTGGGGGCAGGAGGTGCGGCTCGTGGCGGCGCCGTTGCCAGGCAGCGCCATTGGGCTGTCGGTTCGCACGTTCCGCGGGGGATTGCTCGCGCAAGATACCGACGAGGATCCCGGCCACGAGTGGCAGGTGGTGACGGCGCGCGCGCCGACCGATGCGGAGTGGGCGGCGATGCGATTTCTGTGGCGCGTGATTCCGCACGTCAAGTCGAATGCGATCATCGTGGGGCAATCCGACCGCCTGCTGGGGGTGGGCGCGGGCCAAATGAACCGCGTTCAATCCGTACGGTTGGCCTTGGCGCAGGCCGGTGAGCACGCGCACGGCGCAGCCCTCGCATCGGACGCCTTCTTCCCGTTTCCGGACGGGATTGAGACCGCGGCCGCGGGCGGAGTTACCGCCGTGGTGCAGCCGGGTGGCAGTAAAAAAGACCCGGATGTGATCGCGCGGGCCAACGAACTGGGGCTCGCGATGGTGACGACGGGCACCCGCCATTTTCGACATTAATGCGCTCGTGACCATATTCCGGCAAAATCGCGTCAGAATAGGCAAGGCAACCCGATGAAGAACCAAAACGACCTGATCGTTTCGATCGTGTGCGGCGTGCTGATGCTCGGCGGCATCGCAACGCTGTACTTCACGAAGCGCGAGCCGCTGACTCCGGGCGCAGCACCCAAGGCGAATCTCACGAAGCCGGCGCTCCCGGCGGGCACGATTCCGATGACGAACGGTCTTCCGGGCGGCAGCAATGCGCCGGGCGGAGCATTTGGTGCGGGCCGAGGCTTCGGTGGACCAGGTGGCCCGGGCGGGATGCCGTTCGGCGGACCGGGCGGTCCTCCTCCCGGCGCGGCGGGCGGATTTGCCCCTCCCGGAGGCGCGCGACCGGGTGGTATGCCCAGCAACATTCCGCTGGGTGGTCCCGGCGGCGCGGGCGGCGGCGGAAAGTAGTTTCCCGCGGCACCGACCAATCCTCCTTGGCGCACGGGGCGTGATGAATCGCCCCCGTGCGAGTACAATCAGCCCTTCCAAGGAGAAGTCATGCGTGCGCCATCGGTCCTGAATGTCGGGTTCTATAACTATGTGCTCACCGACAAAGTGGTCGCGTTGGTGAGTAGCGAAAGTGCCCCCATGCGGCGGCTTGTTCAGACCCTGCGCAAGGACAGCCAGGTGATCGACGCAACCCACGGGCGCCGCACCAAATCCATCATTTTCACCACGGGTCCTGCCGTGGTGCTCTCGGCGATTTCACAAGAGACCCTCGCCAAACGGTTGACCAGTGGCGAAGTTGCCGCCGACCTCGCGGCCGCCGATGACTCGGCACTCTCGGATGCGGCCGATTCGGACGAGTCCCCGGAATCGGACTCGGAGACGCCCGCCCTATGAGCAGATCGAACCCCATCCAGTCCGTCATTCGTCGATTCAGCCGGGATATCGGCATTGATCTGGGCACGGCCAACACCCTCGTCTTCGTGGGCGGGCGCGATATCGTGTTGCGCGAGCCGAGTGTCATCGCGATCAACAAAGACTCCGGCGAGGTCGTAGCGGTCGGCGAAGAGGCCAAGCGGATGCTCGGTCGCACTCCCGGCCACATCGTCGCGAGCCGACCGCTGCGCGACGGCGTCATCGCCGACTTTGAGCACACCGAGCGGATGCTCGAGCACTTCATCAACAAGGTCAGCCACAAGTTTTTGTTGCGCCGGAACGTGGTCGTTGGCATCCCGAGCGGGATCACCGAAGTCGAACGCGACGCGGTTTTGCAGGCCACGGTGAAGGCGGGCGCCACCAAGGCCTACGTCATCGAAGAACCGATGGCCGCCGCGATCGGGTCGGGCCTTCCGGTGGACGAGCCGAGCGGTTCGATGATCGTGGACATCGGCGGCGGCACCACCGAGATCGCCGTGATCTCGCTGGGGGGCATCGTCCATAGCCGCTCCATCCGCGTGGCGGGCGACGAACTCGACGAGGCGATCGCCGCGTACGTCCGCCGGGCGTACAGCCTGTACATCGGCGAGAAGTCGGCCGAGCAATGCAAGATTCAGATCGGGAGCGCGTTCGATCTGGAGCAAGAGCTGGAGATGACGGTCAAGGGTCGCGACCTCGTGACCGGACTTCCGCGCAGCGCGACCATCACCAGCGAGGAGGTTCGCAGCGCGATCCAGGAGCCGCTGCATGCCATCGTGGAGGCGATCAAGCTGACCCTGGAGGCGACTCCGCCTGAACTGGCGGCCGATGCGATGGACCGCGGCATCATGCTGGCCGGCGGAGGCGCACTGCTGCGCGGCATGGACAAACTCATCACGAGGGAGACCATGATGCCGGTCAATATCGCGCGGGACCCGCTGAGTTGCGTGGCCCTCGGTACCGGGCGCGTGGTCGAAATGATGCACGAGAATCCCCTCATTCGGGTGATGCTGGAAAAGGCGTCGCGACGCGTACGGTAGCGAATTGAGAAAACGCGAATCGTTCCCGTGGCTCGATGCCCTGCTGATCCTGCTGGGGCTGGTGCTGGCCGGCTGGGGAGATCGGACGCAGGCGGCCGCTCGCACCGAGAACCGACTTGACCCGATCAGCAACGGCACCCAAATGCTCGTGTCCCCCGTGGCGGGACTCGCGCGCCGGATCCAAGTCGGCACCTCCGACTTCGGGATCGGCGTCTTTCGCGGCGGCGAACTCATCCGAGAAAACGAGCGGTTGCGCGCGATGGAGGCGAGCATGGTGCTTTACCAAGAATCGGCGGGTCGGTACGAGGCCGAATTGCAGAGCCTGCGCAAACTAATGGGCTTGCCTTCCACACCCGGTCGGAGCGGAATCGCGGCGGACATTATCGGCGCGTTTCCCGCGCAAAGTCGGATCACGCTCAGCATCGGTCGCCGGAGCGGCGTTAAGGCGGGCATGGCGGTCATTTCGCCCGATGGCCTGCTCGGCGTGGTGCAAACGGTAGAGGACGGCCGCTGTCAGGTACTCCTGCTGACATCGCCGGCGTCAAAGGTCGGCGCGATGGACGTGAACCGCAATCCGCCTTCCACCGGCCTCTTGCAAGGCGTCAACGCCGGATTGGTCACGCTGACGCTCTTCGACCCGAAGGCGCCGGTGCAGGTGGGCGATCGCATTGTGACGTCGGGGTACGGCGAACGGATTCCGCGCGGGCTCATCGTCGGGCAAGTGATCCAGGTGGAGGACAGCCCGTCGGAAGGGCTCCGTCGGGCCATGATTCTGCCCGCGGCCAGCCTCGGGACAACCCGCGAGGTGAAAGTACTTCCATGAAATGGTGGCTCGGATTTCTGCCGGCGCTCTGGCTGGCGTGCGGAATTCAGGCCGTGGTGGGTGCGACAGGCACGACGCTGGTGCAGCTTCCGTTGCTGGTGCTGGCGACATTCTCCGTCTTTGGTTCGCGCACCCAGGCGATCCTCGCGGGCATTTTGTGCGGCGTCATCGAGGGCGGCGTGGTGGGTTCAAACCTCGGGGCGTTCGTGCTGACCCGGCTCATCGTGGCGTTGCTCGCATCCGGCATTGAGCCCGATGAGATGGACCTCCGCGGCCCCTTTGCGTTTATCTGGGGTCTGGGATTCACGCTCGCCGCGCTCGTATTGTTTCGGCTTGGCGTGCCGTGGGCCGACTTCGGCCTGTTCGCCTTGGTTACAATGAGTTGCGCCTTGCTGAACGGCATTCTGGCGATCCCGGCATTTGCCGCCGCCCGAAAGTTCTTGGCACTGCCGCGTCGATAAGGTCATGAACAAGCACTACGACGTCTTGGAGATGGCGCGACAGCAGTTCGCCACCGCCGCGCATCACCTCAATATGGACGAGGGCATGCAGGCGATTCTCACCTCGCCTCAACGCTCGCTGGTCGTCAACTTTCCGGTGGTGATGGACAGCGGCGAAGTGGAAGTCTTTCAGGGCTACCGCGTTCAGCACAACGCGAGCCGTGGGCCCACGAAAGGCGGGATTCGGTACCACCCGGATGTTGACCTGAATGAAACATCGGCACTCGCGATGTGGATGACGTGGAAGTGCGCGGTCGTCAACATTCCGTACGGCGGGGCCAAAGGCGGCGTCAAGGTCGATACGAAGCGGCTGAGCAAGCGCGAGATCGAAAAGCTGACCCGGCGATACATCAGCGAGATCGGATCGATGGTGGGCGAGCGGAGCGACATTCCGGCCCCGGATATCGGCACCAACGCCCAGGTGATGAGCTGGGTGATGGACACGCTTTCGATGGCGGCCGGCCACACGGTGCCGGGCGTGGTGACCGGGAAACCGGTGGACCTCGGCGGATCGGAGGGTCGGGTCGAAGCGACCGGCCGCGGCGTCGTGGTCGCCATGGAAGAAGCCTCGAAGTTTTGCAACCTGGACTTGGGCAACGCGCGCGTCGTGGTGCAAGGGTTTGGCAACGTCGGTGCGACTGCCGCACGATTGGTGGAGGAGTCCGGCGCGCGGGTCGTGGCAGTGAGTGACGCCCTCGGCGCAATATACAATCCGAACGGACTGCCGGTGCGCGAACTCGCTACCCGGTACTCCGGGCGCGACGGCGGAATCCGCGACTTCAAGGATGCGGAGAAGATCAGCAACGCGGAGATGATGGAACTGGAGTGTGACGTGCTGGTTCCGGCGGCGATTTCGGCGCAGATTCACGCGGAAAATGCCAACAAGATCAAGGCGCGACTGATCGTGGAGGGCGCAAACGGGCCGTGCACCACGGAAGCCGACCACATCCTGAGCGATCGTGGCGTCCTGGTGGTGCCCGACATCTTGGCGAACGCGGGCGGCGTGGTCGTGAGCTACTTCGAGTGGGTGCAGGGCTTGCAAAGCCTCTTCTGGGAAGAGGACGAGGTCAACAAGAAGTTGGCGCGCATCATGCGCAACAGCTACGCAGCGGTGGACCAAACGATGCGGGCATACAAGACCGACATGCGGACGGCGGCTCTCATCATCGGAGTAAAGCGCGTTCAGGACGCAACGCTGCGTCGCGGCATTTTCCCCTGACCGCGAGCGGAGCCCGACGCGTCATGCGCACATGAGCGGGCGGGCGGCGACGCACTTCGGCAAGGCCGGTTCCGAGAGGTACCCTCTCGGAACCTAACGCTTTGCCCTGAGGACACGCTTGGTCAACATCGAAAAGATTCTCGAACTGCTTCCCCACCGTTATCCGATCCTGCTGGTGGACCGCCTCATCGAAGTCTCGGACGACTTCAAGCGATGCAAGGGGCTCAAAAATGTCACGTTCAACGAGCCGCACTTTACCGGCCATTACCCGGGCAATCCGATCATGCCGGGCGTCCTCATCTTGGAAACGATGGCGCAAGTCGGGGCGGCCGCCACGATGCTGCAACCCGCGTGGGCCGGTCGCATCCCGCTGATCGGCGCGATGGACGACGTGAAGTTCCGGCGGATCGTTCGACCGGGCGATCAGCTCATTGTGGAATGCGAACTGCTGTGGTTCCGGGGATCCATCGGACGCATGAAGTGCGTGGCGACGGTTGAGGGCGAAGTCGCGGCGAGCATGGAGATCACCTTTAAGTTGGCCGAGGCCAACGCGGCGGCAGGAGCGTAACGTGGCGCAGATTCACGCGCTCGCGCTGGTCGATCCGGCGGCCGAACTCCACGACACGGTCGTGGTCGGTCCGTTCTGCATCGTCGAAGCGGGTGCCGTGATCGGGGCGGAAACCGTGCTAGAAAGCCACGCGAAGGTTTGCAAGAACACGACGGTCGGCGCGCGAAACGTGATCATGCAGGGCGCGGTGATCGGCGAGCGTCCGCAGGACAAGAAGTTTCACGACGAGCCGTCGTACCTGGTGGTCGGCGATGACAACACGTTTCGCGAGTACGTCACGGTCCACCGCGCCACCGGCGAAGGCAAAACCACGCGGGTCGGCAACGGCAACTACCTCATGGCCTATAGCCACGTGGGGCACAACGCCACGATCCATAACCACGTGACGATGGCCAACGGCGTCGCCCTGGGCGGTCACGTGGTGGTGGAGGATTTCGTGAACATCGGCGGGCTTTCGGCGGTTCACCAAAAGGCGCGCGTGGGCAAGGTCGCGATGATCGGCGGGATGAGCCGAATTGCGCGCGATGTGCCGCCGTTCATGATCACGAACGGGGCCGACCCGGAAGTCCACGACATCAACGCGGTTGGATTGCGCCGGTACGGGATCACTCCGCAGAGCCGGATGGCGCTTCACAAGGCGTGCAAGCTGCTGTACAAGAGCCAACTCGGGCTGGGCAACGCGATTGAGATCGTACTACGCGAGGTCCCGATGACCGACGAGATCGCGTACCTCATCCAGTTCGAGCGGGATCGTAGCCTCGGCAAGAACGGGCGCGCCAACGATCGCTAGCCAAGCCAACCGATATCGCGCAGGTGGGCGCGCATGGCCGCCGGAGGATCGCCGAACGGATCGATCCGGTAGGCACGCCAGCCGCACTCGTTCGCGACTTCGACGTTGCGCAAATTGTCGTCAAAGAATACGATGTCACCGGGTTCCGCCCCGACCGCCGCCTCAAACGCGCGGTAGATCGCCGGGTCGGGCTTGCCAAGCCGAAACAGATGCGAGGCGTGGCAGGCCGACAACCCCGCTACAGTCGGAAACTTTGCCGGATCGGTCAGGTCCTCCCAATGCGGCGCGTTCGTGTTGGAGAGGCACGAGGTGGAGATTCCCTGCGTGCGCAGATCGGCCACGAGATCGGCGATGCCGGGGTACTCGCGCTTCAAAATGTGCCGGTGGACGCGATCGGCGGCCTCCGCAGTGATGCCGAGGGCATCGGCCATACCGGCCAGATATTCAGGGTACGTCGCTTCGCCGGACTGGTAGCGATTCATGACGTCGAGTTCCGGCAGCATGCCGGGGAGGTCGTTGCGACCGGGCGCAAGTGCCGCCGTTTTCAAGGCATCGGCCCACGTTTGGGCGATTTCGACCATGACCCCGCCAATATCGAAGCAAACCCATCGCGCCATGCCTGAAGAAGAAATTAGCAGATTGCAGAAAATTAGGTATTCGAAGCGCGAGAAAAATGCGATATCGTAACTCGGAGTGGAGATCGTCCGGTCCGTGCTGCGGCACACAACTTGGTTCGGGTTGCTCATTGTCTGCAACCCGAGTCAAGCGGACTTCGGTTCACGTAGTGTCGGAGCGTTGTGCCCGAGCTACGATGAATCGCTTACGTATTTAGAGGAGGCCGCCATACGCACCGGGGATTACTCCCGAACATTGCGCGATCTCCACAGCTATCTCCCTGACGGAACTTTCAGAGTCTTTGTTCGCTCGGAAAGAGGATTTGTGGGCGATACCGCGCGGCAAGCGGTGAAATCCGGACTGCGAGCGTGGGAATCGGCCACCCACGACGCGGTGGTCTTCGAGATCGTGCCGAGCGTGGCCGACGCCGACATCATCGTGTGGGTCAGCGATCGCCCGGCGCTGAACGGTCAACCCACCGCCGGCATGGTCCGCATCGCCCACGTGCCGGTAGGCAACGTACGCCGCTTGCGCGCCCACGTGGACATTCGATCGCGCACCACCGGGGGGGCGCCGATGAACTTTGCCGCGATGCGCCATGCGCTCATGCACGAAGTCGGACATGTGCTCGGCCTCGATGATTCGAACGTTGGCGGCGTGATGAGCCGAGTGAGCCTGGCGCATCCCGAAGACGCGCCGCATCCGGATGAGGCTCGCACGGTGATGCGGCAACGGCGGCGTATCCGTACGATCATGCGGAACGCTATACTCAAATCGTGACCTTGCTGGACGCGTTGCGCCAATCGGTGCTCGTGGCCGACGGCGCGAACGGCACCCTGCTCGCCCAACGCGGCTACCATCGCACGCCGTGCGACCTCGCAAATCTCGACGCGCCGGACATTGTCTTGGCCGCCCACCGGGCTTACCTTACGGCTGGTTCCGACCTCATCGAGACCAACACTTACCAGGCCAATCAGTTTCGGTTACCGGAAGAGGCCGACCTCCATGCGGTGAATGTTCGCGGCGCGCAGATCGCCCGGCAGGCCGTCATCGAATCGGGCAAGACCGCGTACGTCCTCGGCGCGGTGGGCCCGGCGGGCAAGCCGGTCGCTCCGTTCGGTCAAGTGGACGCTGGCGCGTACCAGGCATCCGTCGCGCGGCAGGCCGCCGCGTTGGTCGAAGGGGGCGTAGACGGCTTTATGCTCGAGACGTTTGTCGATATGCACGAACTCGAGTTGGCGATTGAGGCGATCCGGACGGTTTCCGATCTGCCAATCTTGGCGAGCAAGGCGTACATCGAAGACGGCGAGATGCTGACGGAAGGTCTGCCCGCAAAGTGCGCGCAAGAGATGGCGACCCTCGGCGTGGCGGCCCTCGGCGCGAACTGCGTGGTGGGCCCGCAACGGATGTTGGACGTCGTTCGGCAGTTGGCCGAGGCCACCGATCTTCCGATCGTGGCGATGCCCACCCCCGGGTTTCCCCAACTGGTGAAAGGCGCGGTGGCCTACGACGCCACGCCCGATTACTTTGCCAAATCCATGGTTCGACTGGCCGAAGAAGGGGCGCGTGTGCTGGGCGGCTGCTGCGGAACGACGCCGGACCACATTCGCGCATTGCGGGAGCTTCTCGATCGGCAACCGGTCAAGGTGCGCCAACGCACGGTCGGGGCCACCGCCACCAAGGAACGCAAGCCGCTGCCCGATCCCGAACCGAGTCCGCTGGCGCAGAAGCTCGGGCGGCAGTTCGTCGTTGCGGTGGAGATGGACGTGCCGCGTGGCCTGAATCTCAGCAAGCTGACGGATGGGTGCATCGCGCTTCGAAACATCGGCGTGGACGTGATTAACATTTCGGACGGAGCACGCGCCCGGCTCCGGATGAGCCCGGCATCGGTGGCCGCCATCTTGCAACGCGACGCGGAGATGGACGTTACGATGCACTTCGCGTGCCGAGACCGGAACCTGCTCGCAATTCAGAGCGACCTCTTGGGCGCGCGTGCGCTCGGAGTGCGCAACATCCTGGCCGTCACGGGCGACCCGGCGAACATCGGCGATTACCCGAGCGCGACGAGTGTTTTCGACATCGATTCGATCGGCCTCTGCCGGATTCTCAGCCGGTTTAACGAGGGGATCGACCTCGCCGGCTACAGCATCGGCATGAAGTGCGGCTTCACGATTGCCTGCGCCTACAACCCGTTGGCGATGGACCCGGATGCGGAGTTTGATCGCTTACAACGCAAGGCCGACGCTGGCGCGCACGTGATCTACACCCAGCCCGTTTTTGACATCGGCCAGGCCGAAACCTGCGTGCGCGATGCCGCGCGGGTCGGATTACCGGTGCTCGTGGGGGTGTTGCCGCTGAAGTCGGCGCGCCACGCGGAGTTTATGCACCACGAAGTTCCGGGCATCTCGATTCCCGACGGGCTGCGGCAACGCGTCGCGGCGGCGGCCAGCGATGAAGATGCACTCGAGATCGGGATTGAGGCCGCGCAATCGCTTACCGCGTGGATTCAACGCGAGGCGGCAGGCTTGTACCTGATGCCTCCGTTTGGGAGCGCGGCGATTGCGGCCCGCGTGCTGAGTCCGGTGGTGTCAACCGCTTTGCCACGCGATCCAGTTGCTTGACGTAATCGGGCAGGTCCGATTCGATCCAGCGCGCATGGGCGGTTTGCTTCGCCACGTACACTTCGGCGGCGGCGGCCCGGGCGAGCTGATCGGTCACGTCGCGGGTGACAAGTTCGTCGTTCTCGCAGTGGATCAGGACGCGCGGGCCGCCTCGGTAACGCGCCGCGTAATCGATCGGGTGCCACTGCGATGGCGTGATCCCGGCGATGCGCTGCCCGAGTACCACGATCGGTTCGAGCACGAACGCCGCAGACGGCAACTTGAGGGCAACGTACCGGCGCGAGGTCTGATCGAGGTTGGCGTAGGCCGATTCCGTGACTACGGCATCAAAGAGTTCGGGACGCCGACCCGCCGCGATCCACGATGAGGCTCCGCCGAGCGACACCCCGACCACCACCAGTTTGATGCCCGGCGGATAGGCGTTGCGCACGGTCTCGGCCGCCTGCATGATGATCTCCGACTCGGTGCTGCCGAAGCCAACCGCCGCAATTCCGGACGCATCCTGACCGGGCATCGCCACGGCCACGCTGTCGTGACCGCGCCGATGCAACGCGGTCATCAGCGAGTGCCAATGTTCGCGGTTACCGCCGTACCCGTGGACGAAGAGGAAAACGGTTCGGGCCGAATCGCGCGGGGCGGCCGGGCTATATGTCAGCGGCGTATCGCCCCGATCGGTGCGCATGATCTCCTCGCGGAACCGGGCGGGAAGGGCGGACCGGCGGCGCACCGGGTGAACATATTGGTAGGCCAGCATTACCACGATGACGAGATACATGCCGAGGAGACACGCGGCGGTCACCAGTCCCCGACGCAGTAATGCCCGACGCTGATCCACCGCCTCATTTTGCGCGACGTCCGACCGTTTCGCTAGGTCCGCATCACGATTTTGACGCGCGTCAGTTCGGCAGCGACAAGGCCGAGGAGTAGCGTCTGCACGAGTCCGAGACCGGCGCGCACCCAAGGATCCATCGGCCAAGACGCCGCGTACGGTCCCACGGTGAGGCCCCATAGCGGGGTGACCAGGTTCGTGATGCCGAGGTACGCCACCATCGGGTTTTGGCCGACCAGCGAGAGGTATTCGGCAAATCCTTTTGCCGGGAGACGTCGAAAGAACGCGACCGCCCACGCGGCGAGCCCGGACGTGGTGAACATGTAGCTCAGGGTCACCGGGTCTTTCTTCAACCCGCCCTGAAACGGTCCGAAAAGCAGACCGATCGCGACGCAGGCAATGCCGAGCGAGACCAGTTGCGCGCTGATGCGATCCTCGGTGCTGACGGGGTGCTTGATCAGGACCAGCATGAGGAAAGTCGGGAGAAAAAAGAATCGCGGAAGGCCCGAGTAGTACACCCAGACGACCGCGATGATGGACACCGCGAGGCTGGCCTGCAACGCCGTGACCCGCGGGAAGCTCCACGCGACGCCCCAGCGCGATTCGTCGGCCAACGAGCGCGGGGGCATGAGCACGATTTCGCCGGCCCGCATTCCGAGCAACACGATGATGAGGTAGTGGCTGAATTCCGGCCGCGGGAGCCACGGAAGCCAGGTGGCCGTAAAGGCCTCGTTGGCCCAGGTGCCGGGCACGGTGGCGGAGACTCGCCACGCGACGAGTGCGAGCAGGGTGGCATCACGCCAGGCCGGCTTGCCGCGTGTCACCAACCAGATGAGCCCGCCCACCGCCGCGCAGTACGCGAGCACCATGAGGATGATGTCACTGCGCTCCAGCCGGAAGCCGGTGCCATCGGGATAGAAGGCGTGATAAAGGAACAGGGCCGCGATTCCGAAGGAGATGGCCCGTACAATCCAGTCGAACGCCCGGGCCCGTTCCGGCTCGGCCTTCCAGGGGAATCGACCAAACATGCCGAGCCCCACGAAGAACATGCCCAGTGAAATCCAGAGCGTGATGGGCGCGGGAGATTTTTCCAAACTGTACGGCCGCACGTGCTGATCGAAGATCGCAAACGCTACGAGCAGCGCGCCGCGCCAGACCGCTAACGCCGCGCTGGCCCACGGGCCGTGGGTTTGCCACCGTTTCTCGAGCGCGAACGGCATGGCGGCCCCCATGCTAAACAGAAACCAGGGGAAGACGAGGTCTACCCACGTCATGCCGATTCGTGTCGGATCGAACTTGTGCGCGGGCGGCGGTACCTGCATGTGGTACATCCAGTCCGGCAATTTGCCAAACGGGATGAGTCCGCTGAGCGCCATCAGCAAGATGGCGGTGCCGCGCAGCATGTCCAGCGACCGATCGCGCGGCTTTCCCTCGTGAGTCGCCGACATTGGCATCGTGCCGGGTCCTTCCGCACCGTACTCGCTCACGGCGCTACTATAGCGCGAACCCGCGCGAAACGCGACCATCGCCCTTCTGAGGGGCGACGGCGACGTGCGAACTTAACGCCAGACCGAACGTCGCCGGGCCAACGATCTCTGGACCAATGGCTTAGCCTTGGAAGATACCGAGCCGCTTGCCGGGGTGCCCCGGAAACACGTCGGTCGGCGATTTTAGTCGGTGACGGGCGGTCAACACTTCGGCCAAGACGTCGCGGTAGTCGGTGGTCACGCGCAGATCGCCGGGGCCATCGAGCTGATCGGGGTCCAAGCCCGGCCAATCTGCGTACACGCCGCGTTTGGCCAAGCCGCCGCCCATCACGAGCATCGCCCCCGCGCGGCCGTGATCGGTGCCGAGCCCGCCGTTCTCGTAGATGCGACGGCCAAACTCGGACTTTACGATGACCGTGACATTGGCGAGGTCGGGGCCGAGGTCGGTGCCGAAGGCGGTGAGCCCCTCCGCGAGTTCGCTCAGAAGTCCACTCATCCAACCGGTCGTACTCCCCTGGGCCACGTGCGTGTCCCAGCCGCCCATGTTGAGGAACGCAACCTCCATGCCGATTCCCGCCCGGATGAGCATCGCGGTTTCGCGGAACCCGACCCCGAGCCCGGTTTCGGGATACTTGGCACCATTGGCCGGCTGATTTTCGCCGCGCTCGAGCTGCTGAATGGACTTCAGTACGCGCAGCGTATCGCGTCCGGCTTCCGAGGCCGCGTCCTTCCCGTCGGCGCACATTTCGGTGAGTTGCCGCACGAGTTCCGCGCGCTCGGCGCCGTCGAGTTCGAGCCGAAAGTCGCTGATGCGGTCCACCGCGACCGCGTTCATGCCTCCTCGCATGGCATCGGGCATGATGCCGCCGAAGGCGACCGCGCGCAACGGCGTGTCACCGTCTTGGTGCGTCGCCCCCAGGTATCGCCCGAGCCAGCCCGACGCCGGTCCGGCGCCGTCGGTGGCTAAGCCACGTTCCATCGCGCTCATCGCTTCGAAGTGCGACCGACTGTGGTCGAACGATCCCACGGCGTGAATCCCGAGGAGTTGTCCGCGATCGCGCCACGGCTCCAGCGATTGGAACGCGGGATGCAGCCCGAATCGGTCGTCGAGCTTGAGCGTCTCGCGCGCCGGGACCGCGATGTTCGGGCGCACCTTGTAGTACCGATCCTCAAAGGTCGGCACGAGAAAATTGAGGCCATCCGCGCCGCCGCGCAGAAACACGACGACGAGCACGTGCTTCGGCGCCGTCGGAGACACACTGAACCCGGCGAGGGCACTACCGCGCGCCGCCCAGGCCAAGCTCGCCATGCTGGCACCGACCAGCAGGCCGCGTCGGGTGACCCCGCCGGCAGATTCCCGCGTCGGGGGCGCGGTTGATTCAACCGGCGCGCTCGGGCGGACGGGCGAAACGTCGCCACCGCCGTCGCAGGCGATCCAATGCCGGGGATAGTCGGGTCGATAAACGCTGGACATGGTTACTTCCACTGAAAGGCGGGGGACATGAGGCCAAGTCGCGTGACCTGGGCGGGATTGGCGGCGACCGAAGCGGCGAGGTCGGGGACGACGGCGGCGATAGCGCGCTGAGCCGCATCCGCATTGACGATGGTGGTGCCGGGCGGCTTGGCGGAGGTGAGACCGATGGCAAAATTCCAACGGGCGAGCATGCCACCGGTCCACGCCGGCGTTTCCACCGGGTAACCGTCGGGCATGGGCCATTCGTACAACGGCTGCCCCATACGGCGCAGTTGCTCCAGCACCGCCGGACCGCCATCGGTTTGGGCACCGGTCACGCGGATCGCGCTGACCACGTAGTCCAACGGTCGCTTGAAGACCGGCGGAGCTTCGTCCAGCGCATCCGAGAACAGGAGGGGCTCCAGCAGGGCGCGTACCGACGTGTCATCGGCCAGGTACCGTTTGGCCATCTTTGCGACCAAGGCTTCGGGCGCGTGGCCCAGGAAGTAATCGCACGCCTTGCGGGCCAAGAATCGCGCGGTACTCGGGTGGCGCGCGAGTAACGCGACGACTCGCTCGCCATCCGATAGCCCGCCTCCGGCGGCGATCCGCTGGCCGAGTACGACCTTGCTACCGCCATCATGATAGTCGGCGTCGAACTTGAATGCGCCGCGACGCTTCAGAAAACCGTTCTCGATGCCCCATCCCGTGAAGCACCGGGCGACTTCCATGACGTCGCGCTGGGTGTAGCCGCCGTCGACGCCGAGCGTGTGGAGCTCCATGATCTCGCGGGCGTAGTTTTCGTTCGGAATCCCCTTCTTGTTTACTTGGTTATCGAGATATTGAAGCATGGCCGGGCTTTTCGCGCTGGCCATGAGCAGGTCCTCGAATCGGCCCAGCGCGTTCTCCCGCACCACGCGGCGCGCATCCAGCGGAAGGCTGTACGCCACCGGCCACTTCTTGCCGTTAAGGTTGAAGTGGTTCGACCAAAAGTCGACCATACGTTCGTGCAGTTGATTCGGGCTGTACACGGCACGCAGCACGGTCGCTTGCTGCAGGTGCCGCAGGACCTCCGTTTCCGGAAGGTCGCGCAATTCGCCTGCCTCGTAATGGATGGCGGCCGTCCGCCGGAGTTGGAGTTGCAGCCGCACGTCGTACGGGCGATTGGCCGCCAGCTCGCGCCGAATCCATGCCTCGCGGCCGAGTTCGCGCAGTTCCACCAGGTCGTTGCCCGACGGCCCAAAGGCGAGCCGATTCGCGAGTCGCAGCTCTGGCTCCACGCTACCGGTCGGGACTTTCGCGGCTCCAACTTCGGGGCTCAGCCGCCGGCTGACTTCTGCGCATCCGGTGAGGAGGGTGCCGGCTCCGCCGATTGCGCCGAGCCGAAAGAGGTCTCGGCGGGAAATCATCGGACCAGTTCCGAAGACACGCGTCCGACCTTGCGGCGGACGGCGGCGGTCCATCCGGCCCCCACGGCGATCGCCCACAAGACCGGACCGAAGAACAACCATCCGACCAGCGGAAACATCGCCGCGCCCACCAAGAGCCAAGCGGCGCGGGAGGTGGCCGGATAAAGTGCGAGCGAGTCGTCTTGCGACATGATCCGCCGGGCGAGCATGCGGCTCATCCCTGCCGCCCCCATCGCACCGAGCGTGAGCAACGCCCCGAGCATCACCAGCGCGATCAACTTCACGATCGGCGCCGGCACGTTTAGCAGCACGATGCCCAGCCCACCGAGCAAGGCGATGACGACGAGCCCGATGAGGCCGCTCTTGGCCAGACCGTCCTCCACCGTTCGCTGGGCACGTTGCGTCTGGACCTCGAACAATAGCCCGATCGCGAGCATTGAGGCCCACGCGGTAAGGGCAAACCCGATAAAGCCGGCCACGAAGGCAGTTACATCACCTTGAAGAAGATTCATGAGACTCCGGTGTCAGAAGGCAGTTGACGACCCTATCGTAGTGCGTCCCTCGCCGCGCATGGGGACCTTTAGCCCAACCGGAACTTAGAAACTCCCTACAATCGAAAGCAAGATGACGGAACGACGCCGTTTGCCGGGCCTTCCTGCGGAAGCCTTTGTCTCCGATGCCGACCGATGGGCGCTGGAGAAGCTTCAAAAGGTGCCGCTTCTCCCGATCGTGCTCCGAAAGTTTTACGAAGTCGGCTTCGACCGCTGGTTCTACTGCATGAACATGTCGATGAGCGTGCGGTGCGGACCGAATCAGTACCCGACGCTTTACCGAATTTTGCAAGAGAGTTGCGAGGTGCTCGACATGCCCGAGCCGGAACTCTACATCACCTCGAATCCGTTCCCGAACGCCTTCGCGGGCGGCGTAGAGCGACCGTACATCACGCTTCGCAGCAGCATCGTCGACAATCTTACCGATGAACAGTTGTATCACCTGATCGGCCACGAACTCGGGCACATCAAGGCGAACCACGTGCTGTACTTCAGCGTCGGGGCGACGCTGTTCGCATTGCTCGACATGCTGGGACGTCGGACGCTCGGTACGACCGATGTCGCCTCGTACGCCCTCGTGCTCGCGTTTTACGAGTGGTCCCGCCAGGCCGAGTTTTCGGCCGACCGGGCCGGCCTCCTCGTGAGCCAGTCGCTGACGACCAGCATTGATAGCCAGATCAGCATGACGGCAGGACCGAACCGGCTGCGGCACGAGCAAAATCGCGAGGCGTTTTTCGATCAGGCCCGCGCTTACCAAGACGCCGATACGCTGGATCAGCTCGGGAAGGCGGTGCTGTTCATGATGTACGGCAAAACCTTTACCCACCCGATGCCCGTGCACCGCGCGCAAGAGCTGGAGCGTTGGTACCTTAGCGGTGCCTACGACCGGATCATCAACGGCGACTACCGCACGTTGGCGAACGCGGCCTAGCCGGCGGTTCCGAACACCTGCCACGCGTAGTACGCGGCGACCAAGACTCCGTACACGGCCACCCCGGTACGGAGGCGGTTCGGGTCTACCTTCAGGCTAAGGCTCGCCGCCACGTAGCCACCGACGACTCCGCCCACCGCCAATACGAGTGCCACCGGAAGGTTCACCGCGCCCTTCGCGACGAAGTAAACGGACGCGGAAAAGTTGATGAGCACCCCCAGCGCATTCTTCAGAAAATTGATCTGATGCGTGTTTCCCGGCACAAACAGCGAGAACGCCGCGAGCATCATGATGCCCATTCCGGCACCGAAGTAGCCGCCGTACACCGCGACCGCGAATTGGATTGCCATGCCCGCCGCGACGGGAATCGAACGATCACGGTCGGCGAACGCCTTGCGAATCTTCGGCTGGAAAAACAGAAGGAGGGCCGCGAAGAGGATGAGCAGCGGGACGAGTTGCCGGAACACCCGCTCGGACGTGCTTAGGAACAGCGCCGCGCCGCTGGCGCCGCCCAAAAAGGTCACCAGCGCGAGTCGCCGCAGCGATCGCTGGGTCGCGGCGTACTCGCTGCGCAGACCGAGCACACCGCCGAGCGAGCCCGGCCAAAGCGCCACCGCATTCGTGGCATTTGCCACCGACGCCGAAAGACCGATGCCCTGGGTGAGGAAGGGAAAGGTGAGCAACGTTCCGCCCCCGGCGACCGAGTTGATGCCGCTGCCGATGGCGCCGATCGCAAACAGTCCGACGAGTTGGGCGGTGGAGTACGTTTCGAGCCCCATCAGAGCTGAGCCAGGACGCTGGCGAGTTCGATCGCCGCCAGTGCCGCCTCGCGCCCCTTGTTGCCGACCTTTAGGCCGGCGCGGTCCAGGGCCTGCTCTTGCGTGTCGGGGGTTAGGATGCCCCACGCCACCGACGCGCCGTACTGAACCTGCAAGCCCATGAGGGCGCCGCCGACATCGCCGCCGAGGAGCTTCGCATGCGGGGTCTGGCCTTGCTGGATGCAACCCAGCGCAATGATCGCGTCGGGGCGCTCGTGCCGAGACAGCAGTTCGGCGGCCACCGGCGGAATCTCCCAGGTGCCCGGCACGTGGATCACCGTGACTTGCGGGGCGCCGTGCCGCTCGAGCTCGTCAAGGGCCCCGGCGAGCAACTCCTTGGTCACCAGTTCGTTCCAGCGGCTCACGATGATCGCCACGTGCTTACCGGTTGCATCCATGGTGCCCCGAACGATTCGCATCCCCCGATTAAACCGCGTCGGTTACGTGAGGTGCCGCGTCAGGGTGTCGGCGAGAATGGTGACGGTGATCGGCTTCTCCAAAAAGTCGTTCATTCCGACTTCGGCACACGCGAGCCGATCGGTGTCCAACGCATTCGCGGTGAGGGCGACGATCGGCGTGGTGCGATTGGGCGACTGGAGGCTCTTTCGGATTCGGTCGGCCACCTCAACGCCCGAGTATCCGGGCATCCGCAGGTCCATGAGGATGAAATCGTACGTCTCTTCCTCCGCCTTGCGGAGGGCCTCGGTGCCGTTGATGGCGACGTCGGGGATTTGGCCGAGTTCCTCCAACATTCGCACGACGACCTTACGGTTGACGGGGTCATCTTCGGCCACCAAGACGCGTGCACTCGGAAGGCTTGCTTCTTGCATCGGGACCGTTTCGTTCGGCGCATCGATGCAAGGCAGCATCAACGCGATGGTGAAGGTCGCGCCTTCACCCGGGCGGTTATCGAGCCAGAGTTCGCCGCCCATGAGCTCCACCAGGCGTTTCGAGATCACCAACGACAGACCGGCCGCATGCGCCGTGGGCGTATAAGGACCCGCCGCATGGACAAACCAGTCGTACAGGTGCTCGACCCCGTGCTGAAAGCCGACGCCCGTGTCGGCAACGGAAAGCTTGATCGGGCAACCGAGTTCGCAGGCGTTGGCGCAATCGGCACGTAGCGTGACCGTGACGCAGCCGTTATCCGAGGAGGTCACGGCGTTCATCATCAGGTTGCCGAGCGCCTGCTTGATCCGAAGGCCGTCACCCAGGACCCAAACCGGGGTGCTGGGCAGGTCCAGCACCATTTTGACTTTGCCCCGGAGGGCTCGGTCGTGCAGCAAGCCGACCAACGTCCGCACGACCTCGCAGAGGTCGACCGGTGCGGGCGCACGGGTGTGCTGATCAAACTCGATTTGGGACAGTTCCATCAGCTCAGAAAGCATCCGGAGTAGCCGCTCTCCAGCCCGCTGCATCGCCCAGATCTCTTCTCGAAACGGGCTCGCTTTTTCATCGCGGGTCATCAGCGAGAGGGTGCCAATGATCGCGTTCAGCGGCGTTCGAATCTCGTGGCTCATGTTCGCAAGGAACAAGGATTTGGCCTGGCTGGCCGTTTCGGCTCGCAAACGCGCCTGCTGCGTCTCCTCGGCATATGCTTGCAATTGTTCACGGGCGAGAATGGAATCGGTGACGTCTTGCGCGATGCCGACAACATGGCGCGCGGCACCCGATATGGTGCGGCCGATGATAACGTCACGTGAATGCATGTGGCGGTACTCCCCGTTCTTGTGCCGCAAGCGATAGTGCGTTTCGAAAACATCGGCGCCGAACGGGGACTGCATCTCTCGCGCCGTAAAGTTGACGACTTCCATATCGTCGGGGTGCATGAGCCGGGGCCACAGGTCGCTTCCCATGTCCAAGATTTCATCGGAGGTGTAACCTAGAACCTCTTCGATCCGATTGTTAGTGAACAGATTCCGCTGGGCTTGGGCATCGTACAGGTACAGCAGGTCAGGAATGCCCGATACGATGGCGCGAAGTATCAAAGAGTCGCCGTGTTCGCCCGCTCGGATGCTTGGGTCGAGCGCGAGCCGACGCGAGATTTCGGCGATCTCTTCGTCCACGCTGTCCATGCGACATGCGGTGAGAAGATAGAGCCCGCGCGCGTCGTCCATTCGAACCAGCCGCACTTCATGACGTCCACTTTCCGCCGTCGGATAATCGCGAACAAACGACTGGAAGTCGATGGCTGATACCGCGTCGTGAAACGACATCGCCGCATTCGGGTCTTCGACCCCGAGTCCGTGAAGGAACCGCTCGATCGAATCGCCAGAATGCACACCCTCCGGGAGCTCGCGTCCGTAAACGCAACCTTCGACTAAAACGGCCTCAATGGAGTTAGTGCTCACGTCGCAGACTCTCAGTTCATCATCAACATCGCATGCAAACCGAGACTTGCCTGCGCGCGGCCGAAATGCCACGTTGACGCACTATACTACGGAGTAAGCTTTTTCCCATGGGCCGCTTTGAAATAGATTCCTTGGTTCGGGAGTTGTGTCTGCGGCCTGATCAGATACTGACCGGGAGTGCCGCCGAGCGAGCCTACGATTGTGATGCCTATACCGTCGACCGATCTCGGCCGACCGCAGTCACCCTTCCGGAAAGGACGGAAGAAGTGGCCGAAATCGTTCGGTGGTGTGTGATGCATTCGGTGCCCTTTACCGCGCGCGGCGCGGGCACCGGGCTGAGCGGCGGGGCCCTTCCGGCCCTTGGCGGAGTCGTGATTTCAACCAAGCGACTCACCAAAATATTGGAGATTGACGTGCCGAACCGGTGCCTGCTCGCGCAGACGGGCATCGCGAACCGAAAACTGTCGGACGCAGTAGCGGCGCACGGGCTTCACTTTGCCCCCGACCCGAGCAGCCAAAACGTCGCCACGCTCGGCGGCAACATCGCCGAGAACGCCGGCGGACCGCACACCCTGAAGTACGGCGTGACGGCACCCCATATCCGAGGCTGTCGGATGGTGACCGCGAATGGAGAAATCATCGAACTGGGTGGTCGGAACGGGCTCGGCGGAGAGCTCGATTTTCTCGGCCTGGTGGTCGGGAGCGAAGGGACTTTGGGCATCGTCACCGAGGCTTGGGTCGAGTTGACTCCGCTGCCCCGCGAGGTCGAAACGGCGCTGATCGCGTTTGGCGCGGTGCGTCCGGCTACCGAGACCGTCGCTGCGATCATCGCCTCGGGAGTGATTCCGGCGGCGCTGGAGTTTATGGACCGCGGGATTTTGGCCGCGCTTCGGGCCGCGTTTGGCTTGGTGTATCCGGACGGGACCGACGCGCTGTTGCTGGTGGAGTGCGACGGTGACGACCGGGCGCAAGTGAGCCGCGAGATGGCGCAGGTTGAGCAGATCGCCCGCGATCTCGGCGCGATTGAGATTCGGCGGGCCCAAGACGCCGCGGACCGGGCCAAGCTGTGGGCGGCTCGGAAAAAAGGCGTCGGCGCGATGGGTCGTTTGGCCCCTACGGTCGTGACCCATGACGGCGTGATCCCGCGTTCGGCCCTGCCCGAAATGCTGGATGCCGTATACCGGATCGCCGCCGACCACCAGATTGGCGTGGCCAACATCTTTCATGCCGGCGACGGGAATCTGCACCCTTGCTTCTACTTTGACGACCGCGACCCCGACCAGATTCGACGGGTGGTGGCGGCGGGCGAAGCGATTATGCGGGAGTGCATCGCCCTCGGAGGATCGATCACCGGCGAACACGGGGTCGGGGTAGAGAAACTGGACCTCATGTCGCTCATGTTCTCTGAGGATGACCTCGCCTTTCAGCGTGACCTGAAGCGCGCGCTGAATCCGGGCGACCTCTGCAACCCGTGCAAAGTGCTGCCGATGAACAAGAGTTGCGTGGAGCACAAAGCGCGCTGGCGAGGGACCGCATGGTGAGCCAGACCGTTCGCCCCGATTCGATCGAGGCGATCGCTGACTTGGTTGCGGGGGCTCACCGGGTGTATCACCTCCAGCCGCATCCGTTCCGTGGCTTAGCCGCATCGGCCGCGATGGACGGTACTTGGCTTGATCTTTCCCGATGGTCGGGAGTGGTGCACCATTACGCCGACGACCAAACGGTCGTGGTGCGCGCCGGCACGTCGCTTTCCGAACTGCAAGCCGCCCTGGCCGGGGCCCGGCAAACCATACCGTGGGCCCAACTTGACGGTCCGGCACTGGACTCTGATATCACGACCTTAATCGGGCTCAATCTGCCCCATCCTCTGATGGCTCAGCACGGAACGTGGCGGGATTGGGTGCTGGGCATGACGGTGGTTCGAGCGAACGGCACGGTGGTCAAGCTCGGGAGCCGCGCCGTAAAGAATGTCGCCGGCTACGACGGGACCCGGCTTCTCACCGGGAGTCGCGGCATTTTTGGCATCGTGATTGAGGCGACGCTCCGCACGTATCCGTTGGGTGGCTTAGCCACTCTCGATCTGCAGCTGGGACGCGAAGATGTGGTGCACTGCATCTACCGTCTGCAGCGCGCAGACGTTGAGCTCGAGTGCGAACGGCTGGCCGAGTCCTTGGTGGCGTACGACCGCGCCGCGCACACCCTGTACCTGTCGCAAGCCGTCCCGGCGCCGCTTCCGCACGCGCACCGGTGGGAAGTGGGCAAGCCGCCCGCGCAATCGACCGCCGTCTCCGCGCTCCGGGTGGCGATGAAGCGCGCGCTCGACCCGGATGACAAACTGAACCCGGGCGAGTACGATGAGGTGGTCGCATGAATCGCGACCTCGGCGAACTGACCACGCACTGCATTCGGTGCGGATTCTGCCTGGAAGCCTGCCCGACATTTACCGAAACCGGTAGCGAGATGGAATCGCCCCGCGGCCGCATCTACTTGGTGAGGAGCGCTGTGGAAGGCAAACTGCGATGGCACGAAGATGTGCAACCGCACCTGGACCGTTGCCTCGGTTGTCGTGCCTGCGAGACCGCGTGTCCGAGCGGCGTGGAGTATGGCGCGATTCTCGAGCTGGCGCGGGACCATCTGGATCGGATTCGGCCCAATCGGCCTCGGCAGATGCTGCTGAAGGTTGCCACCACTCCGGCGATGATGCAGGCCCAAACGACGTTTGGGCGGCTACTTCCCGGATCGCGCATTCCGGGATTTGTCAGCCGGATGGTAAGTGGCGATGCGCCGCAAGTGGATAAGCCACAACCGCAATCACGGGCAGATCTACCGCCGGTACCGGCGGGGATTCCGCCGCGCGGGGAGGTGGATTTGCTGGAAGGTTGCGCCATGCGGGTGCTTTTTCCGCGCGTGCACCAGGCGACGCGTCGACTGTTGGCGCGACTGGGCTATTCCGTGCGGACCGCTACTGGAAGCTGTTGCGGCGCGTTGCACGCCCACAACGGTGACCTCGCCGGAGCCCAGCAGCGCGCTCGCGAACTCATCGCCTCGCTACCGGGCGATCGCCCGATCATCATCAATTCGGCCGGCTGCGGAAGCACCATCAAGGAGTACGGGCATCTGCTGGACGGGGACTCGAATGCGTCGGAGTTTGCCCGGCGGGCGGTGGATCTGAGCGAATTTCTGTTGCGCGAGGGCCTGACAGACCGCCTCGGCGGGGCGACCCAACTCGCCGGTCGACGGGTGACCTACCACGATGCGTGCCATTTGGCCCATGGTCAGAGGGTGTGGCAGGCTCCCCGGGACCTGATCCGCGCCATCCCCGGCATCGAGTTTTGCGAGCTCCCTGAGGCCGACACCTGTTGCGGAAGTGCCGGAATCTATAACCTCACCCAACCCGCGATGGCCCGTAAGCTGCTAGATCGCAAGGTCCGGAACATCGCCGAGACCGACGCGGAGATCGTCGCGCTGGGCAATCCCGGATGCCACGCTTGGATGGCGCAGGGCGTGCGCGAGCGGTTCGGAAACGCGCGAATCGTGCTGCATACCGCCGAACTTTTGGAAGCCGCGTTTAGCGGCGTTGACGCGTTTCGGTGATGATTTGCCCGCGTGGCACGTAGGACCGCTCAGTGCCTCCGAAGAATGAACTGCCAATGAGCGACTCCGCAATGCCGACTACTCCGACCGCGTTGGTCGATATCCAGAACAGCAAAGACGAACGCCAAATCGCGATCGACAAGGTCGGCGTTCGCAAAGTCAAGTACCCGATGTTTGTGCGTGAACGCGATAACGGGTTACAACGTACTGTCGGCGAATTTACCCTGACCGTCGACTTACCCCAAGAGTTCAAGGGAACACACATGAGCCGTTTCCTCGAAGTCTTGAGCCAGTACAACCACGACATTAGCTCGGAAACGATTCCCGATATCCTGGCCGAACTTCGGGAAAAGCTGAACGCGGAAACGAGCCATCTCGAAGTAAAGTTCACGTTCTTCCGCGAGAAGAGTGCACCGGTAACCGGGAAGCGGGGCATGATGGGCTTTGAATGCGGCTTCGTCGCCAGCGGCGGAAAAACCGATCTCTTCGAACTCGTCTTGACCGTGCCCGTGACAACTCTCTGCCCGTGCAGCAAAGAGATAAGCGCGTACGGAGCGCATAACCAGCGCGGTTACGTGACCGTTCGCGTTCAGCCGCGCGGCATGCTGTGGCTCGAGGAGGTCATCGACATCATCGAGGCATCAGGCTCGGCCGCCCTCTACCCCGTGCTGAAGCGTCCCGACGAAAAGTTCGTGACGGAGCGAGCTTACGAGAACCCTCGTTTTGTCGAGGATATGGTCCGCGAGGTCGCCCTCGCGTTCGACCAGAATCCGGGGATTTCGGCCTACGCGATCGAGGTCGAGAATCACGAGTCGA
The DNA here is from genome assembly GCA_033763535.1 of Fimbriimonadaceae bacterium. Taxonomy (GTDB): domain Bacteria; phylum Armatimonadota; class Fimbriimonadia; order Fimbriimonadales; family Fimbriimonadaceae; genus Fimbriimonas. Next base: position 729 of record JANRKI010000055.1, on the reverse strand, counting down.
TTCACGACCACAACGCCTACGCCTACCTGGCCCGCTCGAAGGCGGAATAGGCAATTTGGCGCGAGCGAAACTTTACCACGCAATCAGTTTCTGACCGTGGTAAAGCCCTAAGCTCGGACCATCTTCCGGAAGCGTTGCCAGCCAAACCGCCGTCTTGGCGCCTTGCTCCGGAGTCATCGGCGCTTCGGGACCGGTCATATCCGTGCGAACGTAGCCCGGGTGTGCGCTATTCACCTTCCCCGTAGGCCCAAGCTCCTTACCAAATAATACAGTAATCGCATTCAGTGCCACCTTTGACGCCGTGTACGCCGGAGTCACCCAGCCTTGCGATCGACTTACTTCCGCCAATGACCCGAGCACGGAAGACATGTTCACGATCCGTGGCGCGTCCGATTGGCGAAGTAACGGCATACATGCCGCGGTCAATGTCCACACACCGAAGAAGTTCACTTCGAACACGTCGCGTAGTACCGCGTCTTCTAGTTCGCTCGCCGGAACGCCGCGATCCGGCAAAATACCGGCATTATTCACCAGCGCATCCAGCCGGCCGTAGCGAGATTGCAGCCCGTGCGGGGCAGCGGTGAGCGTCGCCGAATCGCGCATATCGATCGGAAACCATTCGACGTCTAACCCTTCCGAGCGCAGTTGGGCGGCCGCCGTTTCGCCGCGCTCCGTATCGCGTGCGCCCAGCGCCACCCGAAACCCTTGCCCCGCCAACTGCCGACAAAT
>JANRKI010000054.1:0-24193 GCA_033763535.1 Fimbriimonadaceae bacterium | reverse complement strand
GACGGCCAGGAACTCCTCGCGACCGAGCGTCTCGCGCTCGAGCAGCGCGGCGACGAGACGATCCATCTTGGCGCGGTGCGTGGTCAAGATTTCGCGCGCACGTCCGTGGCTTTCGTCCACGATCTTGCGCACTTCCTCATCGATCTGCTTCGCCACTTCTTCCGAATAGTTGCGATCCTCGTTATAGTCGCGCCCGAGGAACGGATTGACGTGACGCCGGCCGATGGCGAGCGTGCCGAGCTTATCGCTCATGCCGAACTGGCACACCATCGCCCGCGCGATCGCCGTGACGCGTTCCAGGTCGTTCCCGGCCCCGGTCCAACGTTCGCCGTACACGACTTCTTCCGCCACCAATCCGCCTAGCAGCATCGTGATGTCGTCCATCAGCTCCGATCGGCTGCTGGTGTACTTTTCGATATCCGGCAACGACCAGGTGATGCCCAGCGCGCGACCTCGCGGCAGAATCGTGACCTTGTGAATCGGGTCGGAGTGCTCCAGCAGTTCGCCGATAATCGCGTGACCCGCTTCGTGGTACGCCGTGACCTCGCGCTCCTTCTGGTTCAGCTTTCGGCTTCGTCGGGCCGCCCCGACCGTCACGCGGTCGCGCGCTTCCTCAATCTCGGGCATCCCGATCTTGGCCTTGTTGTTGCGGGCCGCGATCAGGGCGGCCTCGTTCAGCATGTTCGCCAGGTCCGCGCCGGTGAATCCGGGCGTGAGCTTGGCCAGAGTGTCGTACTGAACATCGCTGTCCACCGGCTTGCCCTTGCCGTGGATGCGTAGGATCGACTCGCGACCCTTCGCGTCCGGCGCGTCCACTACGATCTGGCGGTCAAACCGACCCGGTCGCAGCAACGCCGGGTCAAGGACGTCCGGTCGGTTGGTGGCGGCGATCAGGATGACGCCGCTGTTCGGGTCAAACCCGTCCATCTCCACCAGCAATTGGTTGAGCGTCTGCTCGCGCTCGTCGTGACCGCCGCCCAATCCGGCGCCGCGCTGACGTCCCACCGCGTCGATTTCGTCGACGAAGATGAGGCTCGGGCGGTGCGCCTTGGCCGTTTCGAAAAGGTCGCGAACCCGCGCCGCCCCGACGCCGACGAACATCTCCACGAAGTCCGATCCGCTGATGTGGAAGAACGGAACGCCCGCCTCTCCCGCCACCGCCCGCGCGATGTAGGTCTTGCCCACGCCCGGAGGGCCGGTCAGCAGAATGCCCTTCGGGATCTTGGCGCCCAAGGCCGCGTACTTCTTCGTGTTCCGCAGAAAGTCGACGATCTCGAACAGCTCCTGCTTCGCCTCGTCGATCCCGGCGACATCTTCAAAGGTCACCTTCGGACCGGTCTCACCGACGCGCTTCGCCCGGCTGCGACCGAAATTCAGCGCCTGGTTGCCGCCCATTTGCGCGGGGCGAAGCACCAAGAACCAGATCATCGCAATGAGCAGCACCGGCAAGATGAATGCGCCGAGGAACCCGACGATGGAGTTCAGGACGGGCGGATCTTCGTACTCAAAGTTGACCTTGCTCCGGCCGATGCGCTGGGCGATGTCGTTGGCCGCCGGCGAGTCGCGATCCACGACTTTCACCGCGTACCGACCGCCGTTTGCCAGCTGACCGGTCAGCGTGGCCTGCTGCCACTTCACGTTGATGATCTGATCGTTGTCCAGCTCTTTGTAGAACGAAGACAGCGACAGCTCCTTGGTGCGCGACCCGAGACCAAACGCCGCCGCGCCCGTGAACATGTTCATGAGGGCGACTCCGATCGCGATGATGAGAATCAGTCCAATGAGAATGCGTGCTGGTTGCTTACCCAAAACGTCTCCAATAGCTACGGCATTGCCGCGTCAATCACTACCCTACGTACCAACGCGACGGGCCGTTGCTGATTATGGCAAGTTCGGGACTGTACCCGTTTCTAAGCGGTCGGGTTCGAATCCGACGGCGGCGCGGCATGCCCGCCCGGTTGCAGCGCGCGCACCCGCAAGTTGATCGCTTCCACCGCGATCGCGAACGCCATCGAGAAGTAGATGTATCCCTTCGGAATCTCTAGCCCGGTGCCCTCGCCCAGCAGACTCGTCCCGATCATGATCAGGAACGCCAGCGCCAGCACCTTCACCGTGGGGTGTCGTTGCACAAATCCCGAGATCGGTCCGCTGTAAACCAGCATAAAGCCGACCGCGAGCACCACCGCGATCATCATGATCGGGACCTCCTTCACCATGCCCACCGCCGTGATGACACTGTCGATGCTGAACACGACGTCGAGCAGGAAGATTTGACCCAGCACCGCCATGAGCGACGGGGCCGCCTTCGCCTCGTGCCCGTCGTCCTGACCTTCAAGTTTGTGGTGAATCTCCTTCACCGCCTTGTAGATCAGGAACAGACCCCCGACGATGAGGATGATGTCGCGCCAAGACACCTCGGCCGCGTGGTGGTTGTACTTCTCCAGAAACTGGATCGTGAAAATCGGCTCTTTCAGGCTCACGATCCAACTCGCGCTGAGCACGAGCAGCAATCGCGACACGAGCGCCACGAGCAACCCGAGTTTCCTCGCCTTCTCCTGATCTTCTTTCGACGGCAGTTTGCCCGCCAAGATCGAGATGAACACGATGTTGTCGATGCCGAGGATGATCTCCAAACCCGTGAGGGTCAGGAGACCAATCCAAGCATCAGGCCGGGAAACCCATTCGAACACGGCCCATATTATGCCGCGATCCGCCCGAAATCGCGAAGGTGCGTATCCGCGTTAGTCGTTGATCTTCCACTTACGTTCCGACCGGTGGCTGCTGATGGTAAGGACCACCGTGTACTCGCCCGGCGCCAGGTACTGGGCCCGGAAGCCGGCGTTCGGATCCGCGAGCGCATCCTTTGCCGTCTTCGGCGGTGTGACCGTCATCACGTACGGCGCGCGCTGCTCGGCCGTCACTTCCGGCGAAATCGCGAGCGCGTTAAATCCGCGAGTTAATGCCACCGACTTCGTGATCACCGCCTTGCCGTCCTTATCCAGCACTTGCCACGTGCCTTGCCCGGACTCGGGAGAGAACACGATGGCGTTGGTCCGAGGCGACGGCACGGGCCGTCGATCCCACGGTTCTCGGTTCGCGTAACCCCAGGCCGGCAGCCGTCGCAAGTCGTCGAGTTCCAACCATTGAAGCCCCTTCGCGGCGAGTTCCGGCGTGTACTTGCGCACGTACTTCAGCGGCAGAATGTACGCTCCCCGCGCATGTGTCGCCGCGACCAGCTCGTCTTGCCGCTCCTGAATCACCAAGTCGTGGACCGGCAGATTCGGCATCCCGCCGCTCAGCGCGTGCCAATTCTTCCCGGCGTTAAACGTGACGTACGCCCCCATGTCCGTGCCCACGTACAGCGTGTCCTTAGCCTTCGGGTCCTCGCGAATCACGTTGACCGACTCCATCGGCAAGTCGCCAACGATGCTCGTCCACGTCTTTCCGAAGTCGGTCGATTTCCACAGGTACGCGCGGAAGTCGTCCTCGCGGTAGCCGGTCTGCCCGACGTAAATCGTCTTCGCGTCGTGCTTCGAAGCGATAACGCGGCACACCCATTTATCCGAGGTCGGCGTGGAGATATCCTCCCACGTCGCGCCGCCGTTTCGCGTCAGTTGCACCAGCCCGTCATCGGTACCCGCCACGATCACCCCGAATTTGAACGGGCTCTCGCTCAGGTCCTTGATGGTGCTGTGCGGCACGTCTCCGTTGGGCCGATTTCGCGTGAGGTCGGGACTGATGGCTTCCCAAGTCCGGCCTTGGTTCAGTGACCGATGGACGTACTGACTCCCAATGTAAAGGATGTCGTTGTGATGCGTGCTGATGACCAGCGGCGCAATCCAGTTGTACCGAAGCTCCGGTTCGCCTGCCGCCGCCCGCGGAGTGATGTACCGAGACTCTTTGCCCGTCTCCAGCGCAAAGAACTGCCCGAACTGAAAACTCACGTACGTCAGCTCCCGATCCGTCCGGGGGTCAATCCCGATCGCGCTGCCGTCCCCGCCGAACAGGTCTCGCCAGAGCGAGATATCGCTGCGACCAGGCTCGTACGTGCTCGGCCCGCGCATCGTCCCGTTGTCCTGATTCCCCACGTACACGTTGTACGGTCGCGCGTTGTCCACCGCCAACGTCGTGGCTTGCGCCACCGACAGATTGTTCAGGTGCCGCACCGTCTTGCCGCCGTCAAAGCTCAGGTAGACGCCGCCGTCGTTGCCGATCCACACCTTGTTCGGCGTGCGACGGTCGTGATGCACCGCGTGATGATCGACGTGCGCATCGCCCGCGACCTCTTCCCAAGTCTGCCCGCCATCGCGCGACCGCAACATCGGCACGCCGCAGATAAAGATTTCGTTCGGGTCCGCCGGACTCACGTAAATCTCGCCCCAATAGTAGCCGCCGAACTGCCCGATCGGCGGGAGCTTCCGCCACGATTTGCCGCTGTCCTCCGATCGGTACACCTCCGCGGAAACCACTTCCGGCTTAAACGTGTCCGGGTACTCCGCTTCGATTCGTTGGCGCAATTGGGCCACCGTTAACTTGCCCGCCTTGGCCTCCGCGACGATCGTTTCCGCCGTCAACTTCACCTTGGGGTAGCTACGCAAGAAATCGGCGAGCACCTTCGGGTCCAGTTCGCCCAGCAGCGCATCCGGCAAGCGCAACAACCGTCGCACGGTGACCCGACCGCCCGGCACGCGCTCATCTTGCAGCGCCCAGTCCGGGTCATCCGCCTGGTTGTCCACGAACGCGTACATCACGTTCGGCTGACTCTCGCACACGCCCAGTCCAGTTCGACCGGCCGCGTTACCGGTCGGCAAACCCGTGACCTTGCGCCAGGTCGTCCCGCCGTCCTCCGAGCGGTAAACCGCGCTCCCCGCCCCGCTCTCCCGGAAGTTCCAAGCGCGCCGGTCGCGATCCCACAGGCTGGCCAGCAACACCTTCGGATTGCGCGCATCTTGAATGATGTCGATGCCACCCGTGTAGCCGTCCACCGCCAGCACGTGCTGCCAGGTCTTGCCGCCGTCCCGGGTGCGGTAAATCCCCCGCTCCTGATTCGTGCTGTACAAGTGTCCGAGGGCCGCCACGAACACCGTCCGCTCGTCGCGCGCGTCGATCAGCACCTTGCCGATATGATGCGATTCCGGCAACCCAACGTTCGTCCAACTCTTCCCCGCATCCGTGCTCTTGAACACCCCGGTCCCGGCGTAGCTCGTGCGCTGACTGTTCGCCTCGCCCGAGCCAATCCACAAAGTCTTGCCGTCGCGGCTCACGGCCAAATCGCCGATGCCGTACGTGCTCTGCCCATCGAACAGGGACTCCCACGTAATCCCGTCATCCCGTGTTCGGTACAGCCCGCCCGTTGCAAAGGCCACGTACACCGCGTCCGGATCGCTCGCCGGACTCTCGATATCGATCACGCGTCCGCCCTGCTTCTCGGGCCCTACGTTCCGCCACGTGAGCCCGCCGAACGGAGTCTCGGCGAGGTGCCGTTGCCGCGCCGCAAACGCCTTCGCCCGATCTTCCGCCGACGTCCCGCGCACGAGGTTCGAGTGGAATTTCTTCCGCTCGGTGTCTTTGTCAAACTTCGGATTCGGCTGCGCGAGTACCGAACCGGCAGCGGTCAACGCCAGACCGATGGCCAGCCATCGGAGGGATGCAATGCGGAGCATACGCGGCGTTCTACCCGTTCGCTACCGCGTGCTTCAGAGCGCGCACCATGTTCGCCAACCCCATGCTTTTGCCCATCGAGAGTTCCCGTCCGAAAAACGACTCCGCGAGCTGGTCCGGAATCGCCAAGATCGCCTCCCGATCCGCCCCCTCCGTCCCTTCCCGCAGAATCTCGGCCATCGCCATCGCCGATATCCCCTGCGGATTGTCCACCGCAAACCGCAGCCTCGGCGTCTCCGACGCGTCCCACCGCACGAAGACCTCTGACTCGCACCCCGGCACGCGCCGACCCGGCTCGCGCGGCACGTCGTCCGCCGACGGATTCACGAACCGCTCGCCGATCTCCACCAATGCCGTCAGCCGGTCCGACCGATCGTAAAGCGCGAACTCCTCGACGATCTCCGCGAGTTTCGGCGGCAAGCTACCGCTCAATCGGTGCCCCGACGAGGTTGCCCCACTCGGTCCAGCTGCCGTCGTAGTTCCGCACCGACTCGTACCCCAGCAGGTACTTCAGCACGAACCACGTGTGCGAACTTCGCTCGCCGATCCGGCAATACACCACCACGTCGTCTCCCGGAGTCAATTCCGCCCCCGCCTCGTACAACTCCCGTAGCCGCTCGGCGGGCAAAAACTCGCCCGTGGACGGCTCCACCGCCCGCGCCCACGGCACATTCTTCGCCCCCGGAATGTGGCCGCCGCGGAGTGCCCCCTCGTTCGGGTACGCCTCCATATGCAGCCGCTCGCCACGAAATTCCTCCGGCGACCGCACGTCCACCATCTTCCCGCGCCGCTCGAGATGCGCCATCACGTCGTCCCGAAACGCCCGGTAACGCGCGTCATCCCGCTCCACCGTCGGATACTCGGTCGCCGAAACGTCTGCGACCGCCCGCGTCAGCTCTCGCCCTTCCGACTGCCACTTCAACCGGCCGCCGTCCAGAATTCGTACGTCCGGATGCCCGAACAGGTGTAGCACCCACGCCGCGTAAGTCGCCCACCAATTGTTCTTGTCGCCATATAGCACCACCGTCGAATCGCGCTGAACCCCCAGCCGACTCATCAGCGCGGCAAACTGCGCCGAGTCCAAGTAGTCACGCCGCAACGGATCGTTCAGGTCGCGCGCCCAGTCCAGCTCGCCCGCGCCCGGCACATGGCCCTGCGCGTACAGCAACGGGTCCTCGTTGCTCTCCAGCACCCGCACCGAGGGGTCCTGCAAGTTCGCCGCCAACCATTCGGTGGTCACCAATCGGTCCGCGTGGGCATAGCCGCGCGCTTCTACCGGCGGCAAGGGGGTCGCTTCCGTACTCATGTCTGGTTCTACGGTGACACACCCACGCTAGTCCGTGACGATCTTTTTGTCGCCGACCAGTGTCCGGACCAAATCGCTGAAGGAAATGAGGCCCAGCACCTTCCCACGCTCGTCTTCGACCACCGCCAGCCGGGCGACCGGGTTCTCGAACGCCTCCAAAACATCCAGCGCCGTCGCCACCGGCGAAACCCGCAGCACCGGCTGAACCGGCAACGGCTCCGCATCCGAAAGCAACTCCACGGTGCGCACGCTCCCAACGACCTCGCGTAACGACGGACCGTACAGAAGGACGCTCCGCGTGCTTGCGATCGCCCGGGCCCGCAGCGTCTCGCGCGGTTCGCGACTGTCCAACCATTGAATCCGGTCGGCCGGCGTCATGATCTGAATCGCGCACAGGTCCGACAGCCGCAGCGCCGCCTGCATGATTCTCATCTCCGCCTCGTTGATCGTCCCGCGCCGGAAGCCGGTCAACAGCAACATCCGCACGTCGTCCTCCGTCACCGCCGCCGCGGAAGGCAGCCGCACCCGGAGCCGCGTCAAAATGCCGTCCGATAGTCGCGTCATCGCCTCCGTCAGCGGAAGCATGATCCGGGCAAACCCCGCCATCGGACGCGCCCAACGCAGGCTCAGTTCATCCGCGTACGCGTAGGCAATCCGCTTCGGAATCAGGTTGGTCACCACCAACAGACCCACCGTCACCAGGGCCAGCGCGAGCCCGTTTGCCACGTGGTACACGGTGCCGTCCGACCACCCGATCGGTGGCGACTTCAACCCCGCCAACCCCCGCTCGAAAACCGGCGTAATCGAGGGCTGCACCATCGCGCCGAGCACGAGATTGCAAAAAATCGCTACGATCTGCAGACCCGAGATGATCCGCGTCGGGCACCGCAAAAACTGCATCACGATGGTGCCGCGACGGTCATCGTGCTGCGCCGCGCTCCGCATGTGTTCAGGCCGCGCGCTGAAGATCGCCATTTCGTACGCGGTCACCAACGCCAGCACTAGCGTCAACCCGATCCCGACCGCCAGTGTCGTATTCATTCGCTTGCTTCCAACGCCTTCACCATTCGGCGGTGCGGAATTCCGACCTCCTCGAACGGCTCGTCGACGATGTGGTAGCCGAGCGACAGATAGAACGGCACCGCCGTCTCCCGTGCGTGCAGCACCATGCGCGTGGCCCCCGCGCGCAAGGCCACTGCTTCCGAAAACTGCACCAGCCGTTTGCCGATCCCTTGCCCTTGCGCATCCGGAGCCACCGCGACCTGCCGCATCTTGAACGCGTCGCCGTGCCGCACCAAGTTGAGGGTCCCCACCACCCGATCTTCGACCACCGCCACGCATCGCCGTTCGTCTGCCTCCGCCGCGAGTTCGGCCGTGGAAAAATCGAGCCCGAGCGGTCGCCGCAAGACCTCCCGCCGCAATTCGACCGATTGCGCGTAAAGCGCGCCCTCCATCGGAATTTCGTGGCAGGTGATCACGCCGGCCTAACCCTCCGTTTTCGGCTTACGCGGAGCCTTCGGCTTGCCCGACTTTGCCTTCGCCGGAGTTGTTTTCGGCGGAGTTGACTTCGCGGGGGCTGATGAGGTGGATGCCGCCTTCTTGGCGCCCGTCTTCTTCGCGGCCCCCGATTTCGCACTGCCCGATTTCGGTGCCGCGGCCTTCGCCGCCGGCTTCCGACCCGCCGGACGTCCCTTCGCCGGAGCCTTCGCGCCGTCCGGATTCGCCTCGCGCTTACGGGCCAGCAATTCCAGTGCTTGCGCTGCCGTCAGCGTGCCCGGATCGGTGCCGCGCGGCAACGTCGCATTGATCACACCGTCCGTGACGTACGGGCCGAACCGACCGCTCAACACCTTGACCGGGCCCGCCGCACCTTCCAACTCCCCAAACTCTGCCAGCGCGCCCGCCGCCTTGCGCACCGGCCGGCCCTTCGGTTGCTTCAGCAAATGGACCGCCGCGTCAACGTCCAGGTCCTGCGCCATCCGCCAATCTTCGACCGTCCGCCGCTCTTCGCCGCATTCTAAGTACGGCCCGTACTTGCCCAACTTAAACTCGATCGGCAAGTTGAGTTCGGGATGCACCCCGATCCGCTTCGGCAGATCGCAAATGTAGTTGAGGTCCTCCTGAGTCAGCGTGCGCGGGTCCACCCCGGTCGGCAACGACACCCACGTCGGCTTGACTTTGTTCTCAATCTCCTCGGGCGTTCGCTCCACCTCCAGGTAGTAACCCTGGCGGAATTTCAGAATGAGTCGCCGTCCCGTGGTCGGGTCAAACCCGATGCTCTCCGCCGGGGCGGACTTGCGTTGCAGCAGTTCCAACGCCTTCTCCAACGTCAGGTCGGCCGGCGGCAATTCGTCCGGAATGTCCGCGAACTTCTTGTTGGCCGCATCCCCCAGTTGCAAAAACGGGCTGCCATCGCGACCGTTCCGAACGATGATCGGCTCCCCGGTTTCGGGATGATCGCCCACGTGGAAGTTCGGGTACGCGATGTTCTGCTTCCGCTCCTCCACCATCGTTCTCAGGCCGCTATCGCCGAGGAAGAACTCGCGCAGGTACTCCTTCGCGTCCGCCTTCCCTTCCGAAATCTCGTCGAGCACCTCATCCATCCGGGCCGTAAACCCGAGGTCCATCAACTCCTGAAAGTTTCGATCGAGCACGTCGAAAGCAAAGAACGCCCGGAACGTGGGCACGAGCTGCCGACCCTGTTTTCGCACGTACCCGCGATCGACGATCACCGAGATGATCGAGGCGTACGTGCTTGGACGACCGATGCCCATCTCCTCCAGCTTCTTGATGAGGCTGGCATCGGTGTAGCGTGCCGGCGGCTTGGTCTCGTGCTGACTCGGTTCTAGCACGGCCAGTTCGACCGCCTTACCTTCCGAAAGTCGGGGCAACACCGCGCCGCTCTCGGAGTTCTCGTCCTCCCGCCCCTCCTCGTAAACCCGCCGGAAACCGTCAAACGTCACCTGCTTGCCGCTCGCTCGGAACGTCAGCACCTCGCGCCCGGCCGGTGCCGGTTCCGGAAACGCTTCGATCTCGACCTCCGTGCGCAACACCTCACTTGGCTTCATTTGGCTCGCGACCGTTCGTTGCCAAATCAGCGTGTATAGCCGCAACTGATCATCGGTGAGGTAGCGCGCCACGTCTTGCGGCCGACGGTTCACGTCGCTCGGTCGAATCGCTTCGTGCGCCTCCTGCGCATTCTTCACCTTGCTCGCGTACTTGGGCGGTCGAGCGGGCAGGCAGTCGGAGTACTGCGCCGCGATGTACGACCGAATCGAGCGCACCGCCTCTTCGCTCAATGTCAGGCTGTCTGTCCGCATGTACGTGATGAGACCGACGGACTCGCCGCCCAAATCCACCCCTTCGTACAGGGATTGCGCGATCCGCATGGTTCGGTCTGCGGCGTAGCCAAACTTTCGGTTGGCATCCTGCTGCAGCGTGGTCGTCATGAACGGGGCGGCGGGACGTTCGACGCCTTCCGTCTCCTCGAGCTTCGTCACCCGGTACGGATGCTCCGCCTTGCCTTGCGCCGCCAAGCCCGCCGTCTCCGCCTCGCTCAGCCAGCGCACCTTGCCTTCGCGATCTTTCCGCAGCACCCCGGTCGTGTCTTCAAAGTCGCTGCCGTTGGCCACGCGCACGCGGTCCACCTGGTCCAGCTTTGCCGAGAACCGGGTGCCGTCGGTTTCGAACTCCGCACGCAGATCCCAGTACACGCTGGCGCGGAAATTGCGCCGGGCGAGTTCGCGCTCAACGATAATCTTGACCGCCGGACTTTGCACCCGGCCCGCGCTCAGATTCTTCATGACCCGCGACCACAGCACGGGCGACAAGGTGTAACCGTACAGCCGGTCGAGAATGCGCCGCGTTTCCTGGGCTTCCACCAAGTGGGTGTCGATCTCGCGGGGCGATTGGATCGCGCGCTGAATCGCCTCCCGCGTGATTTCGTGGAACGCGATGCGCTGCACCTTCACGCTCTTCGCGGGCTTCAGTACCTCCAGCAAGTGCCAAGAAATCGCCTCCCCCTCCCGGTCTTCGTCCGTGGCGAGCACGAGGGTGTCCTTCCCTTTCAGTGCCTCGCGCAACTTCCGAACCTGGGCCGACTTCTCCGCCGGCACTTCGTAAAACGGTTCGAAGTCGTTGTCCACGTCCACCGCGTAGTCCGACCACCACTTTTTGCGCAGGTCATCCGGCAGACCCTTGGCGTTTGGCATCAGGTCGCGGATGTGCCCGATGCTCGCCAGCACCTCGTAATCGTTGCCGAGGTACCCGCCAATGGTCTTGGCTTTGGCGGGAGATTCAACGATCACAAGTTTTTTGGCCATGGGGTCTCTGCGGACGGCGCGCACCGAATCGCGCCTTTTTTCGGTCTGCGCGCTGATACTACGCGCAAACTCGCCCCATTATTTAACGGTCACCCCGGTAGAACGCAAGGCGTAAGGCACCGCAAGGGTCCCGCAAATGCGGCAACCACGGCGGATCGCGGAATCATTTCGGTCCGCTCCGGGGTTTAGTAAAGGTAGGAAACGGCAAGGATGATGGCAAGAACTCTCACAAGACCAGGACGGTGGCACGCAGGCCGATGGATGACCCTCGGCGTGACGTTGGCGATGACGGCGATCGGTACGGCGCAACCGGCCCCGCCCGCCGGCGCCCAGTACTTCGGCCTGTTCATGAAGGGCGAAAAGATCGGCTACACCTCGTCGATTTCCACCGAAGCGATGCTGGAAGGGCGCAAGTACGCGCTCAGCGATAGCACCACGCTGATGGATGCCCAACTCATCGGCGCAAACCTGAAGATGCGGATGGACAGCAAAACCTGGACCACCGCCGACGGTTCGCCTTACCGGATGAAGTTCCGGGTCGCGAGTTCCGGCCTTGTGCAAAACGTCGATGCCTACTTCCGCGCCAGCAAGGTGGACATCACCGTCGACAACATCGGCAAAATCACGAAGCAGTCGCTCGCGATTCCGAAGGGCGCGCCCGTGCTCGACGACCCGCTGCCGCTCATCGCGAACGGAAAGATCAAGCCCGGCAAGAGCCAAAAGTACTGGATCCTCGACCCGATGACCGTGGCGTTCATCGAAAACGAAATCAAGTTCGTGGGTACCGCCCCGCTGGAGACCGAGGCGGGCAGCGTCAACGCCACCGTGATCGAGATCGTGGACCCGCGGATCACCACCAAGGTGTATCTCACCGCCAAGGGCGACTTTATCAAGGCCGTCAGCGGCATGGGCATCGAGATTCGGCCGATCTCCCGCGAGGTCGCGCTCGGCAAAAACTCAACCAACAACGTTGATATTGCGACGAACACCCGCGTAGTTCCGACCGGCGATATCGCGAATCCGCGCAAGGTGAAGTTCGTCACCCTCCGCATCACCGGTCCGGATCTCAGCAGCCTCAAAACCGACGACTTTCAGACCGTCACCAAGCAGGCCGACGGCGTCCGCATCGATATCCATCCGCCGGTGATGGCGTCCGGAGTGCGCATTAGCACGCTCAAGTCGCCCGAACCGACTTGGCTCGCCCCGTCGCTCAACATCCCGTCGGACACGAAACAGTTTCGGGATCTGGCCCGCACGATCACGGGCGGAAGCGACGACCTGAACGCCGCCACCAAGAAGATTCACCGCTGGGTGAACGAGAACATGCAGGTCAACGCCGGCCTCGGCGTGCTCCGCAACGCCGCTCAGGTCCTCGAATCAAAGGAGGGCGTTTGCCGCGACCACGCGATCTTGACCACCACGCTGATGCGGGCCGCAAAGATTCCGAGCCGACTGGCCGGCGGCATGATTTACGCGGAAGGCGCCTACTACTACCACGCATGGTGCGAGGTATGGGATGGTTCCCAATGGGTCGCCGTGGACACCACGCTGCCCGAGTTCCAGGCGTCGGCCGCCCACCTGAAGCTCTCCGCCGGAAACGTCGATAAGGCTTTCGCCTTCAAGTTTCTCGAAAATGCCCGGGTCACGGTGATTCATGCGCTGGACAAGTAATCTAGTGATTACGGTCCCATGAGCGCACCCGAGCCCCGCAACGCCCCCAGCCGCACCTCTCGCCTTTTGGTGAGTGTTCGCAGCCGGGGCGGGCTCGTTTTTCTGATCGGCTTCGCCATCTTTTTCGGCGGCATCTTCGCCACTGGGGGCGCGCCGATCATGGACAGCCTGTACGGGCTCCTCAGCAATTTCGTCAAAACGGACGACCCGCGTGGGTTCCGTTACCCGCGTTCCAGCGAGTGGGCGGTGCCGTTGGCCGGCCTGGGCGTCATCGTCGGCATCCTCGTCGGCGGTCGCTTCATCCGATTCCTGGAAGTCCTCGGCCTTCGCTGGGATCGCATGGACACCGGAGACAAGGTCACCGCGCTCGTCGGCGTGTTCGGCGGATTGGTCGCCGCGGCACCGTTGCTGCAAGTGCTCAGCTTCGTGAATTTCGATTCGTACGTCCGGGTCGGCCTCTACATCGGGATCACCCTCGGACTCGTTTCGTTGAGTCTGTATGGATTGCAATCCATGGCCGACGTGCTGCCGTGGAACCGAACGCGCGGCCGCGCCCGCCGGACCGGCATCAAGATTCTCGATACAAACGTCATCATCGACGGCCGCGTGTACGACATCGCACGCGCCGGCTTCCTGGAAGGCCAACTGTACGTGCCCCAATTCGTGCTGGAAGAGCTGCAGTACATTGCCGACAGCAGCGACGCGCTGAAGCGGCAACGCGGTCGCCGCGGCCTTGAAGTGCTGCGGCACATGCAGGGCGAGTTCAACCTCGAGATCGGCAAGCTCGACCTGCGGGCCAGCGAGATGCCGAAAGAGGTGGATGCCCGCCTCGTCAAACTCGCGAGCGCGCTCGGGGCCGACATCGTGACCAACGACTTCAACCTCAACCGCGTCGCGTCGCTCCAAAACATCCGGGTGCTGTCCCTCAACGACCTCGCGCTCGCGCTTCGTACCAACGTCTTGCCGCAAGAGACGATGACGCTCAAGATCATCCGCGAGGGCAATCAGATCGGACAAGGCGTCGGCTACCTCGACGACGGCACGATGGTCGTCGTCGAAAACGGGGCCGGTCACGTCGGCGACACCGCCGAAGTCACGGTGTCGCAGGTCATCCAGACCGAGCGCGGCAAGATGATCTTCGCCGAGATCGAAGGCCTCGACGAACCCCCGCGTCGCAAGCGGCACCGGCACGGATGAAGGCATACGCCGCCATCCTGGCCGCCGGACGCGGAACCCGATTTGGCCGCGACAAAACCGCCGCCCGCCTCGCCGGTCGTCCGATCTGGCAGTGGAGCGCGGCCGCCTTCGCCGAATCCGAAGCGTTCGCCGGGATTGTGCTCGTTGGCAATCCCGATAACCTCGACGCACTGCGCGGGTTCCCGGCCGTCGCCCGTACCGTCGGCGGCGACACGCGGAGCGACAGCACGTTAGCCGCCCTGGACGCGTTGCCCGACGATGCGACCCACATCGCGATCCACGACGCCGCCCGCCCGCTTGTCAGCTCCGAAACGATCGAACGGGTCGCGCTCGCCGCGCAGCGCGACGGGGCCGCCGCCGCCGCCGTGCCGGTCGTGGACACGATTCGCCAGACCCACGCGGATGGCTCGATCAGCCTGCCGCGCGAGGCTTTGGTCGCGATGCAAACGCCGCAGATGGCCCGCGTCGACTGGCTCCGCGAAGCCTTTCGCCACGCGGCATCGAGCGGGGCCGCGTTCACGGACGAGGTGAGCTTGCTCGATGCCGCCGGGTTCCGCACGACGCTGGTGCCGGGAAATCCCGAAAACTTCAAGGTCACCTTGCCGCAAGATTTGGCCCGGGCCCGCACGTTGCTCGGGGCCGCCGACGTGCGCACCGGGTTTGGGTACGATATCCACCGCTTTGCGACCGATCCCACGCGCGAGTTGTGGCTCGGCGGAAGACACTTTCCGGGCGAAGTCGGTCTAGACGGTCACAGCGACGCCGACGTGCTGCTTCATGCGATCTGCGACGCGCTGCTCGGCGCGGCCAGCCTCGGGGACATCGGCGTCCATTTCTCGAACCGCGACGAACGTTGGCGCGGCATCCGGAGTACGGTCCTGCTGGCCGAAGTCGCCCGGATGCTGGCGGCGGACGGGTGGGCGATCCGCCACGTCGATGCCGCCATGGTGGCCGAACGTCCACGCGTGATGCCGCACGCCGGCGAGATTCGGGGTGTCATCGCAAACACGCTGTCCATTCCGGTGGCGCGGGTCAGCCTGAAGGCGACGACCCACGAGGGGCTCGGGGCGCTCGGCCGGGGCGAAGGCATCGCCGCGTGGGCGGTCGCCACGATCGCCGAAGCGGACTAGATCGCCTCGCCCGCGTAGGTTAGCAGACCGATCCAACTCGCCTGGGCCGCCCGCAACGCCTCTGCGCAGGCCCGGGCGGTACCGCCGGAGGTCACGACGTCATCCACGAGCACGATCCGGCGGCCGGCCACCCGCGGATCGGCCCGAAACGCACCCTGCAGGTTCACGCGGCGTTGCGCGGCCGTCATCCGTACCTGCGGTTTGGTGTATCGCGTCCGGGCCAGTCCGGGCAGCACGGGCGCAACTTCGGCAAGCGGGCGCGCCAGCAGTTCCGACTGGTTGAACCCGCGCAGGCACCATCGTCGGTAATGGATCGGCACTGGAATAATGGCATCGACCGCCCAGCCGGAGCGCTGCAGCGCGTCCCGTAGTTCGTGGCCCATGACGGATGCCAGCGCTGTTTCCCGTGCGTACTTGAGGGATCGCACCGCCTGCGATGCCCGCAGATCGTAGGCATGAAGGGCGAGCACTGCGTCGATTTCCGGGCGGAGGTCGGGAATGACGGCGGGACCGGGGAATTCGGCCCGGCAATCCGGACAGATGACCGGCCGCCCGACGAGCCCGCACAGGGCGCACTTCGGCGGGTACAGCCAGTCCAGCACGGAACGCGGTTTAGTCTCCGATTCGGAGATACAGGTTGGTCGGTTCGAACGGGATCAGTCCGAGTTTGGTCGCCGCGCGAAAAGCTTGCACGCGGTTGCTCACTTGGAGCTTGTCGTAGATATTTGCGAGGTGGAAATCCACCGTTCGCTTCGAGACATACAGCGCATCCGCTGCTTCCCGACTGCTTTGTCCCTGCGCGATGAGGCATAGCACCTCGACCTCGCGTTTCGTGAGCCGAACCGGTCTACTGACCGTTGCCGTTAGCGTTGCATTCGCCATTGCTGCACTGCCCTGATCCAAACAATCACCCCGGGGTTGCGGCTCACGCTGGCGGCAGATTTGCGAAGATCACCCTGTTGGCGCGATCGCAACATTCCGGAGGAATGGCCTACTATACAGCGTTTTTACTAGGTTTCCGACGATCGTTTGCGGATTTTCGAACCTTTTTCCGTGACTTGTCGTCCTAGGCGACTTACGGAATACCGATGAGGCGGGCCCCGGCGGAGGGTTGGCACGCGATGGTGAGCGATTTCGGCGGCAGCGCGTCGGCGGCGTGTGCGTACGGCGGAAGTTGAGCAACGGCGTCGTCATAACTTATTCGCACGTGAGAAAGGAATTTGTCAACCATTTCCGTTTCAACCAGTGCGACGCAGGCGCCTCCGAAACCCGCGCCGGTCATCCGCACCCCGATGGCCCCCGGGGCTTGGCGCGCGATTTCGACCATCAGATCCAGTTCCGGACAGCTCACCTCGTAGTCGTCGCGGAGGCTCTCATGACTTGCCGCCATCAGCGTTCCGGCCCGTAACGCGTTGCCCAGATTGAGGGCGTCGCGGAAGGCAAGCGTGCGGGCGTTTTCGGTGATCACGTGCCGGGCGCGACGAAACACGACCGGATCGAGGTGGGGTTGTGCCGCTTCGAGAGTGGCGAGGTCGACGTCGCGCAACTTTGCCACTCCGAAGTGTCGGGCCGCGGCCTCGCACTGGGCGCGACGCTCGTTGTAGGCCGATCCATCGAGCGAGCGTTTTTTGCCCGTATCGAGCAGGGCAATGGTCCAGCGGCGATTGATGGAAGCGTGCTCGAGTTCGAGACTGCGCGTATCGAGGAACATCGCCGTGCGGGCCCGGGCGCAGGCCGAGGCCATCTGATCCATGATGCCGGACTGGACCCCGACGAACCCGTTTTCGCACCGTTGACCGATGCGCGCGCGGACGGGGGCCGCGAGCTCGTACCCGCCGAGCGCGGTGAGCACCACCGCGAAGGCCATCTCGAGGGCCGCGCTGGAACTGACCCCGCTTCCGGTGGGCACGTTGCTGATCACGGCGGCCTGGACATTGGTGACCGGGTGACCGGCCTCTCGGAAGGCCCACGTCATGCCGGCCAGGTACTTGGTCCAACCCGCGCGCCCGGCACCCTCTTGCGCGTAGCCCGGTTCCACGGTGCGCGCATCGAAGCCGATGCCGTCGCCGTGGCTTCCGGAGGTGGCGGAGGTCGCGCCTTCGACGGGCGATGCGGCGATGTAGGTCTCGCGGTCGATGGCGGCCGGGAACACAAAGCCGTCGTTGTAGTCGGTGTGTTCGCCGATGAGGTTGACGCGTCCGGGGGCGGCGGCGACCACTTCGGGGGAGCGGCCAAACCGCCGCTCGAAGAGTTCTACCACCGCCTCGCGACTCATGCGCGGCATGGTACCGCGTGGTTTCGGCGCGTGCAGACGGGGTTGGGCCTTTGCGAACCGCGCGGAATTCGATAAGATCAATCGGGAGCTCATCTTCAAGGCGATTTCACACTCCATCACCCTGCGCGGACCGGCGTTTGCAACGCCCGGGCATGACCCGCGTGCGCTCAGTTACGTTTGGCGAAGTCTGGAGTCGTGCCTGCGGGCAACGGCGACGCACGCCGTTTACGGTGCCGTGCCCACCGGGCGCACCAACAAGATTCCGGCGGCGGCGTGGGAGTTCCGGATCGGCGACTTTCAGCAGGATGTGCCGAGCGCGACCGGTCGCTACCAACTGCTGTTACCGACCTTGGGAGAGGCCGCGCCGCGGGTTTTCGAGCAAGGTTCGTTATTCGAATCGCTTCGACCGGAGGACACCGCGCTGGACTGTCTCGGCGACTTCGCCGCCGCGGTCATGCGGCAAGACCGGGACAGCGAATGGCTGGCACCGGAAACGTTGCGGCAACTGAGCTGGCTGAACCAGCTCGGTCGATACGGCCTTTCTGACACTTCCGTCACCAGCCGCCGGTACGCGATCGCTCCGATTTTGTTCGACGCGACGCTCCTGCGCCACGCTTCCGAGTTGGAGCGCGCCAATCCGGCGACGCGCCGGGTCCGGTTGGCCGGGCTGCTCGACTCGGTGGCGTATATGGACCGCGTGCTGCGACTCCGGCTCTCGAGCGGCACCCCACTCCGCGTCCTGTGGAAACCGACGGAGGTGGAGTCGCTCTGCGCGAACTGGGGCCGACGGGTGCTTCTGGACGGCACCTTGCATTACGGTCCGAACGGTCGGCCGCGCCGGCTGGACGCGACGGCGATTCAACCCGCGGCGGATGGGCCCTCGATTTGGGACTCGGTTCCGGAGCCGTTGCTCCGCACGCGGGACGGGATCGACAGGGCGGTCCGGCCTTCGCGAGTTTCGCCGCTGGCGGCGATGGAAGGCGTTTTGGATGGGGAGATGGATGATGAAGCGTTCGCGCGGTATGCGGCAAATTTCTGCGGCGATCGTCCTGCGGCAATCCGTCTTTTGAATTGAGTTTACGGACCCTCTTCCCGATGGCATCTATGGAAAGTTCGAATGAGTTTGTGGCCGATCGCGCTTGGCTGACGGATCAGCCAATCAGCGGGAGCGCGGAGGACCGGCTGGATCGCGCCGGTTTCGCGGATATGATTCGCGCCGCGCTGTTGACGCCCACGCCCGGAGGCGCGACCGTGGTGGGACTAAATGGAGGCTGGGGTACCGGGAAAACTTCGGTGGCGAAATGCGTGATCGAGCATCGCAAAGACTTTCACGCGGTGATTGAGTTTAATCCGTGGATTCTGAACGATAGGCACGCGATCATTAAGGAGCTAATTTTAGAAATTGGTAAGGCTAACCCGCCTCCAAAGGCACGCAACCTGAAAGAACACTTGCGAAAGTACGCGGAATACGCTCACATTTTGATTCCAGCGTTTATTTCTGCGTTGCAGGTATCGATCGACAGTAAAGCAGGTTGGGCGGTTTTTCTCACGATTTTTGCCAAAACGATATGGGAAGATAGAAGGAAACTTTGGAAAGGATCAGATGTTCAGCCGACGATTGATGTGCTCAAGAACGCGATCTGCCAAGACCTCGACAAACTCGATAAACCGATTCTCGTCGTCATTGACGACATTGATCGGCTGGAAGCATCGGAGATTAGGACTGTTTTTCAACTAGTTAAGGCAGCGGCAAACTTCCCAAACATCTCCTATCTCGTACTATTCGATCCGAAGCAGGTTACGCACGCCCTGGAAGGGTCGGTCGTCGATCCGCTTGAATACATTGAGAAGATCATCCCGGTCGTTTTCGATTTGCCCGAGTACACGATTTCGCAAAGCGATGCTCTATTGAACGCGACTTCGACCGCTTTCCACCTTGAGCATTTTGGAACAATTGGTAGCTTACGGGAAGATGTGAAAACGAGGTACATAGCCCTCACTCACGAGGTGTTGCGTCCTTATCTGACAACCATTCGCAAGCTCAAGAAGTTTATTGCGACATCTGAATTACTCCTGCGATCCACCCGGGAGAATGATTACCATTCGGTCGATCTAGCGGATTTTCTCGCGCTTGAGTTCATTCGACAGACAGAACCGACGTTCTATCAAGAACTTCGGGTGCTTATTAAGCAACGTATGTTGCCTTCAGTGTTGCAGTCAACGACACTGTCTGACGAAGACACGTTGAAGCAACTCAAGGATCGCCTATGCATCTGTCGAAATGCTGATGCCGTTGCCCGATGCTTAAAGTTGTTGAATTACCGCAGCCAGAATGCATTCCAGTTAAAGCGTTTCTGCGTGCCAGAATTCCGATCGAACTATCTAGGGTTCGCGCCGAGATCATCTATACCTGAATCGACTTGGCAAACTCTCGTATCTCTTTCACCAGAACAGCTGAGGTGTGATCCGGAATTTGGTAAGCTCCTGGCCAACCCTTCTGCCTACTTAGCGTGGTTTGAGCATCGTGCGGATGAGATGGCAGATGATGCATGTGTCGTTGTGCTGCATGGACTCTACGACCAGCTCCTGGCAAGTGGACCGCTTGTGCATATCACCGAAGTAATCGAGACACATCTACAACCGGTTTACCGCATTTATTCGCATATCGTCGATTCAAGACTGAATGCTCCGAACTTCGCCCAGCAACTTTTCGACCACTCGTTGGTACAAGATAAATATGATCTATGTAGAATGCTGTGCATTGGTTACGACTTTTACCGGTCGGAAGACACGAGCAATTCTTGGCTCTCATCAGAAGGGTTTGTCAGACACAAGGTACAGGTGGAGGCAGATTTGCGTCAAATGATTAACGATGACATGTTCGATCATCTCTTCCTTGCGATTATAGTACGGTGTGCCACATTCCTTAAGCTCTCCGAATACTTTCATTTTCTTGACATCAAGAATATGCCAAACGAGCGAGTGCCAAAGTACATAGACGCTTTCTACCCACGCATCATACCGAGCAGATCGTTTTCTCCGGAAATATACGACCGATTGGAAAGACTTCCGGCCGAGCATCACACGCCACGCGTCAAGGAGCTGCTCCGCATCACGCATCCCGAAGAATGATCGACCTGCCCACCCCCGCGGGCCGGAAACTGCCGGTAACCTGCCGGGAATGCAAGACGCGCAATTGGCCGCCGTACGCCAGTGGCTGCAAGACCACCGAGCCGAGTTGCTCGCCGACACGCAAGCGATGCTCCGCATCCCTTCGATTGAGGGTGATCCCGGGCCGAACGCGCCGTACGGAAAGGCGAACCGGGCCGCGCTGGACCTGGCCCTGCAACTGGCCGAGCGCGCCGGAATGACGACTCGCGACCTGGAGGGGCACATCGGCTACGGCGAGTTTGGGACCGGCGAGGCGATCATCATGTCGCTAGGCCACCTCGACGTGGTGCCGACCGGCCCGGGGTGGAAGCACGACCCGTTTGGCGCGGAGATTGACGGGGACTACCTTTACGCGCGCGGTGCCACCGACGACAAGGGCCCAACGATGGCGAGCTTTTACGCGATGCGGGCGATTTTGGCGAGCTGCCCGGACCTTGGCGTGCGGTTTCGGCAGGTGTTTGGCTGTAACGAGGAGAGCGGGTTCCGGTGCGTGGAGCGGTACGTGCAAACGGAAGAGGCACCGACCTTTGGGGTCGCGCCGGATAGCGGTTGGCCGTGCTATCACGCGGAAAAAGGGATTGCGAACCTGGAGATCGATGTGCCGGTCGGCACCCGGTCGATGCAGATCGTGGAGATTAGCGGTGGCGACCGGCCGAACATCGTGATCGATCGGTGCGCGGCGAAGGTGCGAGTGGCGGACTCCGTGCGGGCGGAGATCGAATCGAAACTTGAAGACGCGTGGGACCGCAACGTGACGTTTGCCTGGGAGGGCGACGTGCTGGGCGTGTTTGCGATCGGGAAGGCGGCGCATGGATCGACACCGTTCCGAGGCGATTCGGCCGCGACGCGGGTGCTGCGGTTCTTGGCCGAGATTGCGCCGGTGGCCGACGAGGAGTTTTACGGCGAGCTGCTGGAGATGACGCATCCGGGCGGCGCGGGGCTCGGAATCAGCGGTTCGGACGCGCCGAGCCGGGACCTGACCGCCAACCTCGGCGTGATCTCGAGCGACGGGGAAAACGTGCACCTGTTGGTGAACGTGCGGTACCCGGTGACTTGGACCGGCACCGAGCTTTCCGCGCGTTGCCAAGCGTTTTTGGACACGACCATCACGGGGGGCAAGCTCGTGGTCACGCGCGATTCGGCCCCGTTATATTTTCCGGTGGAGCACCCGTTGGTCCGGACGATCGTGGACGTGTACGCGGCGGAAACCGGCGAGCGGCTGGCACCGGGAACGATGGGCGGCGGCACGTACGCCCGCGCGATTCCGAACACGGTGAGCATCGGCACGGGCTGGGCGGGCGACGGCAAGGCGCACGAGACCGATGAGCGGGTGAAGGTGGATCACCTGTACCGGATGGCGGAGATTTACGCGCACCTGTTCCTTCGGCTGGCGCGGGAGGCGCAATCCGCATCGGCGGTAGCGTAAGTAAAGGATGATGTTGCCGATTCTGATGACTCTCATGAGCACCGAACTTTCGCCGGAGCCGGCGCCGAAGCTTTACGACCTCGCGGTGACGAATATCGACGGCGAGAAGGTGAACCTTGCGAAGTTCAAGGGCAAGGCGTTGCTGGTGGTCAACGTGGCGAGCTTTTGCGGCTACACCCGCCAGTACGAGGGCCTGGAGGCATTACACCGCGAGTACAAGGACAAGGGCCTGGTGGTGATGGGTTTTCCGGCCAACGACTTCGGGTCTCAGGAGCCGGGGACAGAGAAGGAGATCAAGGAGTTTTGCACGCGCAAGTTCGACGTGACGTTCCCGATGTTCAGCAAGGTCCCGGTGGTGGGCGAGAAGAAGGCGCCGCTGTTTCGGTACCTGATTGAGAACAGCGACCGTCCGAAGGATGAGGTGCGCTGGAACTTCGAGAAGTTTGTGGTGAACCGGAAGGGCGAAGTCGTCGGCCGGTTTAAGTCGGGGGTTGAGCCGACGAGTCCGGAGCTGAAGAAGGCGATTCTGGCCGCGCTGGGGTGACTTTGGGCGGTGGCGGACGGTTTCTTGCAATGGCTGACGATAGCGGACGGTGGCTGACAGTTGCCGACGATTGCTGGCGGTTGCGAACGATCGCTTAAGATGGCGAACAGATCGCGGAACCGCTTTCGGCTTTCGCTATCGTCAGCAACGGTCGGCAATTGTCAGCAACCGTCCGCAAGCAATCGTCAGCCATTGCAAGCAATCGTCCGCAAGCAATCGTCCGCAAGCAACCGTCGGCAATTGTCAGCAATCGTCGGCTATCGTCCGAAACCGTGCGAAAATTTGGGGCGGCTGATGGGAATTGAACCCACGGCCTCCTGAGTCACAGTCAGGCGCTCTAACCCCTGAGCTACAACCGCCGCGCAACGTTCATAGTACCGGGTCGGGCGATTCGTGTGCTGGCTTGATCGCCGCGCTTGCCCAGAGAACCCACCGCAGGCAGCCAATGTGGGGGCCGCCGATGTGGGGGCAGGTCAGGCGGCGGGAGGCGGGTTGAAGGGCGGCGGTTGCCTGGGGCCCGGGCCGGGCGTGCGTTGGGCCAGCTCTCGGCGGCGCAAGATCGGCAGCAGAATCAGCTTCGACACGATGACGACGGCCATCGCGAGGAGCGAGAAATCGCAGAGGCGCAAAATCCAGCCGTAGTACTCGTCGCTGCCCTCGGGAGCGGTGGGAATCACGCGTTCCGCCACCCACCAGCGCAGGCCGAACAGCACCACGACCGACGCGATGTCGAAGATCAGCGTCGCCATCAGGCATCCGAACCCGGAATACCGCGGGGCCATGCCAGCAAGGTTAGCACTCTGCGGCCACGGGCCTCGGCCAGATGTTGCCGGTCGGACATCGCCGGCCGAGTAATGGGGCCTTACGGTAGACATAGGTCATGTACACCGTTTTGGTCGCCCTCGGCGGAAACCTGGGCGATCGGCTAGCCGCCATGCAACGGGCGCTGGATGCGGCGGCGCGGGAGATTGTTTGGTCCCACGTGAGTTCGATTTACGAGACGGACCCGATGTACCGGACCGATCAGCCGGCGTTTTTGAACGCGGCCGCGATGGGTACGACGCACCTGCCCGCCCTCGATTGCCTGCGATTTCTGAAGTCGATCGAGCAGGAGTTGGGGCGCGAGGACGGACCCCGGAACGGGCCGCGCGTCATCGATCTGGACCTTATCGACCATAGCGAACGCGAGACGCGGGCCCCGGAGATGGTGCTTCCCCACCCCCGCGCGCACGAACGGCGATTCGTATTGGCCCCGCTGGCCGAATTTGCGGAAGATTGGGTGATCGGTGGGGCCCCAATTGCGGCGTGGCTGGCGCAAACTGAATCGCAATCGGACGCCGTCCGTAAGTTAGCCCATGCCGTTCTTTCCTTACCAAGCCCAAGACCCGAGCGGTAAGTCGGTCCGCGGCTCGATTCAGGCCGAATCGATGCCGGCGGCGCAGGCGGCACTGCAAGCGCGGGGGTTCTCCGCCGTGACGTTTCCGGGGGCG
>JANRKI010000053.1:0-51019 GCA_033763535.1 Fimbriimonadaceae bacterium | reverse complement strand
TTTACGGTTGCAGGTACTTCGGCGGGACGTCGGTAAAGCCCCAGTCCTTGAGCTGGGTTGCCCATTCGCGCAGGTTGGCCTTGGTCACTTTGGTCAGCTCGGGATTCACGTTTTTCGGCACCTCTTTGCGGTCGATCGCGTGCTCGATGATCTTTTCCACCCCGAGCGCGCCGAGGTCGTAACTGCGTTGCGCGATGAGCACGGGCACCACGTCGGCGTCAACGTAGGCGAGCTCCGGCGGCAAGGCATCCGCGCTGACGATGCGCACCCGCTTCGGGTCCAGCTCCGTCAGCAGCGTCGTGGTGAACAGCGGCCAGCCTCCGATGAACGCCCACGCGTCGATTTCGGGCTGGGCCTGCATCACGCGCATCACTTCGGCGGCGGCATCCTGCGGCTTCTCCGGGTTGTAGAAAGTCCCCACGATCTTCATGCCCGGGGCTTTCTTCAGAGCATCCTCCACGCCTTTGCGGCGGATGGCCAGGTTGGGCGCGTTTTGATTCCCGCACAGCAGGGCCACGTTGCCTTTGCCTTTGCAAAGTGCCACCAGCTCTTCGCCGATCTTGGCACCCATGTCGTAGTTGTCGGACCCAACAAAGGTGAATCGCTTCGATTCCGGCACATCGCTATCAAAGGTGGCGACCGGGACGCCTTTGTCCACCGCGTCGTCGATGGCGCCCTTCAGCTTGCCGGCGTCGCTGCATGCCAGCAGGATGGCGTTGGTGCCGTCGGCCACCGCTTCGTTGACGCGCTGGGCCTGCACTTGACCGTCCTCATCCGGCGGAGTCCGCCAATCAATCGTGATCTCTCGTCCGAGCTTCTCGCTGAGCTCCTTCGCGCGGGCTTCCGCCCCGACGCGGGTGCTAAGGAAGAACGGATTGGTGCTGCTCTTCGCGATCATCGTAATCTTGAACGGACCGGTGGCCGAGGTCTTGCCGCTTTCGCTTGGCTTGGGTGCCTTGGAATCCTCGTTGCTCACTTTCACCGAGCATCCGGCGAGAGGGCCGGCCATCAGCATGGCCAGGACCATCCCGCCGAAGAGCGTGGCGGCCAGCGGGTTTCGGGCACGATGCGTGGTTTGCGTCATTTCTCGTAGCATCGCGGAATCAGGGCCGAATGTCAAGCCGGGGCCTTCGCCCGCCGGGGGTTGGAACTTTTCTCACGCGGATGCCTTGCGGCTGGAAGATGCCGATTCCGTTGGTACCTCCGCAAATTCTCGCGCCCGAGCGGCCGGCGACCAGCAGCAAGGTGTTTTGTCCGATCTGCGTTGCCAACGGCTACGCGTCGGCACCGAGTTCTACGAAGAAGTGGTTTTTCACCGGCAACTCGGTGGGCAGCGCGTTGTGGTACCTCGGCGAACCGCGCTGGCAGTTCGGCGCGACATACCATTCGGCCACGCAAGGGGTGCGGGCCTTGGTGGGTTACCAGGCGATTACCGAACGGCACGGCGCGCCGGCCCTCAACCTATCGTACGGGTTGCAGAGTCAAGAGACCGGGGCGACCGGCGTATCGGTGACACTCGAGAAAAACGGCGGGTACGGGCCCGGCCGTTGGAACGTGTTCGCGGGCGCCAGCGTGCGCAGCCGGGAGTCCGTCGTACGGCCGGTCGCGGGGTTTCGGTACAGCCCCTCAATGCGGTGGTCCTTCGGCAATCAGTACGACGGCAATGTCCACAACCCGTTTGTTCAGTACCGATGGCGGGAGTATTCGGTAGGGGCGTTGGCCGTGGGCGCGCGGGTTTTGACGCTCACATTTGGGATCTCGTTCTAATCCGCCGAGGTCGTCCAGCGGCCGGACGGATCGACGCCCAAGGTGTTTTCCACCCGGGCGTCGAGGCTAGCGTCCGCCGCCGCCCTTGATGATCCAGGTCCCAGAGCTCGGTTTCGGGAACACCACCGGTTTCGGCTCTGGCTTCGCGCGCCGTGCCACGGGAAGCCGCCGCGTGAACCATGACAACAGATTCAGCATCAGATGAATTCGTTGATCAGATTCTCGAGGTACTCCTGTCGGCCAGAAGGTCGCGCTGGTTCACCGTGGGCGAGAACGTACGCTTCGCACGCGGCAAGCGATCCTTCGCCGCCCAGAATCGTCTGTCCGAACTCGGCGTGCCAACCCGCGTAACGGGCATCCACGAAGCCTTGGAGACGGCCGTCTTCACGAATCCGGTCGGCGATGATGAGCCCCCGGGCGAAGGCATCCATGCCGCCAATGTGGGCGTAGAACAGGTCCAGCTGGTCGTGGCTTTGGCGGCGAACCTTGGCGTCGAAGTTGAGGCCGCCGGTGGTGAATCCGCCCATTGCCAGTAGCTCCAGCATGATTTCGGTAGTGAGATAGATGCTGGTCGGGAACTGGTCCGTATCCCAACCCAGCAACTCGTCGCCGGCGTTGGCATCAATCGAACCGAGGGCACCGGCTTCGCGGGCCGAGCGCAGTTCGTGGAGCATGGTGTGGCCGGCCAAGGTGGCGTGGTTCGTCTCGATGTTTAGCTTGAGATGATCCATGAGGCCGAACTCGCGCAGGAAGTTAAGGCACGCGGCGACATCGCTGTCGTACTGGTGCTTCGTCGGCTCCTTCGGCTTGGGTTCGATGTAGAACTGGCCTTCAAATCCGATCTCTTGCTTGTACGCCACCGCCATGTGCAGGAGGCGGGCAAACTGCTCGCGCTCTTGCTGCATCTTGGTGTTCAGCAGGGTGTCGTACCCCTCGCGACCGCCCCAGAAGGTAAAGCCGACGCCGCCCAGCGCGGCCGTCGCATCGATCGCGTGCTTCACCTGCGCGGCCGCATAGGCAAACACGTGCGGGTCGGGATTGGTGCTGGCGCCGGCCTGGTAGCGCGGATGCGTGAAGAGGCAAGCCGTTCCCCACAGGAGCCGTTTGCCCGTTTCCGCCTGCTTCTGTTGCGCGTAGGCGACGATCTTGGCGAGGTTGTCGCACGATTCGGCGAAGGTCGCGCCTTCCGGAGCGATGTCGCGATCGTGGAAGCACCAGTAGTCCACGCCGAGCTTCGTCAGGAATTCAAACGCGGCGTCCATCGTGTCATGCGCGCGCTGCATCGGATCGGTCGCTGCGTCCCACGGGCGGATGGCGGTGCCCACCCCGAACGGGTCTTGGCCGGTGCCGCGGAACGTGTGCCAGTACGCCACTGCGAAGCGGAACCAATCGCGCATCGGCTTGCCCGCCACCACGCGGTCGGCGTCGTAATGCTTGAACGCGAGAGGGTTGCGGCTGGTTGGCCCTTCGTATCGAATCGGCTCCGCGACTTCGGGGAAGTACGTCATGACGGGCCGAGTTTAACCCGCCGCGACGCTCCGAAACCGGGCTACGCGACGTCGAACGCGGCTTCGGTTTTCGCGCGGATTTCGTCCACCGAGACATCGGGCGCGGTCTCGAGGAGAAGCAACCCGTCCGGGCCAACTTCGAACACGCACAGGTCGGTGATCACCAGGTCCACGCAACCCTTGCCGGTCAGCGGGAGTCGGCACGCGCGCAGCACCTTCGATTCGCCCGCCTTGTTCGTGTGCTCCATCACCACGACAACGCGCTTGACCCCCGCGACAAGGTCCATGGCACCGCCCATGCCCTTCACCATTTTGCCGGGGATCATCCAGTTGGCCAGGTCCCCGTCTTGGCTGACCTCCATGGCGCCGAGGATCGACAGGTCGATGTGCCCGCCGCGGATCATGGCGAACGAGTCGGCGGACGAGAAGTAGGATGTGCCGGGAATTTGGGTCACCGTCTGCTTACCCGCGTTGATGAGGTCGGGGTCGACTTCGGTTTCCAGCGGGAACGGGCCGAGACCGAGCATGCCATTTTCGCTCTGAAGCACGACGTCCATGCCGTCGGGAATAAAGTTGGCGACGAGGGTGGGGATTCCGATCCCGAGATTCACGTAAAAGCCGTCGCGCAGTTCTTGGGCGGCCCGTTGGGCCAGTTGGTCTCGGTTCCAGGGCATCGTTCAGAACTCCTTCGTTCGCGTCTTCATTGTGGCGCACGTTGCCGCCGAATCGGGCGTGCGGCGGGGCATCATTCAGGCATGACCGTAGATCGCCTGGACCACTTGGTACTCACCGTGCGCGACCTCGATGCCACCATCTCCTTCTACACCTCGGTGCTGGGGATGCGGGCGACGACTTTCGGCGAGGGGCGTCACGCGCTGGAGTTCGGGTCGCAAAAGATCAACCTGCACGTGGCGGGGCGAGAGTTTGAACCGAAGGCGGCGGTGGCGACGCCGGGTTCGGCCGACCTTTGCTTCATCCTCGCGGGTTCGGTGGACGCCGCGATAGAGACTTTGGCCCACCACACGGTGCCCGTGCTGCAGGGTCCGGTCATCCGGACCGGGGCGCTCGGCCCCTTGCGCTCGGTTTACTTCCGCGATCCGGACGGCAATCTCATCGAGGTTTCGGAGTACGTGGACGCCGCCGCGAGCACGTCGAGCGGCCCGGTGCGTCCAGCCAGCCAGTGATCCACCGCCATCGCCGCCACCACCGGCGCAAACTTAAAGCCGTGCCCGCTGCACGCCGAGACCCCCAACTGCCCGGGGCGAATCCAATCGACCAGAAACCGCGCGTCGGGAGTATTGGTGTACCGGCAATGGGCGTGATGCCGGATCGCAACCGGGCCGAATGCTTCGGCAAGAGCGGCCCGGACGATCGGGAGTTGTCCATCGCCCGAAAGCGTGGTCGGTCCGGCGTCGTGGACCCCCACCTTCACCCACCGGCAATCGGCGTGGGCGGGGATGCCGTACAGAAATCCGGCGGAGGTGACGATGCCGAACACGGGGAGGCGCGGATCGATGCCGTCCACCCACGCGATCGCCTGGTGGGTGACGCGCAGCGGCCAGCTTGGGCATTGGTCGGCCATCGCCGGACCGATCGCCACGATGCCGTCGCCGTCGGGAACCTGGTGCGAACCGTACACGAAGGTCACGCCCATTCGGTCGAGCTCGCGAACGACGGCGAGCAGGATTCGGCTGGAGTAGAGGAACCCGGCGTCGGGTTCGTGCAGGTGCGCCAGGTCGCCCGGTGGGATCGCGCCGGAGTTCGCGAGGCCGGGGGTGTCGCGCGGCTGGGTCAACGTGAGCCCGTGCTGCGACGCGGCGCGGCGGACTCCGACCAGGATCTCGTGATCGGCCGGACCCACGTACCGAACGCCGGTTGCCTCGCGGAACGGCGTTCTGGCGTGCGTCTCCAGCGCGCGCCAAAAGCTGTCCGCTTGCCGCATCAACGGCACGTAGCCCGGGTCTTCGAAGTACGCGAACCGAAAGATCCGGGAGCCTCCGCGCGAGGAGCTGTCGGCGGCAAGCGGAGGATGGTGGCTGACCACCCGCACGCGATGACCGCGCTCCGCCAGATGCCATGCGCACATCAGGCCGTAGATTCCGGCCCCGTAAACGCTAACTTCCGGCGCGGCGGGCATTCCGTAGAATAGCGCGATGGCGCGGAGTGCTTCTGCGCCGGAGTCGGTTTGCTTGCTCGCAGTTTGGCGAACGGGTTTGATGCGCAGCGTGGGCTAGTGCTCTCGGTGCTCTCCTGCTTTGGAGACGGACAAACTCACCGTCCCCAAAGGTCATGTTTGCGGGGAGTCAGCCAACAAGCACCCGAGAACGCGCACAGGCGTGCAAGTGCGACCGTGTGAGTTGCTCAAGCTTCCTCCTCTCCGGATTCGAGCTCCTTGGCTTTCTTCACGCGACGCTCAACCGCCTTGATGCTCTCCTCGGTAGGCAAGTGCTCGGGCATCGTGCCACCAAGCTCTCGGATCGTCTGACGAACTTTCGCACCGACCTTGCCTTTCACGCCGTCGCGGCGCAGCTTCTCCTCGGTCTGGGTAGCACGGAATAGGTTGGCGGCGAGCTCGGTGCTGCCCATGTGATCAAGAATCTCTTGGCTCTTCTTCAGTCCTTTCCTCGCGTGGATTCCGCGCTTATCGAGACCGCCGTAGAGTCCCTCGTATCCGTGGTTCTGAAAGATGGCGTAGTCGATTGGCTCAACGACGCCAGCATCCTTGGCGGCTCCCGCCAGCTTGACATTGTGGAGCTTCATCTCCGCGCGGAGCATGAGCCGTCGCTCGTCTTCGGTTGCCTGTTCCGAAAGTTCCTGACGACGCGTTTGGACGGCAAAGTAGGTCTGACCAAGTGCTACGACCTCTTTGGTCGGGTCAGCGTTCTGGATGATCAGATAGCAGGCGTAACGAGAGAGAAAGATTGTCTTGATCGAGCGCTGGGCTCCACTGCCGATCTCGACCATTTCTTGGATCTCCAAGAAATGGTCCTCAACGCGTTGATCCGACTGAAAGCAAGCTGACTTAGCTTTTGTAATGACAGGCTCAAAGTTCTTGTAGTTCGCATAATCCAGAATGCGAGCCAAGTCTCGACTTGACCAAAAATCTCGCCCATCCGGGGTGGTGCGTTTGAGTCGCTCGAAAACTGAGCCGCGTTCTTGAGGTGTGCGGGCATCGCTCATCGCATGAACTCCCGTACCTTCATACCCTTTTGGTTCTCGTGGACAAGCATCCGAAACTCCGTTAGCCTGTCCTTCGGGTCATGATGCCTAACGCTTGTGGTTACCGTACCTGTGCACGTCGTTCTCCGAGCCGAACGGAACGGAGTCATGAAACTCGATGCCGGCCCGATGTCGGAAACGACCTGCCCCCCATTTGCCCAGTGCCAAATGCCGCCGTTCAAGTACGCACCGCGCGACGAAGCCGGATCGCGGGGAGCGGCCGCAAGCCGCCAAAGCATCCAATAGAATAGCGAGATGGCGCGGAGCCATCGATGGAAGCCGAGGGAAGTTTGGACGATGTACGCGACGTGGGCCTTGCTCATGCTGGGTCCGGCCGTGGTAAGCGCAGGGTGCGGGATGCCGGAAGCTGATCGGGCGTCCGAAGCGCGGGTACGCGTGGAGTCCGCTCTCGCGGAGACGTGCGAGGAACTCCGGGTGACCTACCCGCCGCGCGTGGTGCACTTTCGCGCGTTCAAGCGGGAACGCGAACTGGAGACCTGGATCGGAAACGCGCCGACGAAACTGGTGCGACTGCGGACCGACACGATCGCCGGGCTGTCCGGAGAACTCGGCCCGAAGCGGCGAGAAGGCGACCGCCAGGTACCGGAAGGGGTCTACGTGGTGGATCGGTTTAACCCGAAGAGCCGGTTCCACCTGTCGCTGGGCATCAACTATCCCAACGCCTCCGACCGGGTGTTCGCCGATGCGGACCGTCCCGGCAGCGACATCTTTATTCACGGCGGTACGGCCAGCATCGGGTGTCTGGCGATGACGGACCCGGTGATCGAATCGCTCTACACCTTGGCGCGTGGCGCAAAATCGCCCGTGACGGTCCACCTATTCCCGTGCCGATTTCCGCACGACGCGCGGCCGGAATCGGAACTCTGGCGGCAACTCGCGGAGATTCAGCGCGACTTTTCGGCCGCGCCTCGGGTGCAGCGGGTCGAGATCACTCGGTCGGGCGCGTACCGGCTGCGGCGTTCGAGATCGCGCGAAGCCGCTCACGATGATTCACGAGGCTGAAGTACGCTTCGGGGTATTCCGAGAGCATCGCCCGGAACCGGTACACGTTTCGAACCATGCTGCCAACGTTCGGGAGTAGTTTGCGCGCGTCCAAGTACGCCGCAAAATCTTCCCGCGACCGCGGACGTTCGGGAACGGATTCGGCCGCGGCCCGCAACGCACGGACCGTTTCCAGGTCGACGGATGCGCGCGTGATCCCCATATCGTGCAAGGTGTCTTGCAACGGACGCGTGTCGAGGTCCTCGGACTTCATGCCGAAGTCGGTGAATAAGCGCGACCAGCCTCCGTACTGCTGCGCGATCGGTCGGGATACGCGGAAGAACACCAACTCCACGCCCAGGTCGCGCCGCGGGTTCGGTACGGGACCGAGGGCCCGTAGCGCGGCGGTCGCTTCCGGCGGATCGGGTCGCAACGCCATGAGGCGAGGCACGATGGCGGCTTCCGCCCGGCTGCGAACGCTGGTGGCCAATTCGCCATCGTCGCTCGCCACGTGCCGCGCGATCCGGGCCGCATCGGTGAGGTGGACCAACGCGGCGCGTCGCTCTCCCCGATCGCGCGCGGCGTCAGCGAGCGTCACTTTCGCGTTGACGGCTTGCAACATCGTGGCGTACTCCGGCAACAGCAGGTTGTAGCCGTGGCGATAGTCGCGCCCGAAGAAACAGTCCTCCATCTTGGCCGCCGTGTCGAAAGTGGAGAGAATGGCCGAGAACCGCTTCAGCGCCTTTTCGCGGTCGGCGGCCTTCGCCTTCGATTCCAGATTGATGGCCGAATTCCATGCCTTCCGGTCGTCCGGAGAAAGGCTCAGAATTCCGTCGGAGGCCTGACGGTACAGATGGGCCGCGTTCGGAAACACGCGTTTCTGTTGCAGGTCCTCCGGCCGGGTCGGAATCCCCGCGTCCGCCGCAAGTTGGTACTCCTGCTCAATTCGGTGCTCGAGGCTCGATTGGTAGCCGGCCCAGCCGAGCCAAGTTCCGAGCGCGACGGCGACGCCGGCAATGGCGATTTTCTTGCGATTCATAAGGGCCTCACCCGATGAGACGCTGCGGCAAACGACGATCGTTCTTGCCTCGGACGGTCAGGCGAAGTCATCGCCCGGGTTGTGGCCAACCGCCCGCCGCCGCCGTCAGGCGAGCGCTGCGTTGGGCCGTCGCGGCGGCCGTCGCGAGGCCAAGCTTGCGTTCGACGATCGCCATCACGTGCCACGCGAGCACGTTCGAGGCGTCGTACGCCACCGATTTCCGCAGCCAGCGGCGCGACGTCTCAAGTCCGCTATCGGTAGACGGCGTAAAGGCGTAGCCGTCCGGCGCGCGTTCACCGCGATAAAAGTGAAACATCGACCGGGTGTAGCCCCAGGTCAGCGGCAGCACCCGCTTGCTGGGCCAACGCTGGCGGCCGCCGGAAACTTCCACGATTTCGCCCGCCGCATTGTAGGCGGGGCGGAGGAATCGGTAGCGCCCTTCCGTCCGGGCGAAGATGCCGCCGGAGGTCACAAAGGGCACCTTCTCGCTGGCATCCACGATGATCGAGCGCTCGGCATCCAGCGGCAGCATTACCGCGACGTGGCCGAGAAAGCTCCGTTGACCGCGCGGATTTTCCCAGACCATCACGAGTCCGGCGGGGGTGCCGGTGTCGTGCAGAAAGCTTGCGATGAGCACGCTTTGCAACAGACACTGCCGCTCGCCGGTGTTGATCACGTTCGCAAACTCGAATCCGCGGTCGAGGCTGAACTTGCGGATCGACTGCTTGATGGCGCGCCACGCCTCTCCGCCAAGGGCCCGTCGTCGCGTAGCCAGCGCCGGTCCGCGGAGTCCCTTGAGTTGGAGCTTGGCGTTGGCGACCCAGGCGTCGTACGGCATCCCCAACCCTTCGGCCAGCTTCGGCGTAAAGTCCCGCTCGAACCGCGCCGGGTCGGGCGTTTGGGTGATCGTACACGACTCGGTGATCAGCTCGCGCAGCACCGGCGATCGGTAAGGAAAGACCGGTGGATCGGTCGCGCTCAAGGTGCAAACCGTGGCGAGGGCCGCAATCAGCATCAGGCCTCCCGCGTGGTCCGCCGCTCGATCCGCTTTTCGTACTGCGTCCCCACGAGGATGCGGTTGACGTAGATGCCTGGGGTGTGGATTTGGTCGGGGTCCAGTTCTCCCACCGGAACCAACTCTTCGACTTCGGCGATGCAGACGCGGCCCGCGGTGGCCATCATCGGGTTGAAGTTGCGGGCCGTCTTGCGATAGACCAGGTTTCCGCTGGCATCGCCGCGCCACGCTTTCACAATGCTGAGGTCGGCGGTGAGTCCGGTCTCCATCACGTACATTTCGCCGTTGAATTCGCGAGATTCCTTGCCCTCGGCGACCAGCGTGCCGTAACCGGTCTTGGTGAAGAAAGCCGGGATGCCCGCACCTCCCGCCCGAATCCGCTCGGCCAGCGTGCCCTGCGGGTTGAACTCCAGTTCGAGTTCGCCGGCGAGGTATTGCCGTTCAAACTCGCCATTCTCTCCCACGTACGAGCTGACCATCCGGCGAATCTGGCGGGTTTGGAGCAAGATGCCCAGCCCGAAGTCGTCGACTCCGCAGTTATTGGAGATGACGGTGATGTCCTTGACGCCCGAATCGCGAAGGGCCAAGATCAGGTGCTCGGGGATGCCGCACAGCCCGAATCCGCCGGACATGATCGTCATGCCGTCCCACAACAAGCCCTCGAGGGCGGCGGTCGCATCGGGAAATACCTTGTTCATCGCGTCACCTTTGACGCTGAAATCGTACCTAGCGTGGCCGCGATGCGGTAGCCCGACCGGGCGCAAAAAAAGAGGACGAAGCCGGCTGCGGTTGGCTCCGTCCTAACTGCGTCGGGTCGTTTGGTGGTCCCTCAGCATTCACCCGATGGGCTCAACGCCGGCGCGGTCCGATGGTTCAGTAAGTTTCTCAAGAATCTGCGGCAATTTGTTCGTGATCTCGGAGTTGGTCGCCACGTAGTCGCACTCGAGTCCGCGCGCCGCTTCCAGAAGGTCTTTCTCCTTGTGACCGGCGTGGGCGATGACGAGAATTCCCGCCGCGCGCAGCCTCGGCACCCACTCGGTGGGCGGAAACACGGTGGAACTGAGGTTGACGATGGCCACCTCTACGCCGGGCAACGGATCGGCGGCAGATTGCTTGGGAGATACGAGGTGCGGATCGTGGCCGAAGGCCAGAAGGGTTTGGCGGAGCCGCGGCCCCCACAACAGATTTTCTTCGAGCACGGCCACCCGCATGAGTTTACGGTACTGCATCTGGGCGTGGCAGATCATCGGCGCACGCCAAGCGTCGGCCCGAAATATGGTAGACATTTGACGTGCCATCACCGGACTGGATCGTCATCCGTAACGCGCGAGGGAACAACCTGAAAGGGGTGGATGTCGCGATCCCGCTCGGTCTGTTCGTCTGCGTGACCGGCGTTTCCGGCAGCGGCAAGTCAACGTTGATTCAGGACACCCTGTTCCCGCGCCTCATGTTCGAGGTGTACGGAACGCGCGGCACGTGGGCTCCTCACGACGCGGTGGAAGGGCTGGACGACATCGACAAGGTGATCGACATCGATCAGTCTCCGATCGGGCGCACCCCGCGATCGAACCCGGCAACCTACACCGGTACGTTCGACATGATTCGCGACCTCTTTTCGCTGACCCCCGACGCCAAGATGCGTGGTTACACCCAGGGTCGGTTTAGCTTCAATGTGAAGGGAGGACGGTGCGAAGCCTGCAAAGGCGACGGCGTGCTGAAAATCGAGATGGTGTTTCTGCCCGACGTCTACGTGCCGTGCGAAGTCTGCAAAGGGAAGCGCTACAACCGCGAAACGTTGGAGGTCAAGTACAAAGCAAAGTCGATCGCCGAGGTCCTCGCGATGACGATCGACGAAGCGGTGGAGTTCTTCCGCCCGATTCCGAAAATCTTCCGCAAACTGATCACGTTGCAAGAGGTTGGGCTGGGATACATTCGCCTGGGGCAGCCGGCGACCACGCTCTCCGGCGGCGAGGCGCAACGGGTCAAACTCGCCGCGGAATTGAGCAAACGTTCCACCGGGAAGACGGTGTACATCCTCGACGAGCCGACCACCGGACTCCATTTCGAGGACGTCAACCGATTGCTGAAGGTGCTGCACCGGCTTGTCGATCAAGGCAATACGGTGCTGGTGATCGAACATAACCTCGACGTGATCAAGACGGCGGACTGGGTCATCGATATGGGTCCAGAGGGTGGGACCGGGGGCGGCGAGGTCGTCGCAATGGGCACGCCCGAAGAGATCGTAACGGTCGACCGCTCGTACACCGGTCGGTACTTGGCCCCCCTCCTGGCTCGATAGGATCGGCTCGCTAACGTAGGGCCAAAAGTCCGGCGATCATCAGGTCGCCGCTCGCAGGGTTGGTGGCCAACGGCGTGTTCGTAATGTTGCAGATTCGTTGCAACGTTTGAATGTCCGGGTCGTGCGGGTGAACGTCCATCGACTCGACGAAAAAGAACACGGCGCGGATTTGCCCCTCCAGAACGCAGTTGGCGATCTGCACGTCACCGCCCGCCGGACCGCTGTTGAACGCGCGGATGTCGAGCCCCGTCGCTTCGCGGATGCGGGCCGAGGTGCTGGCCGTCCCAACCATCTCAACGTTTCGGAGGAATTCGCGGTGGCGAATGGCGAACTCCACCATTTCGTCCTTTTTCCCGTCGTGGGCGATCAGCGCGAACAACACGCGTTTAGCTTAACCGTTTCACGCCGGCCCGGCTATCCACCAAGGGCGACCTGCCATTGCCGGCCGACGGCGGCCAGCCGAAGACGGTGGGCGGCGAGCATCCGCTCGGCGTCCTCGAAGGTGACGAGAGCGAAGCTCACCGGTGTCGTCCAGCCCGCCCGGGCAAACCTTCCCCAGTCCGCCCGAATCAGTGCGCCGAGCCGCGGGTACCCGCCGATCGTTGGCCCGTCCGGCCCGAGCACAATCACTTCTCCCGCCGGGGTGACTTGCACGTGGCCACGATCGCACACTTGGCTCGGTCGCTCAATATCGTGTCGCAACCGATCGATGGCGACGCAGCGGGTCCCCACGCGGTTGGACCTCGGCGAAAGCTGGAGAACGAGGCCGCGGAGATCGGCGTCGAACTCGGGCAACGGCACCACACGGAGCGGGCCGCTCTCCGCCGGAAGTTCCGCCAACGTCACGTGCGGGGCCGGTGGATTCCGATCGGGCAGGTGTCCGATTGTGACGAGGCGGCCCTGGCCAGGATGAATCGTGATCGGAGCCGATCGGCTGACCCAGGCGTTTCCCGGTCGTCCGTTGACCACCGGTCGATCGCCGAGCACAATCACGCTGCCGGGAACGGACGCCGCCGAGTAGGCCGGGAGTTCGATCGGGTGGCCGTGGAGTTCCGCGATGGCATCGGCGAACTCGCCAAGTAGCGCGAACGCGTCGGGGTCGCTCGGGCCACCAAGCGGAAATCCGAGGTGACGCCGCCCGGGTTGTTCCGGTCCGATTCGGATCAGGTGCGGGACGCTTGGCCATGCGGGGCCGGGTTCGCCACGGCTGAATTCTTCGCCGTGCGCGGTCAGCACGTGGTCAGGGGGCGGCAATGCGGAACCTCGCCCGTTCGAGGGCCACGCGGGCGGTCTCGGCCACCGTGACCGCGTGCTCGCCGTCGCCGTGGATGCAGATCGTTTCGACCCGCGATGCGAGCATCACGACCTGCGCCGCGACCTGCTCGGGGTCGGTGAGGACGCCGCCCGGGTCTTGACGCGACAGCAGCCGCCCGTCCTCACGATAGCCGCGGTCGGCAAAGCCTTCGCGGATGAACCGAACGCGTCCGCGCATCGCGATGACAAAGTGCGCGGAGCCTGGGAACCCCATCAGCGGCAATTGGTGGGTACGGCAAAGCATCGTCAGCGCGTTGACGCCCGGAAACTGATTCAACCAGACCGCCATGTCGTCCGTCAGTGCCACGCGCATCAGTTCGCGCGGAACGATCGGGGAGGTGTCGTGATAGAACGCTCCGTGCGGCTTGATGTACGCCGGCGCCGCGTACTGATGCCACTTTCGCACCTGCTGAAACACCGACGCAAGGTACGTGCGCGCGGTCGTGAGCTGAATGCCGACCCGTCCGAATCCGGCCCGGTCGGGGTACCCCGGATGGAGGCCCCAGCGTCGGCCCAACCGCACCGCTTCGTCGATCGTCGTTCGGGTCAGATCGGCGTTGCCGGCGTGCTCGCCGCAGCCGATGTTGACGCTGGACGCCAGTGCCATCAGTTCGCGGTCGTACGCGCCGCCTTCGCCGAGATCAACGTTGAGGTCAATCGTTCGGATGCCGCGCCTCCGGGTCGGAAATTTCCGAAAATTGCACGGTGTCGCCGACGGCGATGTGACCGATGCGAGTCTCGGCATCGCGCACCGGCCATGTCGTGCGACCGATCAGCCACCATCCGCCGGGCGAATCGCCGGGGTAGATCGCGGTTTGCCGTCCGGCGATCGCGACAGTTCCGGAGGGGACATGGGCGCGGGGGCTCGCCCGTCGCGGCAGGCGACCGATCATGTCGGGCAAATCGCCCAGGTACGCGAACCCGGGCTGAAAGCCGACCGCTACGCACTCGTACGATTGCGCCGTGTGGGAACGCACGAGTTCGGCAACGGACAGCCCAAGCCGTTCCGCGGCTTCCGACAGGTCCGGACCGTCGTAATGCACTTCGACGCGGTGGGCGGTAGATTCGGCGGGCGACGCGGCGGCCATCGCGAGAATCTGCTCCCAATCGGGAGGGGAATCGGAGAACACGGTCACGCCGGTTTTGGTTGGAACCGCGTCCGAATATCCGAGGGATCGGGCGGCGTGCGCGAGGTCGACCGGCCGCGATCGGCGGGATTCTGCCCCGGCAACTTCGGCGGCGAAATCCGCGCACCATGCTCGCTCGGATATGCGCACGATCTCCATCCCATCCATTCAGACGCAATTCTGCGGCGAATCGAACGGCAAACCGGGCGTTTCGATGGGAGATACTGAACGCACGATGACGGTTCGGGTGCCGATAACGCTCACGACAAAGGCTCAGATTCCGCAGTACCAAACGTCCCAGTCCGCGGGCGTGGACCTCCACAGTACGGAGGACTTCGAACTCAAGCCGATGGAACGGCGGCTGGTGCCGACCGGCATCGCGATCGCGCTTCCGGAAGGGTTTGAGGCCCAGGTCCGGCCGCGCAGCGGACTGGCGTGGCGCCACGGGATCAGCATGGTCAACAGCCCGGGCACCATCGACGCGGACTATCGCGGAGAAATCAAGGTTTTGTTGATCAATTTGGGAGATCGTGTCGTCAAACTGCAACAAGGCGACCGAATCGCCCAACTGGTCGTCGCGCCGGTCGCGCGCGTCGAGTGGGAGCGAACGGAAGACCTTCCGTCGTCCGAGCGTGGGACGGCCGGCTTTGGGAGTACGGGCGTGACGTCGGAAAGTCGTTCGCCCGGCTAGGGGAAACGGGGACAGCACGGCAAGCGAACGATGAGCAGTATTTTTGAACAAGACGACGCGGCGGATAAGGACCGGATTTATCCCGAACTCGCCCGGGCGAACCTGTTCCGGATGCGTGGCGATTACCGCGGTGCCATCGATCAGTGCCTCTCGGTTCTGAAGCGATACCCGGACGACCGGGACGCCCACACGCTCATCGGAGACATCTACGCCGAGCAAGGCGATCTGGGCCAGGCCGCCCAATGGTACGAGCTGAGCATTGATCTCGAGCCGCGATCCAGCGAGGCCGAGAAGCGCAAGCTCGCGCAAGTCAAGCAGCGAATGCAAGAGCGCGAGGCCGCCAGCACCGCCCAACAGCTCGGCCTGCCGCCGGAAAAGCCGTCGATTTGGCCGACGATCGCAGTGATGAGCGTGATCGCCGTCACGGTCGGCATCGGGTCGTACATGCTGGGTCAGCAGAAAGATGCCCCGAAGCCGAAGCCGCGGAGCGTGTCCGTCGTGGCGCCCACCGAGTCGGGTCCTTCTACGCCCGAGTCCGGCGTCGGTGCGACGATCGTCGAAAGCGGAGTCGCCGAAGACCAGCAGGTGTTGCAATCGGTCGCGGCCCGACTCGGCGGCAATTTGACGCTGCTCAGCGCGATGCAGGACCCGCGCACGCGCCTCCTGACGGTGACGATTGCGGTTCAATCGGACCAAAACGAGCGGCACGTTTCTGCCGAAGTGGCGCGCGCCGCACTGGGTCAGTACGTCTCGGCACCGAGCGTGACGGTACGCACGGTTCGGTTCGGACGGTTGGTCCACGTGAGCACGGTCACGCGGGAGCGCATGGCGGTCACGGAAGCGCCGGGCTGGGCGAACGCCAACCCGGGCCTCGACGCGCTGGCGAACACCGTACTGAGCGACGAATGGTCGTCTACCGGGCCGATCACCACGCCGCCCCCCGCCGCGGCCCCAACCACGCCTCCGACAAATCCGGATGCGTCCGGCGCACCGAGCAACGCCCCCGGGACTGGCGATTCGGCGGGCGGTAACGCGGTCACGTCGGACCCGAATCTGTAGTCCGGGCATCTCGCATAATCAGGGCGATATGCGTCTGTCCGTGCAGCTTTACACCGTTCGTGACCACCTCAGCCAAGATCTTCCCGGCACGCTCAGCCAGATTCAGGAAGCGGGCCTCAAGTTCGTGGAACTCGCCGGCGATTACGGCAAGTCCGGTTCGGAGTGGCGAGCCCTGCTGGACGAACGCGGACTCACCGCGAGCGGCGCCCACATCGGCCTCGACGCGCTGGAGCATCGGTTCGACGAGACCGTCGCGTTCGTGAAAGCGGTCGGGTTCTCGCTGGTCATCGTGCCGTGGATCGGTTCGGACGCCTACGCGAACGGTTGGGCGGCATTCGGCCAGCGGCTCGAACCGATCGCGCAACGCCTCGCAGAGCACGGCCTGTCGCTCGCATACCACAACCACGATTTCGAATACGCGAATGGCGACGGGCTGTCGGAGATGTACGCCAACGCGCCCACGATGGTCGCGGAAGTCGACGCGGCCTGGGTCAAGATCGGCGGGCACGATCCGGTGGCCGTGGTCACGGGACTCGGGAACCGCGTGAAGGCGGTCCACGGGAAAGACTTTGATCCGACCGCAACGCCGCGATGGAAGCCGGCGGGTCAGGGCGTCATGCCCCTGCCGGAACTCGTGCAAGCCGCCCAGCAGGTCGGGGCCGAGTACCTCGTCATCGAGCTGGACGAATCGCCCGCCGACCCGCTGGACGCCGTCCGCGAAAGCGTGACGTACTACCAATCGCTCGGCCTGAACTAGTCGGCCGCCAAGAACGCGGAGGCCCGCCGATTGCGCGAGCCTCCCAATGCGGCTAGCCGCCGATATGGCCGACGGTCTCGGCCGTACCGCACGCGCACGAGGCGGCGAGCGAATCGCTCGGGGAAGTCAGTTCATCCGTCACGGCGTAAACCTCCCAAGCGTTCCCGTCCGGGTCGGTAACCCACACCTTGTCTTGCACCGCGTAGCAGCACGTGACGTTCTCCTCGGTAAACGTCACGAGGCCCGCGTCCTCGAATCGTTGCTTTGCGGACGCGACGTTTTCGGAATGGGCCACCTGAATACCAAAGTGGTTGACCGGTCCTTTGCCCACGCCTTCCGTCTGGTTCGGGGCAATCTGGTTCAGAGCGAGCTTGAGCGGCGGCTGTTCAAGGCTGAAGTTGGCGTAGCCCGGTCGTTCCTTCGCGGGTGACTGCCCGAAAAGGGCGGCATACCAGCGGGTCGAGAGTTCGATATCTCGGACGTTGAGAGAGATGTGCGTTTTCA
The DNA here is from genome assembly GCA_033763535.1 of Fimbriimonadaceae bacterium. Lineage (GTDB taxonomy): Bacteria > Armatimonadota > Fimbriimonadia > Fimbriimonadales > Fimbriimonadaceae > Fimbriimonas. The sequence goes on along the minus strand of JANRKI010000053.1, from coordinate 33,718 downwards.
TGGGAGTTTGGGTTTCGAGCGAGGCGGGAAGGCAAAGGGCGGCGGCGAGCGAGGCCATGACTTCTTGGTTCAGCTGGTAGCGTACGGTGCGCCCGACCCGCTCGCGATCGACGACCCCCGCTTCGGCCAACTCGTTCAAGTGGTGAGAAATGGTTGAGGTGATCCGTTCCGACCCGGTCACGGCGCAGCACAGTTCGCTGGCCGTGAGTGTGGAGTCCGCATCGGGCAGGTTCAGTTGGTGGCAGCATTGTTCGGCGAGGATCTTGACGAGCTGCCAGCGCGCCGGGTCGGCCAGCGCCCGGAGGCGTGTGACCGTCATTTCGTCGTTCATCGAAATGACTGTACCACATGTTTCGACGATTGTCGAAATGTTGTTGGCTCTGCGTCGATTTAGCCATAGGTAAACTGACACCCGGGAGCGATATCACACTCGATCTTGAGATGGCAAACGACCAAGCGACCTCTGACGCATCTCCCTCCGGACTCGCGACCGTCGCGGCCGAAGCCCTATCCCCCTCCCTCATCGCGGAGATCTCGCGCATTCCGACCCCGGAAGAATCCACCGAATCCATGGCACAAGAGCAATTCGACGCAGACCTTATCGTTATCGGCTCCGGCCCCGGCGGCTACCACGCGGCCATCCGCGCGGCGCAGCTCGGCGCATCCGTCATCTGCGTCGAGCGGGAGTACCTCGGCGGAACGTGCCTCAACTGGGGATGTATCCCGAGCAAGGCAATGATCGCCGCCACTGAACGCCTGCACCACGTGAAGCACGCCGGTGACTTCGGCGTCGTCATCGAGGGCGAGATCAAGTTCGATTTCCCGAAGATGATGGCCAAGCACAAGGAGAAGGTCGTGTTGGCCGAACGCGGCGGCATCGGCATGCTGTTCAAGAAGAACAAGATTCGCCACGTCGAGGGATTCGCCAAGTTCACCGATCCGCACACGATCTCGGTGGATAAGGACGGGAACAAGCAGTCTCTCCGCGGCAAAAAGTTTGTCCTCGCGATGGGGTCGTCGGTCATCCGACTGAACATCCCGGGCCTCGAGAACACGGGTCGTGAGGACGGCGTCTGGACCTCGGACGACGCCGTGACCGCCCCGTTCGTTCCGGAGAAAATGCTCGTGCTCGGCGGCGGTGCCGTCGGATGCGAGTTCTCGTTTGTGTTCAACGGACTCGGCAGCGAGGTTCACCTCCTCGAGATGATGCCGAACCTGCTCCCGGTCATGGACACCGACCTCGGGACCGAACTCGGCAAGCTGCTCACCCGCCAAGGCGTGAAGGTCAAGACCGGCGCCAGCCTGGAACGGGCCGAACGCACCGCCAACGGCTGGAAGTGCACCGTGAAGCGCGGCACCGAGACCGAAGAGATTGAAGTCAATGTCATCCTCCTCGGCGTCGGCCGAAAAGCCGCGACCGAAGGCGTCGGCCTCGAAGAAATCGGCGTCAAGCTCCACCGCCGAGGCGTCGAAATCGCCGACGATACGATGATCACCCACGTGCCGCACATCTGGGCGATCGGTGACGTCACCGGGCGCATCCAATTGGCCCACACCGCGATGCACGAAGGGATCGTGGCCGCCCACAACGCGGTCCAAGGCACCCAAAAGCGCATCAACTTCAAGGCCGTTCCGAACGCGGTGTACACGTCGCCGGAAGTCGCGAGCGTCGGTCTGACGGAGGGCGAAGCGAAGGAGAAAGGCTACGACGTCGTCGTGGGCCGCAGCAAGTTCATGATCTTCGGCAAGGCGATGGCGACCAAGGAAACCGACGGGTTTGTCAAGGTCGTCGCCGACCGCAAGTACGGCGAACTGCTCGGCGTCCACATGCTCGGCGCGCACGTCACCGACATGATTCACGAGGCGGTCGTCGCGATCAACCTCGAAGCCACGCTCGAATCTCTTGCCGACAGCATCCACGCCCACCCGACGATGTCGGAAGCGGTGCTGGAAGCGGTTGAGGACGCGCTCGGCCACGCGATTCACAAGCTGTAAACCTGGTAATTCTCGGACGATCTTAGCGATCGTCCGAGGCGTCATACCCTCAGGCGGCGGCAGTTTTTCGATGGCGGGGAGTTCGAGGTGAGGGAGCTTGGTACCAGGCTCGTGCGGCAAGTCCATCGATTGCTTGATGGACGCTCAAAAGTATCGATCGTCCTCATCGGATTTTTCCTCGGTGCAATCATCGCGATCGCCGACGCGTACTTTCCCGGCGATTTGTTCGTGCTGTACCTGCTGCCAGTGGCGTTCGTTGCCTGGTACGCGGGAGCCGCGTGCGGATTGCTGATGGGGCTATACGCCACCACGGCGATTTTTCTGTACCAAAGCATTGAGGCGTTTAATAGCAACATCGTCGCGAGCCAGCGAAGCACCACGTACCAACTCGGCTCGCTCGGAATTCGGTTGTTGGTGTACGTACTGGTGTCGGAGGTCGTCTCCCGGCTTCGATCCGCCCTGCGCCTCAGCCGAGAACTCACGGAGTTCATCGTGCACGACCTCCGATCGCCGATCAGCGGGTCGATCATGGGGCTCGAGATGCTTCGCCAAGAATCCGCCGGTATGGATGACTACCAGCGCGAACTGCTCGACCAGGCGTTGATCGGCAACCGGCGCGCGCTGATGCTCGTCAACAGCATCCTCGACGTCTCGAAGTTGCAGGCGGGCCGCATGAGCGTCGACCGCTGCTCGGTGGAACTGGATGCGCTCGTTCAGGACGTCTTCGAACCGCTGCGGCCATGGGCACTTACCCAAAACGTCACGTTGGAGGCCGATCTCACCGTGCGGGAATGGGTGCTGGATGAGCGCCTCGTCTCCCGCACGCTCACCAATCTGCTGTCGAACGCGCTGAAGTACACGCGCGACGGCACCACGGTCAAGGTCACCGCCGACTTGGTCGGTCCGAACCTCCGGTTTGGCGTCCACGACCACGGTCCCGGCATTCCCGATCGGTACCGCAAAGTGATCTTCGAACCGTTTGGCCAAGTGAAAGGCACCAAAACCGGCACCGGGCTCGGCCTCACGTTCTGCCAGCTTGCGACCGGGGCCCAAGGCGGCAAGATTTGGGTCGAGAGCCAAATGGGCGTGGGGACGTCGATGTACTTTTTGTTGCCCCCCGCCGAAGTCTCCGCCGGCTCCGGCGGAGCGCTACCGTCCTCGCGGGAAGACGCCAAGCGCGCCCGGATCCAGATGCCGCACTAGTAAACTTGCGGCATGGCCATCTTGGAGACGTTTCCGAACCCGGCGCCCGAGCGCGATTACACGATTTTGCACGTGTGCCCCGAGTTCACGAGCGTCTGCCCGAAGACCGGGCAACCCGACTTCGCGACCATCGAACTGGAATACATTCCCGATGCCTTGTGCGTGGAACTGAAGTCGCTGAAGCTGTACTACTATTCGTTCCGAAACGAAGGCATCTACTACGAAGCTGTCACGAATCGGCTGGCGAATGAGATCGCGGACGCGTGCCAGCCGCGCTACCTCAAGCTGACGGGTCGGTTCAATGTGCGCGGCGGCATTGCCTCGGTCGTGACGGTCGAGATCGACCGCCGCGCCTCCGCCTGACATGCGCGATCCGTCTTCACCGTCCGACGTGACGATCCGGGAGGTCAATCGGGCATCCGATCCGCTCTACTGGCCGATGCTGGAGCTGTACGTCGAGTCGTTTCCTCGGGACGAGCGCATGCCGTTGGCGCACATCGCGAACGTCGCGGCGGGCGATCCGGGAATGACGCGCGGCCCGCACCACCGTCAGCACGCGGCCCTTGCCGAAGTAGACGGACAGTGCGCGGGCTTTCGGTACGTTGCCTACGACGCGCGGGCCGGGCTCGGAGCGTACATTTTCATGGTCGTTGATCCCGCGTATCGTCAGCGGGGAATCGGCGAGCAACTTCTGGCGTTCGGCCGCGAGTTGTGCGAGCGCGATGCGGCGGAGCTTGGCGGACGGCTCGATGCGATCATGGTCGAGTGCGAGCGTCCCGAACTCGGCGCGACCGATGCGGATCGGCAATGGCGTCGGGACCGCATCGCTTACTTTCAGCGTCGCGGTGCGGTCCTCGTTTCGCCGACCTACCATCAGCCGGCCCTCCGTCCGGATACCGACCGGGTTCCGCTGACCCTGCTATCGTTTCCCATCGCCGACCGGCTCGATTGGGCCGATGTCGTGCGGCGATTTCACCGTTACATGCTGGGTTACGTGCCCGATTCGCCCGATGAACGGGAGACGTTGGCTGGACTCGTCGCTACCGAGTTTCGGCGGTAGTCTGCCGGCATGACGAAGCGGCTGGTGTGCCCGGCGCGGGGCGAGGTCGCGTGGGCGGAGGTGACGCTGCGCGAACTGGGCGCGGCGGATGTGCGCGTGAGGTGTACTCACGGATGCGAAAAGCACGGCACGATGATGGCGTTCTTCAAGGGTTACGCCAACGACCGGGGTCGGTGGGACGCGAACCTCCGGATGCATCTCCCGCACGAAGGCATGCTCTGGAACTACCCGATTCCGCTCGGGAACATGCAGGTCGGTGTCGTGACCCAGGCAGGGGAATCGTCCGGCCGCGCGGTGGGCGAGCGGGTTTTCTTCCACGGATTCTTTCAGCCGGAGACGGTGCTTCCGGGCGTGGACACCTGGAGCTTGCCTGATGGCGTCGCGTGGCAAGACGCGATGTTGATGGACCCGGCGGAATTCGCCCTCGGCGCGATCCGCGACGGGCACGTCCGGATCGGCGATCGGGTGGCCGTGTTCGGACTGGGTGCGATCGGGCTGTGCGTGGTCCAGCTGCTGCGTACGGCCGGTGCATCGCAGATCATCGCGAGTGACCCGGTGGCCGAACGTCGCGAACTTGCCTTGACGCTCGGCGCGACGCACGTGACGACCGGAAACGACGACGTCGGTGGGCAGATCCGGGAGTTGACCGCGGGACACGGCGTCGATGTGGCGATTGACTTTAGCGGTGCCATGCCCGCCCTGCAAGCCGCGATCCGTGGCGTGGCCTACGGAGGCACCATCGTCTGCGGGGCGTTTCCGGCTCCGTTCGGACCCGGGCTCGACCTCGGCGGTGAGGCACACATGAACCGTCCGCGGATCGTATTCTCGCGCGCCTGCAGCGACCCGAATCCGGACCATCCGCGCTGGGATCACCCCCGAATTCAGCACGAAGTGGTGGCGCTGATTCGCGGTGGCCATCTGCGGGGATCGGCCATGTTGACGCCGGTCGTGCCGTTCGACGCCCTTCGCGACGTGTATCCGCAGATCGCGATGTCGCCGGCGGGGATGATCAAGCTCGGCGTGGAGTATCCGCCGACGGGCTAACCGCTGCGGTCGGCGGTCAGCAGGTCGACCAGCAACTCGCGATGCGAGAACAACTGCTCGGCGAGCCGTCGCTGGACGATGGCACGGTGCGCGTTGAGGTCCGGCTTGTCCTCGGGACTGAGCGTGTAGTACGTGTCGCCGCGCAGGTAATCCGTGGCGAACCGCAGGCATTGCTCCCACGCCATGGCGTACGGCGCGGTCGCCAGACTCCGCGCTTCGGCCTCCGAGATGCGGCCGACGGCCGTGCGATAACCCCGGGTGAACTCCGTCAGCACCCGTCGGTCCACCGTGACCCCGGTCAGGTCGCCGCGCTCGCCCACCGGGTTCGCGGAGGATCGCAGGGCGTCGCCGAAATCGGCGGCCGGGTCGGCCACGCCGACCGTATCCAGGTCCAGCACGGCCACGCAATCCAACGTGCGCGGACGAAAAAGGAAGTTCTCCAGCTTGGTATCGCCGTGCGTCACCTCCATGGCGAACTCCGGCATGACGTTAAGGCGGGAGTGCGCGCGGATGGTCGGGTGCTCGGCGATGATCCAGTCAATCACGTCGCGAATCTCGACGGCGCGGCGATCACGGACGCTCGGATCGAAACGGAAGAATCGCGCGGCGGCCGCCATGATTTCCGTCTCTTCGCGCCACAGAAACGACGCGTCATCGCCCATCACCGTCATCAGCTGATCCCAGTACAGGCGCGTGTTGCGATACCCGGGGAGCGCGACCGCAACGTTCGCGGTCGGGAGCGCGGATCCGATGTTGCGCGTGATCCCCACGCCGTAGCCGTGCGAGTAGGCCAGCCGCAACGGCTCGACGCTTTCGTTGAGCGCGCGGTACGAATAACCCGCCCGGATAAAGTGCATCATCCGCCAGACATCGCCGTCCACCTTTACCGCGATGGAGCCTTCCGGGGTGAACGCGAACCGCAACGGATGCCATTCCGTGTCTGGATTCGCGCGGATCCACGCCTCGGTGCCTTCCGCCCACATCTGGGCGTTGCGCATCACGCGTTCCGGGTAAGGGAACACGTCGGTGTTCAGCCGTTGAAGCAAAAACGTGCCGTCAGCGACCACCCGGTACACATCGCGATTGATGTTGCCCGGCCCTTCGAACGGCTCCACCGTGGAGATGGTGCCGATATCGAACTGACGCGCGATTTCTCGGACCGTCATGGAGCGACGATCTCGAACCACATGGAGGGCGAGGTCCCGGTGGGGAAGGTCAGCATGCCGCCCGTCACCGACGTCTTGACCTCGGCGAGGCGCGTTCCGTTCGGACGCAGGGCAAACACTTTGCGCGGGCCCTCGGTGCGAATCTGCACCGTCATCGGTACAAATTCGGCCCGGACCGGTCCCGTGCCCCACTGATCGCTCACGGAATCGCGCGCATCGTTCCAAGCCATATTCTCATTTTCAACCCTTGCGCCCACGGTCAGCAAGACGCGTTTCGACCGCGGGATGGACATCGCGTCGGTCGCGGTGAGGGTGACGGCGGCAAAGTTGAAGCCGAACGCACCGAACGTGAACTGCGCGTCTTCCATGGCGACCGTGCTTTCACCCACGAATCCCGCAAATGCTTTGGCTCCCGGCGCATCAACTCGGTAGACGCGTCCATGCTTGGCGGGCACGACCGCGATGGGGCGTCGCGAATTGCCGGATCGCTCGTACCGAATGCCGCGCGGGGCTCCGGGTACCAGTTCCAATCGCTGCTGGAACACGCTGAGCGACGCGCCGCCCTCCGACCACACGTCGTACGCGGTCGCGTGGTCCGCGTGCGCCTTCGGGCCGAGCCCGGCCATCGCCACCGTTCCCGCCGCCGGAACCAGCGCATTGCGGAAGATGAGCGCCGCCGCCGGGAAGAACGCGGCCTTCGCCGGATTCTTCGCCATGTCGAAGTAGTTGCCGTACCGGTCGTTCGTCTCTCCCGTACCGGTGGCATCCCACGCAAAGGTGTACAGGATATCCCAGTCTTGGTAGGCACCGAACGTCGCGTACATCGGCATCATCTCTACCTGGTAATCGCTCGGCGCCGGGTGGTTGTACTCGCTTACGCTGTACGGTTTTCCGGCCACGCGGTACACGGCGAGGTCCCACAGCGTGCCGTTGTTACCCGTCATTTCGTGCGCCAGCGATCGACGGTCCACGCGATAGCTTTTCGAATTCCACTCGCCGCTCAAGAAGGTCGGGTGATTCCAGTACGCGTGGTTATCGGTGAACTCCATGTCGCGCTCGCGCTGGATGGACGTGAGCCCGCCCCACGCGATTTGACTATCAATGAGGTTCGTGAGCTTAAAGCCGAGATCATCGCGGAGGTAAGTGCGCATCCGCTTCGCGTACGTCGTCTCCAAATCCGCTAAGAAGTCCGTGTAGTCACGAAACCGCGGGGAACCGTCCTGGGTCGGCAGTTCGATGTTCGCCATGCCGAGCGACTGGTCGGCGGCGAGCCCGGCGTAGCGCACTCCTGGGCGCAACCGCACGTTGCGAATCTGCAATTTGCCGCGCATGTCGCCGAGCACCAGTCCGATTCGGGCGTGATTCGGCACCGTGTCGCGCGCGGTAAACGTGAAGGCGTAATCGCGCCACTCGGGGCCGGCGGTCGCGCTGGCCGACAGGCCGATGAACCGCCAGTCGGGCTGATCAAGCCGGGAGTCGATGCCGAACCCGACCGCCCGATCCGCCTTCGCGCGGAATTCCAGCGTGTAGGATTGGCCGGGCTTCAGGTCGAGGCCGCCCAAGTGGGCCTGAACGTGCCAGTTCGGTCCGCCGTTCGAGTTGACGGTGACGTCGAGCCCTACCGAAGATTCGCCCTCTGCCGGAGGGACCTCCGCGAACGTGACGTCTCCGCCGCTTTGATTCTCGTTCGTCCATCGATTGGCCCGCGAGACCACGCTCGCGCCGACGATCTCGTCGCGGGCCGACCACGCCCGCCTCAGCCCGGCGTCGTCGGAGTACTTGCGCTTTAGCCACGCCACCCAACGCGCCCGGAGATCGGCGACAAACTCGTCCGGCATGGTGTTGAGCCCCGCGCCGGCCGCTTCGCCCGGCCAACCTACCAGAGAGTTTTCGTTATTGATCTCGACGACCATCACCGCCGGATCGTCCGCGTACTTGAGTCCGGTATGCGGGTTCACGCGGTCCAGTAGGTCGCGGGCGTATGCCTGCTGAATCTCGATCATCCGCTCGAAGTACTTATCGACCTTTTTCCCAAAGTTCGGAACCTTGCGGACGGATTCGGGAAGGCCCATCTCCGGCAGGTACTCGCGCGACGTTTGCAGGTTGATATTCGAGTAGATGCCTTGCTTCTTCAGCGCGGCCACGAAGTAATCGAGCTTGTCCAACTGGGCGGGGTCCATCTCAAGGTGCGTTTTCCCGGGTTTCCAGATCGTGCCGCCGTTCAGGTCCCAGCCGTTGTTCAGGTGGTGAAACCGGACGATGTTGATGCCGAGCTTCGCCATGCGCGCTGCGATTTTGTCGGCGTCCGCGCGGCTGGGAAACGCGGCCTTCGCCCCGACGTTGGTGCCGAAGAATCGAACGCGCTTGCCCGATGTGCCCTCCTGAAAATGACCGTTCTTCGCGACGATTCGGCCGTTGCGACCGGCGGGGCGTTCGTTCAAGAACGAGACGTCCGCCGCGCTGCCGTTCGGCGCGTCATCCCAGGGCATCACGAAAGGGAAGAACGAGTCGGACACGGGACGCAAGCGGGTCGGCTCTTGGCGCGCGGTTAGTAAGCAGGCCGCCATCAACGCTGATGTCATCGTCATATACCTCGGATTTATATTTAGAGAATTTTGCGGGGATTCGGCATTCCGCGCGATTCCTCGCGGGCGTAGGGTTGCCTCGGTGACGCGATCAATATAGCATTACAGGAGTGACCGTCGGCAGTCCAAATCCGGAACCGCAATCGAACCCGACCTCTGATGGCCGACCCGCCGTCGTGAGTGCGGAAACCATCATTGCGGACGCAATCGCCGAGGCGCGCGAGAAGTACACGCCGATCTCACGACGGATGATCGCGCTGAAGCTCGTTACCGCGAAAAATCTGGCGTACAAAGAAGCGATCGAAGTGGTGGATACCTACTGCGACGAGCATGAGTCCGCGATCCCCGGCTACATCTCCAGCGAATTCGGGATCTACTGGCTAAAGGTCATTGCGGTGGCAAACGTGGCCGTGGGCTTGTTCTTCGCCTACTTTGGCGTGCGGGCGTTCCAATCTCCGCGCACCTACGCGATGCCGTACTGGGCTTGGTTTGTCACGGCGACGCTCTTCGTCGGCTTTGCCGTGCTGAGTTGGGTGCAAAGCGTCGAACGCGAGATCAAGGGCGGATAGCCCGCCGCCGCGCGCTACGCCTCGGTGCGCGATCGTTTGTCGGCCGCGTAGTTTTCGATCTCATCGGGCGACAGGCACACCACGTTGGCCTGCGCCAGCTTCAAGAAGTCGTCGAACGGTAAGTCGTCGATCTGGCCGGTATGGACAAACTCGCGGTGCATGTACTCCAAGACCTGCAGTTCGGTCGGCTCGTCGTCGTAGGCATCGACCCAGAGGCCGGGCCGGTCCTCCTCGGTTCGATACGCCACGGCCGCGACGTACGGTCGCCGACTCGTCACGAATTCGGCATCGAGCACCCCTTCGCTCGACCAGCCTCCGGCCCAAGCGGTTACCCCCTGCCGTTCCAAGATGTGCTCGGCTTGGCGCATCGTTACATCGGCAACGGCGGCCACGATGATGCGGCCCTCCGGCAGAGCGGCCGTGATGAGGGTGCCGCGCGGATGCGCCTTCAGATAGGCGTCGCTGAGCCCGAGCAACCGCTTGATGGTGGCCGGAAAATCTTCGAACGGCACCTGCAACGTCATGCCTTCAGTCTATCGCGCTAAACTCGTGCCGTTTTTGCGAGTCGACGCCGATGTCTCAACCGATTGATAACCTGCTGCACGAAGACCGTTCGTTCCCGCCTTCGGCGGAGTTTGTTGCCCGGGCCCACGCCACCGATCCGGCGATCTATGACGAGGCAAACGCCGACCACGAAGCGTGGTGGGCCAAGTGGGCGGGCGAACTCCACTGGGACGCGCCGTGGCACACGATCTGCGAGTTTGAAGCACCGAACGCGCAGTGGTTCCTCGGCGGAAAACTGAACGCCGCGTACAACTGCGTCGATCGCCATGCGATAACGCAGCCCGACAAGCTCGCCATCGTGTGGGAAGGCGAGCCCGGCGATGATCGGCGCATCACCTATGCGGAACTTCGGGACGAGGTCGCCCGCATCGCGAACGGGCTGAAGTCGCTGGGCGTGGCGCGCGGCGACCGCGTGTGCATCTACCTGCCGATGGTGCCGGAACTCGCCATGACGATGCTGGCGTGTGCGCGAATCGGCGCGGCGCACACCGTCGTCTTCGGCGGATTTACCGCGGAAAGCCTCCAGGAGCGCACCAACGACGCGACGTGCAAAGTCATCGTCACGGCCGACGGCGGCTGGCGACGGGGCAAAAATGTGCCGCTGCTGGGCATCACCCAAGAGGCGTTGGCCAAAGGTTGTCCCACCGTGGAAAAGGTGCTGGTGCTGACTCGCACCGGCGTGGGTCAGTTGCCTGCGGATGACGCGCGATTCGTAGCGTGGGGCGACGTCGTGACCGGCCAATCAACCGATTGCCCGTGCGAATCGATGGAGAGCGAGGACCTCCTGTTCATCTTGTACACCAGCGGCAGCACCGGCAAGCCAAAAGGCATCATTCACACCACCGGCGGCTACCTCACCCACGTTTACGCGACTGCCAAACTGACCTTTGACCTGCAGCCCGATGATCTGCATTTCTGCACCGCCGACTGCGGCTGGATCACGGGGCACAGCTACATCGTGTACGGTCCGCTGGCCAACGGCGCCACCGTGCTGATGTACGAGGGCGCGCCCGACACGCCGAACAAGGACCGGTTCTGGCGGATCATCGAGAAGCACCGCGCCACGATCCTGTATACGGCACCAACGGCCATCCGTACCTTTATGAAGTGGGGCGAGGAGCTTCCGAACGCGTGCGACCTCAGCTCACTCCGCTTGCTGGGGAGCGTGGGCGAGCCGATCAACCCGGAAGCCTGGGTGTGGTACCACCGCGTCATCGGTCGTGGCCAGTGCCCGATCGTCGATACCTGGTGGCAAACGGAAACCGGCGGTCACATGATCACGCCGCTTCCGGGAATCACCGCGACGCGGCCCGGCTCCGCCACCCATCCGTTTCCGGGCATCCGCATCCGGGTGCTGGACGAAAATGGCGACGGCCCGGCGATCACCGGCCCGCGCGCTTCGGTCGAAGGTTTGCCCGTGCCGGACGCGAGCGGCTTTTTGGTCATTGACCGGCCGTGGCCCGGCATGACGCGCGGCATCTTCGGCGATCCGGATCGGTTCGAAAAGACGTACTGGGGCCGGTTCGCGGGCAAGTACTTCGCGGGCGATGGCGTCGCGGTGGAAGACGGATTCCTTTGGCTGCTCGGTCGAGTCGATGACATCATGCTGGTGGCCGGACACAACATCTCGACCATGGAGGTGGAATCGGCCCTCGTCGATCACCCGGCGGTCGCGGAGGCGGCCGTCATCGGCAAAACCCACGACGTAAAGGGCCAAGCCATCGCGGCGTTCGTGATTCTGCGCGAAGGGGAAACCGCGACCGAGGACGAGCTGAAGCGGCACGTGGCGGGCAAGATCGGTCCGGTGGCCCGCCCCGACGACCTGTTCTTCTGCGCGGAGCTGCCGAAGACGCGGAGCGGAAAGATCATGCGGCGGTTGCTGCGCGATGTCGCCGAAGGTCGCGCGCTGGGCGATACCAGCACGTTGGCCGATCCGAGCGTGGTGAACGCGCTGAAGGGCCAGTACGAAGATAAGGAAGGCTGAGACTTTTCAACCGGAACGATTCGTCGTATAATCCCGCATTCCCCAAAGGTGTGGAAGACGATTTCAGTTCGGATGGACGGTCTCACCATGCTTGCACGACGCCTCTCTCTCCCCGTAATCTTCGCGCTGCTCGCCTCGATGGCGAGTGCTCAAGAAACCGCTGGCGCCGCGGCGGCGCCTGTGATTGACAAAGGCGATAGCGCCTGGATGATCGTGGCGACCGCGCTGGTGCTCCTGATGACTCCCGCGCTGGCGCTGTTCTACGGCGGCATGGTGCACCGCAAGAACGTGCTGAACACTATGCTGATGAGCTTTCTCATGATGGGCGTGGTCAGCGTGCTGTGGGTGCTCGTTGGCTACTCGCTATCGTTCGGAAAGTCGAGCAACGGCTGGATCGGAGGTTTCGAGTACCTGCTCGGGAACGGCATCAGCGTGACCACCCCCTACGGCACGCAGACGATTCCGGCTGCGCTCTTCATGCTGTTTCAGATGAAGTTTGCGATCATCACGCCCGCACTGATTTCCGGCGCGATTGCCGAGCGGGCGAAGCTTCGCGGCTACCTCGTGCTGATGACGCTCTGGAGCATTTTGGTTTACGCCCCGATCGCATGTTGGGTGTGGAACGCCGATGGCTGGCTGTACAAGCTAGGCGCGCTCGATTTTGCGGGCGGTACGGTGGTGCACTTGGCTTCGGGCGTGTCGGCACTCGCCCTCTGCTTCGTCATCGGCCAGCGCAAAAGCGCGACGCCTCCGCCGAACAACATCACGCTGACGTTGCTGGGGGCGGGACTGCTGTGGTTCGGATGGTTTGGGTTCAACGCGGGCTCGGCCCTCGCCATGAACGACGTCGCCATCACCGCCTTCTTGACCACCCATGTCGCGGCCGCCGCCGGGATGTGCAGTTGGCTCGTGGCCGAACGTTGGCGGGGCGGAAAAATGACCGCGATCGGCGGGGCAAGCGGGCTGGTTTCGGGCCTCGTCGTCATCACTCCGGCGGCCGGTTTTGTCGGCGTCGGGGCCGCGATTCTGATGGGCCTCATCGCCGGGGTCGCCTGCTACTTCGGAATTCATCTCAAGCATCGGCTGGGTTACGACGACGCGCTGGACGTGGTCGGAATCCACGGATTCGGCGGTCTGCTCGGCGCGATTCTGACCGGCGTATTCGCGGACGTTACGGTAAACAAGGCGGTCGTAGAGCCCGCACTCGCGGCGGGTCGGTTCGCACTCATCGGTAAGCAATTAGCGGCGGTAGGTGCCGTGGCACTGTTTGTACTGGTGGCGACGTGGGTACTGGCCAAGATTGTCGATGCCCTGCTCGGACTTCGCGTGGACGATTCGGTGGAAGAGCTGGGACTAGACGCGAAAGTCCACGGCGAATCGGGTTACGGCTTAGACGAACCTGCGTTTGTGGGTGCGATTCCGGATGAATCGGTCGCCGGCGCGTTGAAGGGTTGATCTTTGCCGCGCGGGATACTTACCGATTGCGGCTTGATGGCGACACATTGCGTAGAGTAACGTCGTTCGCATGGCGGTGACGCGAAAAACGCTCGATCACGTGACCGCGTTTGTACAACACGTGATCTGGTGGATACAGGAGTCCATCTTTCAATTGGTCGCGTCGGCCGCCGTGCAATCACTGGGGCTGGTCATTTCCGGTACGGGCTTGGTCATCGCCGGCCTGCAGTTCCTCGCCGGTCAGCAGAATGCGGCCTTGCCCGAGTTTCTGCGGTCCGTTGCGGATTGGGTTCCGGCCGCAACTTCGGCACAACTGATTGCAACCAAGCCAGTGCTAGAAGCGGCCGGTAAATCAATTGATATCCTCAAGAAACGGGCTCGACCCATTGAAAAAGTCGACCTCCTCGGAATTCACAGTACCGGCGGCGATGCGCTGCGAGCCCTGCTCAAAGATGATTGCCGAATCCTGAAACTGTCCCAGATCGACGCGTTTCAATCCGTGCTGAGCTACGTCGGTGCGGCTTTTCGAATAATCGGCGGGGCGAAGGGCGATGTTTCGGTCTACTTGTTTCTGGTCAATCCGACCGAGTTGAAAGTCGTCGCGGCGAGCCCGCAACACTTGGCCCTCAACGATACGGACCTTGCGGCCCTCAACGATCCGAAGTCCGCGGCAAGACGTGCGGCAAGTACAGAGCGGGCGGTCATGTCAACTTCGCCCGAATTTGACATTGCGATCGGACGACTCGTGCCGGTGCGGTCCGGCGAAACGAACTCGGGTTCTCTCTTTGTTTATCCGCTCAAAGACCTGGGTTCAAGTACCGCGCAATACGTCGTGTCTGTTCATCTGTCCAGGAGTCGATCGTTGCGGAAAAGCGATGTAAAGCTGATGTCGCGAGTGCTCGCCGATGTTGAACCGGTGATGCTGTTGATCGAAAAACGTACCTAAAGTTGGGAGATTCGGATCAAAAATCGATGAAAGATGGCTATACTTTTTACATGATCCAATCCCGTCCATCGGCACTGAATCCCGAAGCGGCGGCAGCTCAGAAGGCGATGCGCAAAAGTGCGGAGTCGGTCATGGTGCGCTTCTCCAACGTGAGTGCCCATCCGTTACGTCGACTTGTCATTTTCTTCCAAGAGCTCTTCCGACGCGGCCGGTAACTCCCCGTCTGCCCCGGGCTCCGGAGCCGGCTGCTCCCGCTCGAACGCACCGATCAGCAACAACAGCGTCGCAATCGAGATGCACACATCCGCCACGTTGAACACCGGAAAGTTGATCGCGCGGAACCAGAACATGTCGGTCACCTTGCCGTCCCGGATCCGGTCGATCATGTTGCCCAGCGCGCCCGAAGCGAACAAGGCCAGCATCGCGTGGTACGGCCACACGTTCGCCTTCGGGTTGCGCCAACTCAACGAGGCGGTCAGCCCGGCGATGATCACCGCGATCGGCGACATAAAGATCCCCGCCCCCTGAAGCATTCCGAACGCGATTCCTTCGTTGTAGGTCAACGTGATCTCAAACACGCCCGGCCACGGCTTTCCGCCGAGGCTCCCGGAGACGGGGATGGAGTCGCGAACGGCGGCCTTGGACCATTGATCCAGTAGCAGGGTCGACGCGAAGATCGCGCCAAACGCGGCAAACCGCCTCAAACGCCCAGCACCTGCCGGTCTCGCGCGCTCAGCAGGATCGTCTCACCGTTCCAGACCGCCTCGGCAACGTCCGGCCGTCGTAATCGCGACCGCTGGCACTCGGCGTATGGCGATGGCGCAAACGCAATCGCGTCCGATCCGGCGGAAACGGTCACCCAACTCACCCGGAACAGGTTCGCGAGGTCGGCCGTCGCGACCGCGTTCAGAGCCGAGGCAACCTCGTCGGCGACCGTCAGCGCGACGACCGCATCCTGACTGTCCTTCACGCCGTCGGTTCCCTTGTACGCTTCGAACGCCGCCTGAACGGACTCGCGAACCTGGCGGAGCGCCGCGACCCGCACCTGCAAATCCGACGCTTCAATCTCGGCGAGTCGGTCTTCGCTCGGCGCATCGAACGTCAGCCGGTGGATCGATCGCGGCTCGTCGATCACGCCCAGCTCGCGCATTTTCGTCCACGTCTCCTCGGCCGTAAAGGGCAAAATCGGCGCGATCAGCTTCACCAGCGCGATGAGCACGTGCCGGCATGCGAGCTGCCCGCTTCGGCGCGACGCCCAATCGGCCCCGTCGCAGTACATCCGATCTTTGATCACGTCCAGGTAGAACCGCGATAGCTCTTCGCGGCAGAACTGGTGGACTCCGTGCACGACGGCGCCGAAGTCGAATCGCTCGTACGCGGCCACGGAGTCCGCTACCAGCAGATCCACTTGCCCGGTAATCCACGCGTCAAGGTCGCCCCAGTTCCCCTCGCTCGCGCTCTTAGAAGCGACGTCGGTGATGCCGACCGCGTTGCTGAGCAAGAACCGCAGCGTGTTTCTAACGTTGCGGTAGCTGTCCCCGGCCTGGCGCAAGATGTCGTCGCTGCACGGCGCGTCCGCGTGCCAATCGACGCTCGCCGTCCAGTAGCGCAAGATGTCGGCCCCGTTGGTCGCGCACACCTGAACCGGGTCAATGACATTCCCGAGCCGCTTCGACATCTTGCGACCTTGGCTATCGGTCACAAATCCGTGGGTAATGACGTGCCGGTACGGTGCCGCTCCCTTACACGCCATCGCCAAAATCAGCGAGCTGTTGAACCAGCCGCGGTGCTGGTCCGACCCCTCCAGGTACACATCCGCCGGCCAACTCGTGCCCCATTCCGGGTACAGCCGACCCTCGAGCGCGGCCAGGTGCGAGGCACCGCTGTCGAACCAGACGTCCAGCACGTCGGTCTCCTTCTCAAACTCGGTCTCACCCGTTTCCGGATGCACGTAACCGGCCGGCAGAATCTCCGCCGCCGTCCGCTGGAACCAAACCTGCGACCCTTCGGTCTCGACCGCCTCCGCCACCGCCTCAAACGCCACCGGATCGTACACCGGCACGCCGGACTGCTTGCCGTAGAACACCGGGATCCCCACGCCCCACGGACGCTGACGACTGATGCACCAATCCGGCCGATTGCGCACCATCGCCTCGATCCGGTTTTGGCCCACCGCAGGCACCCAGTCCACGTCCGGAATCACCGCCAGCATGTCATCGCGAATCGGGTCGATCGCGATGAACCACTGCTCGGTCGCGCGGAAGATCACCGGCTTACCGTCCCGTTCCGCGTGAGGATAGCTATGTTCGTAGTCGTCGGCGCGCAACAGGGCACCGACTTCGGCCAACCGCTGAACCACAACCGTATCACAATCTTTGTAGTAGGTCCCCGCGAACTCGCCCGTTTCTTCGGTCAGCACGCCCCGCCCGTCCACGGTGTTCGGCACGCCCAGCCCGTAGCGTTGGCCGGTAAAGAAGTCGTCTCGACCGTGCGACGGCGCGGTGTGGACCACGCCCGTCCCGTCATCGCCGGTCACGTAATTCGCCATCACCGCGAGCGAATCGCGATCAAAAATCGGATGCCGGAAGACCATGCGATCGAAGTTGATGCCCTCGAACGTTTGCACGATCTCCCAATCCTCGGGCCAACCCAATTTGACGGCCAGCATCGGCGCCAGGTCGTTCAGCACCACGTAATGCACATGGCCCCCAGAACCGACTCCGGCCGGCACCCGCACCACCGAATACTCAAACTCGGGGTGGAACGCCACCGCGAGGTTGGCCGGAATCGTCCACGGCGTCGTCGTCCAGATGATCGTGTAAACGTGATCAAACTCTGCCAGCAGTTGATTCGGGTCGTCCTGAAGCGCGAATCGCACGTAGATCGCCTTCGACACGTGGTCCTGGTAAAGGATCTCCGTATCCGCCAGTGCCGTCTGACTCGTCGGCGACCACAGCGTCGGCCGGAGTCCGCGGTAGATCAGGCCGCGCTCGTGCAATCGCGCAAACGTACGCACCAGTTCCGCCTCGTACCGCGGGTCCATCGTCGCGTACGGTCGCTCCCAGTGCCCCAGCACGCCCAGCCGCTGAAACTGCTTGGTCTGCACCTGGATGTACTCCGTTGCGTGCTCGCGACACGCGGCCAACAGTTCGTCGCGCGTCGGCTTCAGCTTCCGATCCGCAAACTTCTTCTGCACCGCCAGCTCAATCGGCAATCCGTGGTTGTCGTAGCCCGGCACGTACGGCGCGCGGAACCCCATCATCGTCCGCGACTTCACCACGAAGTCCTTCAGCACCTTGTTCATCGCCGTCCCGAGGTGAATCGGCGAGTTCGTGTATGGCGGACCGTCGTGCAATACAAACGTCGGCGCGCCCACGCGATCTTGCTGAATCTGGTGGTAGAGGTTCTGCGCATTCCACTCGGCGAGAATCGACGGCTCGAGAACGGGCAGGTTCGCCTTCATCGGGATCGTCGATTTTGCGTCGGGCAGGTTGAGCGTACTGCGCAATTCCATCGGAACCGGAGAGTGTACTGGAACCTCCCGGGCACAAAAAATCCCCGCGTCCGTTACCGAACGCGGGGACGCCTCGGGCCCCGCTTAGTAGCGGATGCCGACCTTGGTGCGGTCCGGGTACGGCGGACGCTTGAACTTCGGATACGGATACGTCAGCATCTCTTTCTTGATCTCTGCGATCGCGAGGTCAAGCTGAGAATCCTTGCCCTGTCGCCATTGCGCCGGGTCCAGTTCCACGTCGATATCCGGAGCCACGCCCCAGTTCTCCACGTCCCACGTGCCTTCAAACGGGTTGTAGAACGCCACGTCGGGCGATCGCACCACGCCACCGTCCACCAGGGCAAATCCGAACGCGCGGACCAATCCGCCCCACGTGCGCTTGCCCACGATCTTGCCCACTTTGTGGTGGCGGAACAGCCACGGGAACATGTCCCCGCCCGAACCGGCGAACTGGTTGACCAGCATCACCTTCGGGCCAAAGATCGACACGCCCGGCGTCGGACCATCCTTGCCGCTGCGCGGGGCAAAGACGCCCGCCATCGTGCGCGTCATCTCTAGCACCATGTAGTCGTTGATCAGGCCGCCTTGGTTAAAGCGCTCGTCAACGATGATCCCCTTCTTGTCGGACTGCGCGTAGTAGTACCGGTTGAAGTTCGTCCAGCCGCCGACGTTCGTGTCCGGAACGTGGACGTATCCGATCTGCCCGTTGGTGGCCTTCTCCACGTAGCGGCGATTATCCTCTCGCCACGCGAGCTGCCGCAGGCCGTAATCCGACCCGATCGGCACGACCGTCACCTCGCGGCTCCCGGTGCCGTCCGCGTTCGGACCGAGCTTGACCTTGACCTGTCGGCCCGCCTTGCCTTCCAGCAGTTCGTAGATGTCGCCCGAGTCCTTCAGCTCCTTGCCGTCAATCTCAAGCAGGTACTCGCCCGCCTTCGCGTTGACGCCCGGCGCGGTCATCGGCGCGCGGAGACCGGGATTCCAGTTTTCGCCGTCGTACACCCGCGTCAATCGGTAACGGTTGTTCTCGAAGGTGTAGTCCACGCCAAGCAAACCGCCCGGGACGCCGGACTTGCCCGGAATGTCGCCGCCATCGATGAACATGTGACCGATGCACAGCTCGCCTAGCATGTCCACGAACAGGTAGTTCAGGTCATCGCGTGAAACGACGTTCTTCAGGAACGGCTCGTACCGGCGCTCCATCTCGGCGGCATTCACCCCGTGAAGGTTCGGGGCGTAGAAGTAGATCCGCTCATTCCGCCAGATCTCGTGGAACATCTGCTTCCACTCGGCCCGCGGATTGATCTTGGTGCGGAGTCCGCTGAGATCGATCGCGCCTTGTCCGGGTTGCGGAGGCGCCACCGTGGAGACGATGCTCGCCTGACCACCCTGAAAGATCAGCGCTTTGTCGCCGCTCGCGTTGATATCGAACCCGGTGACGCCCGCCGCAAACGGCAAAGGACGACGGCCCGAAAGCGTGTAGCGCAGCAATTGCGTTTGGGTCGGCGAGGTCAGCGTCGCCCGGGGAGAACCGATCAGCGCCAAGAATGATCCTGGCGTGGTTGCTTCCAACGCCAAGTACTCGGCGGTCGGCATCGGCAGGGCCAAAATCCGTTGGCTGATGCCATCGAAGTCGATCACCACGCCGTCCTTCTTCGGCGGCGCGACCGGCGGCTTCGGCGTTTCTTGCGGCTTCGGATCGGCCTTCACGTCGCCCTTGCCGTCACCGCCCGGAGGAGGAGTTGCGGGCGGAGGCGTCGCGGGCGGAGGCGTCGCAGGCGGAGGCGTTGCGGGCGGAGGCGTTGCAGGCTTCGCTTCCGGAGCCGGTGCCACCTTCTCCTCATCGCTTTCCGGTCCCAGCGGATTTTCGCCGTCCTTGCGCAGCACCACCACGTACAGGCTGCTCACCACGTTCAGGTTGTTCAGGCTGCTGATATCGAGATAGCTCGCCGCCGGACCCGTATTGGTGCTGGCATAGAAGTACAGGTGCTTGCCGTCGCGGTCAAACACCGGGCTCTTCGCGTTCGAGAGCCCGTCCGTCAGCTGCGTGCGCTTGCCGCTGAACACGTCCACCACAAACACCGCGTTCAGGTGGTTATCCAGGTCGCGGGCGTACGTCAGCCATTTGCTGTCCGGCGACCACCGCGGCCGAATCGTCGTGTTCGGGTCCTCGTAGGTGCCTTGGTCCAGCTTCGTGCTGCGTCCCGATTCCACATCGAGCACCCAAACCTGCTTCTTGTTGTCGGTATACGCGATCTTCTTGCTGTCTGGCGACCACACGAGCTGGTCGTAGAACGCGGGGTAATCGCCGGGCCGAATCGACCGCTCCTTCTTCGTCGCGGTGTCGTGCAGCACGATGTTGTACGCGTTGCCTTCGTCACTGATGTAAGCGATCGTCTTGCCGTCCGGACTCCAGGCGGGGAAGCGTTCCGCCACGCCCTGCTTTTCGGTCAGGTCGCGCGCGTCGCCCTTTGCCGCCGGAACTGTCATCAGGTGACCGCGCGCCTCGACGACCACGCGGTTGCCGGATGGCGACAGCGCGGCGTTGCCGATGTACGGGCGCAGGTCCTTGAACTGCGTCCGCACTTCCGGGAAGTCGCCGCGCAGCGTGATATTCACCCGCTTCAGCTCCTTGGTTTCCGGATTGAACACATGGATCGAGCCGAGCTTTTCGAGCACCAGCCCACCGGGTCCGCCGGTAACCGATTTGAAGTCGAAACCGCTCCCGGCAACCTCTTCCGTAATCGCTCCCGTTGACGTGTGGTAGCTGAACAGCCCGACCGGGCCGCGCTTATCGGAAAGGTAGTAAATCTTGTCGCCGACCCACACCGGCTGCTCATCATTCGTGTTGTCGCGCGGAATCTCCTTCACGCGGGACGTCGCGAGGTCCGCGATCCAGATCGGATAAGTTTGGCCGCCGCGGTACCGCTTCCAGCCATCCTGCCACTTCTCGTTCGGAACGTAGGCAAGCTTCTCGCCGCTCGGAGCCATGCTCGCCATCGTGCCACTGGGGAACGGCAGCCGCTTTGGCACACCGCCGTTCACGCTCACCGTAAACATCTGCGGCAAAAACGTGTTGCTCAGCATCCGCGAAGACACGATCACGTTCTTGTTGTCCGGCGTCCATCCCAGCACGACCTCCGGGAACGGGTGATACGTCAGGCGTTTCGGCTCGCCGCCCTCGGCCGGCATCACGTACGCGTCGCGATTGCCGTCGTACTGCGCAGAAAACGCAATCATCTTGCCATCGGGCGAGAAAAACGGCTCGCTCTCGATGGCCGGGTCGGTCGTCAAGCGCTTGGCCTCGCCGCCCGCGCGCGGTACCGACCAAAGATCGCCGCCGTACGCAAACACGATGCTCGTCGCATTCATCGTGGGGTGCCGCATCAACATGGGATTGGGACCCGGGTCAAATGCATCCGGCTTCGCCGCCTGCCCGGTACCGCCCCCGCCCAATAGACTCGTGCCCGGCTGAGTCGCCATCGCCAGCCCGAGCGCAAGAAGTGCAGAAGTCATCTCCGACAATTTAGCAAACCGCCCGCTCTCCTTGCCCTGACCGGACGATTCGTTACGCCGATCGGACCGAAGTGCCTACGCCGAGAACCGAAATGGCGGTCGATGCACCCCACGCTCGGAGACGATGGCCGTGATGAGCGCGCCCGGCGTCACGTCAAAACCGGGGTTCCAAACCGGCGTTTCGGGCGGCGCGACCCGTACGCCTTCAATCTCCGTGAGCTCGCGCGGATCGCGCTCCTCGATCGGAATCCCACTTCCATCCGGCAAAGTCGCGTCAAACGTCGACGTGGGGGCGGCAATCACAAACGGCACTCCGAAGTGTTGCGCCAGTACCGCCAACATCAACGTGCCGATCTTGTTCGCGCTGTCCCCGTTCGCAGCAATCCGGTCCGCCCCCGCGACAACGAGGTCGACCTGACCCGCTTGCATCAGGCTGGCCGCCGCTGAATCGGGAATGCTGCGAAACGGAATGCCCTCGTGCAACAGCTCGTAGGCCGTGAGTCGCAGGCCTTGCTGGCGGGGCCGCGTCTCGCAACTGTAAACGAAGATGCTTGGATCCGCCGCGAACGCCGACCGGATGATGCCGAGCGCGGTCCCGTGACCGGCGGTCGCGAGGGCCCCGGTGTTGCAGATCGTCAGGATCCGGGCTCCGGCCGGCACCAGGGTCGCGCCGTACGCCCCGATCGCCCGATTCATCGCCAAGTCCTCGGCCTCGATCGCCTGCGCTTCGGCAAGAATCCGTTCAGGCGAGGGATTGGGCAGCGCTGCGACGCGATCGAGGGCCCAGAACAGGTTCACGGCGGTGGGCCGGCTGGCCCGAAGTACCGCGTCCGCCATCGCCGCATCGTCTCCCCTTCGCGCGGCCAACGCCATGCCGTAGGCAGCCGCAATCCCGATCGCGGGTGCGCCGCGCACCGCCATGTCGCGGATCGCCGCCGCGACCTCCTCGGCCGTCGTCAGCGTGAGCCAGCGCGTTTCGTGAGGAATCAGCCGTTGATCGAGCAGTTCAAGCCCAGAATCGGTCCATTGCAGGGGGCGCAGCACGCCCTTATTTTGGAGCGTCCGTCGGCGCCAGCTTCACCCCGAAGAGCACGCTCACCACGCCGATGGCAACCTGCAAGAGGGATGCCCAGGCCGGAGTGCGGGCCTTCGCCATCGCGTCGAACACCGCGACTTGCCCTTCGCGCGCCTCCGCAGCCGGCTGACCTAGCGTCACGAGGACGCTGGCCACGCCGAAAATCAGCACGAGCGACGCCAGCCAGATGCCCGACTTGAGCCCGCCCAACTTGTACGCCACGTACCCGGCGGCCAACGCGGCCACCATCTGGCCGACCTGCATAAAGATGATCCAGCCCGCGCTCGGCGTGTAAGACTTCGGCAAAAAAACGCCGTCCGGGCCGAGGGCCGCGTAGAGGGCACTCAGCAGCACGAAAAGCGTGACGAACATCACCAGGTAGCCGAGGATCACGCCGACGAGCGTTTTCATTCCGCCCCTAGCCTAGCGAATTTCCCGCTTATCCGGCAACCTTGCCGTCTGATTTCTCAGATTTCTTACGGGTTGCTCGAACTTTTGGCGTCGCCGGGGCGGTCAGCGGATTCTCGCTCCGGGGCTTGCGCCGCTCGGTCGGAACCTCGATCGCCCGCTCGCCGCGCAAGTACTGGGCCGTGATCGCGTCGGACTTCAGAAACTCCTCGACTGTGCCCTGCGCCGTAATCTGTCCGCCATTTTCGCCCGCCGCCGGTCCGAGTTCTAACAGCCAGTCCGCCGATCGCATGGTTTCCTCGTCGTGTTCCACCACCAGCACCGTGTTGCCGAGGTTACGCAGCCGCACCAGGGTTTCGATCAGTTTGGTGTTGTCGCGTTGGTGCAACCCGATGCTCGGTTCGTCGAGGATGTACAGCACCCCCATGAGTCCCGAGCCAATTTGCGTGGCCAATCGGATGCGTTGGGCCTCGCCGCCGGATAGCGTGCGGGCGTTCCGATCGAGCGTCAGGTACCCAAGTCCGACGTCCTCCAAAAAGCGGAGCCTTTCGGTGATCTCCTTGACCGCGCGCTCGCCGATCGTCCGTTGCCGATCGTTCAAGTGCCCGGGCAATTCGCGGAAGAACGCCAGGCAATCGTCGATACTCATGCGCGTGACATCCGACATGTCGCGCGCCGCCAGGTGGACCGAGAGCGATTCCGGCTTCAGGCGTCGGCCTTGGCAGGTTGGGCAAGGCTTCGTCGACATGTATTGCTCAAGGTCTTGCTTCACCCATTCGCTTTCGGTTTCCTCATATCGTTTCTTGAGCGAACCGAGCACGCCGCGCCACTCGGTGGTGAAGGTCCGCTCCGACTTGCCGTACTTCATCGCGACGACGATCGGATGGTCCAGCCCGTTCCACACCGCGTCCATGTGCGCCTCGCTGATCTCTCCGATCGGGCGGCGGGCATCGAAGCCGACCGCTCGACCGACGGCATCCAGCATCTCCGGCCACCAATCCTTGACCTCGCCCGACTTGTAGACAAATGGGAGGATCGCGCCATCGCGCAACGGCTTTTTCGGGTCCGGTGCCACCAACAGCGGGTCAAACTCGGTCTTCGTGCCGAGACCCGTGCAGTCGGGGCACGCGCCGAACGGCGAGTTGAACGAGAACATCCGCGGCTCGAGTTCGGGCAGCGAGTAACCGCAGATCGGGCACGAGTAGCTCTCGGAGAAGAGAAGATCGAAGGCGCGGGTGTCGGCCGGGAGCGATTGCCCGGCCTGCTGTTCGGCCACCGATCGCACCGTCGGGGCGACCTCCGCGCCGTCGGGGTACTCGATGAGGAGCTGGATCAGGCCCTTGCCCATCTTGAGTGCGGCCTCGATGCTGTCCGCCATCCGACGCTCGACCCCGTCGCGAATCACGAGTCGGTCGACGACGACCTCGATGGTGTGTTGCTTGTAGCGATCCATCGGGATATCGTCGGTGACCTCGTACATTCGGCCGTCCACCCGAACCCGCACGTAGCCGGACTTCGCGACTTCGTCGAGCTCTTTCTTGTACTCACCCTTGCGTCCCCGCACGATCGGAGCGAGGACCTGGAGCTTCGTACCCTCGGGCAATTGACGGCCGACCTCGACGATCTGGTCGGTCGATTGGCGTTCGATCGGCCCGTGCCCGTTAAGGCAGATCGGCGTGCCGATCCGCGCGAACAGGATTCGAAGGTAATCGTAAATCTCGGTGACCGTGCCGACGGTCGAACGTGGGTTCTTCGATGCGCTCTTCTGGTCGATCGACACGGCGGGCGACAGGCCGTCGATGTGGTCGACGTCGGGCTTGTCCATCTGCCCCAAGAACTGCCGGGCGTACGCGCTCAGCGACTCCACGTACCGGCGCTGACCCTCGGCGTAGATCGTTTCGAATGCGAGCGACGATTTTCCGCTCCCGCTCAGGCCGGTGATGACCACCAATCGGTCACGCGGAATCTCCACCGTAATGTTCTTCAGGTTGTTCTCGCGGGCACCGACCACCACGATGCGGTCCTGAACTTTCGGCATCGCGGCCAAGTCCGCGGGCTCCGCTGCCGGGCGGAGAGAGGCGTCGGGAAGCGGAGATTCGGACATGGGCAGGTAGACGGCATTCTACCGCTGGACCGCGAAAATCGTTGCAATCCGGGGTAAATGTTAAGGGAGTGTTAGGGTGGGGTGAAATGCGCCCGTTATGGCGAAGCAACGCGTATTGCGCCACCAGCTGGAATGGAACCTGCCGGAAGGCGAAGGAAAGGTCATTCTCGAGTCTCTCATCGACGACGATGCCGACGACACCACGATTCAGGTGATCGAGAAGCTGGATGACGACGGGTTCTACGTCGCCATGCGACTTCTGGAAAGCGGCAACGACATCTACTTCGATCCCAAGACGATGTCGCTATCGACCGCCCTCGTGGCAACCGGCGTCGGCGACCTCTTCGACGAGGACGAAGAGGAAGACGAGTTCGGCACGTTCATCTTCGACGAAGACGACGAGGATGAAGACGATGAAGATGACGAGGACGAGGACGAAGAGGATGAGGACGGCGAGGACGGCGAAAAGCCGACCGACGGATCCCAGCCGAAGCTGATCGACCCCAGCGCGAACTAAGCGCGTCCTACTGGCTCAGCGCGTCGCGAACCGTGCGCTGGGCCAATTCCGGCATCGCCCGAAATGTCGGCGACTCAATGAGGAAGTGCACCGACCGGTTGCCGACCTTCACCCACGGCGTCGGGCGGAAGCCGCTCGTGCCGCGCACGCTCGTCGGCACCTCCACGTCTTCGTCCCCCCGCAAGGCGCGCACCAGTTCGCCCAAGATCCCGCGCAGCCGACGTCGGCCCACCGCTTCGCTTGGCCGATCCTTCAGCAGATCGCGGGCCTCCATCGCGAACCAGCTCAGCTCGTTCTGCACGTCCATCTGCTTCTCAAGCTCCAGCAACGCGAGGATGTCGCTGTGCGCGATCGGATACTTGGTCCGATCCACCACCTTCGGCAACTCGGTCAGGTTGGCACCCGCCTCGACGTCGATCCGATACTGCTCGTCGGTGCCCTCGCTGGCAACGTTCCCCATGTGCCGCAGAGTCCCGTGCCGACCGGTCACGTACCATCCGCCCCACCGCTGACGGATCGGGGTCCGGGGCATCACGTTGAAATTCGGCGCGAATGGCCGCGCGTAACCGCTCGGCGCGGCATGTACCGAACGCACGAAGAGGCGCGGCGGCAAACTTTGCCCGCCGTGACACCGCACGCAGTCCGAGTCGTCCGTTGAGAATGCCGCCGCCCGCCGGTTCTCGGGCAGGTTCGGCAACGTGTAGAAGCGCGTCCCCTGCAACGGGTCCACGCTCATGATCTCGATCAGCGGCGCCCCCGGGATGTAGCCGATGTAAACATCCCGATTGAAGTAGATCGCCCGCGGATTCTTACGGCTGATGAAGTCCGTTTGCAGACTCGTCCGGCTGAACACGAGCGTCTGGGAATTCACCGGCACTTTCAGGGCGTCCAGCAAACTGGGCAGGTACCCGAACTTCGCGTCGTACGTCAGCTTCGTTCGCCCCGCCACGACGTCGGCCTGTAACGCGGCGACCGGGTCCTTGGGCGTCGCGGGCTGAGACCAGTGCACCGCTAGCACCAGCATCGGCATCACCGCAAACCCCATGCTCAGCCCGCGCGAAATCGTCACGTTCCTTAGTTTACGGCCCAACCCAACTCTGCCATTCCCTGACTCCGCCATTCCCCCGACTCCGGAATCCTTTCGTGCATCCATTGCTCAAAACCCATCGCCCCAAAATCTTTCTGGAACTCATTTTCGCCGCCCGAATTACCAAGGTCAGAATCCCGCAACGGGACGGACGCCCATGGAAACCAGCACCGCACTCTTCTCGCCGACTCCCCTCGAAACCGCTCCGGAGGGCAGCCGTGAGGCCCTCACCAACGTACAACGGGCGTTCGGCATGATTCCCAATCTCATGGCGACGTTCGCCCACTCGCCCGCCGTCCTCAACGGGTACCTCGCCCTCGATGCGGCTTACAACACCACCCACTTCTCCCCGGTCGAACGCCAGGTCATCCTCCTCGCGGCGAGCCTGGAAAACGATTGCACGTACTGCAAGGCCGCCCACAGCACGATCCTCAAGGGCATGCTCAAGGTCGACGCCGAAGTGGTCGCCGCCATCCGAAACGGCCAGGCGCTCGCTGACCCGAAGCATGACGCCCTCGTGACCACCGTTCGCGAAGTCGTGCGGGCACGCGGGCACCTCACCAACGCCACCCGCGACGCCTTCCTCGCCGCCGGATACGAGCCGGTCCACCTCATGGAGCTGCTGCTCGGCGTCGCCCTCAAGACGATCAGCAACTACCTGGACCATTTCAGCGCGACGCCGCTCGACCCCGCCTTCGCTCCGGAAGCCTAACCTTCCGCTTCGGTACCCTGCCCGACATGCGATTTGGCGTGATCGGGTGGGGACTGCGAAAATCCATCGCCAAACTGGCGCACCGGCCCGACCTCGGTGATCATCTGGTCGCCCTCGCGGACCCCGACCCCGCCGCCCTCGCCGATTTCTCCGCGTTCGCCGGACCCGAGGCGCGGACCTTTCCCGATGTCGCCGACCTATGGTCGCAACCGTTGGACGCCGTCTTCGTGCTCTCCCCCGACGACCTCCACGAAACCCACGGCCTCGACGCGCTCAGCCGGCAGATTCCCACCTATCTCGAAAAGCCGATGGCCATCACCGTCGCCGGCTGCGACCGACTGCTCGCTGCCGCCCGTACCCACCAAACGCTCCTGTACGTTGGGCACAACATGCGCCACTTTCCGGTGATCCGGCGCATGAAGGCCCTGATTGATGCGGGAACGATCGGCCGTGTGGTCGCCATCTGGTGCCGACATTTCGTCTCGTACGGCGGCGACGCCTACTTCACCGATTGGCACGCCGATCGTCGCCGAACCCACGGGCTGCTTCTCCAAAAAGGTGCTCACGACATCGACGTGATTCACTACCTGGCCGGAAGCTACGCCACCCGGGTCACCGCGATGGGCCAACTCGCGGTCTATGGTGACCCGGGCTCCCGGCGTCCCGACGACGACCCCCACCACAAGGCGAAGTTCCGCCAAACCTGGCCGCCCGAAGCGTTGCGCGACCAAAACCCGGTCGTGGACGTGGAAGACCTCAACGCGGTACTGCTCCAATTGGGCAACGGCGTGCAGGCGACCTACCAGCAATGCCACTTTGCCCCCGACGCGTGGCGAAACTACACCGTGATCGGCGCGCACGGGCGACTCGAAAACTTCGGCGACGTGCCGTCCAACGCCCGCATCGCGGTCTGGAATCGGGCGCATCCCGGCTACGCGCCGGAGCCCGACGCTTGGCACACGTTTGAAGACGAGACCGGCACGCACGGCGGAGCCGACGCCCGCATCATCGACGAGTTTCGGCGCGCGCTCCGCGGAGAAACGGAACTCGCGGTCGACAGCGTGGCCGCCCGCATGAGCGTCGCCGCCGGAATCGCCGCCACGGATTCTCTCCGAAACGGCAATCTGCCCGTCAAAGTGACGCCGTACACGCCCGCGTCGTAATCCCATCGCGAGCGATCGGGCACTTAGAAGCCGAGATTCCGTCGGTGAAAGGCGATGCCTTCCGACACGTGCGCGTCCCAGTAGTCCCAGGTGTGCCCGCCCGAGAACTCCGCGTACTCGTGCGCCACGCCGGAATTCTTGAGGAACCGGTGGTACTGCCGGTTGTCCTCGATCAAGAAATCTTCGGTGCCGCAGTCAATGCGCAGCTTCGGATACGTCTTCGCGGCGGAAGTCAGCGCGTACAGATCGCCGGGGCCGCCGTCCGGGTCCTCACCAAACGTCCGGATGAATTCGCGGTCCATCGCGCGCCCTTCGCCGTAGCCGTTATCAAACCGAAACAGCGCCCCAGAATGACTGACCGCCGACACGAATCGGTCGGGTCGTACCAGGGCCGACCGCACCGCGCCGTACCCTCCCATGCTCAGGCCGCTGATCGCAAACCGCGGATGCACTCGGAACCATTGCTCCACCAAGGATGGTAACTCCTCCGTCACCGCATCCCCATACGCGTACCCGTCGGCTTGGTTCAGGTAGAAGCCGCGATGCCCGTTGGGCATCACCACCATCAGGTTCAGACCCTCCACGTACCGTTCGATGGAGGTGCGGCGCATCCATATCGTGTGGTCGTCGCTGCGTCCGTGGAGCAAAAACAGGACGTGATGCGGTCCGGCGGTTTGCGGAAGGATGACGTACGCGCTGGTCTGCATCCCGATCGCGTCGCTCCAGTAGTGGAGGTCTAAGAAGGCCATGCCGCCTTATACCGCCCGTACATCGTTACCCAACGGCGGGTAACCCGCCGTCGACGGCAGAAAGAAGCCCCCGGGACGAAGCATCCGGAGGCGTTCTAGGAGGAGGAGTGTGATTCGACCTCAACGGATTGAAGTCGACACTCCAATGGACCGGGTCCAAGAGAAATTGTTCCGCTCGAAGTCACGCGGTGGGACCGAATGCGGGATTGCGAGTGGATGGTGGGCCCAACAAGATTCGAACTTGTGACCTCACCCTTATCAGGGGTGCGCTCTAACCAACTGAGCTATGAGCCCACTCGCAAGCGCAGATCATACCCCAAGGCGGGCCAGCTTGGGCCGAACCCAAATCTTGTACGTCAGCAGCGCCGGAGTATCGCGAAAGCCCACGACGACCCGCGGAAGCTCCAGCGGCGGCGCGTCGGCCGGCACCAACCCTTTGCGTAACGTCACCGCGTACCGAAACCCAAACCGCTTCACCACCCGCAGCACGTTCGCGTCGTAGCTTCCGTACGGGTAGCACATCGTGGTCGCCCGAATGCCGAAAGCCGCAAGCAACTGCTGAGCGGCGTGCAGCTCGTCCAACACCATGCGTCGCGGCAGCCCGGCCAAGTGCGGGTGAGTCATCGAATGATTTCCAACTTCGTGACCGCGCTGCACCAACGTGCGGAGGTCCGCTTCGGTGGCCAGTGGCCGTGCCCGCTCCTGGTCCCATGCCGATTCGGCCATCCCGGGCACCGCAAAGAACGTGCCCCGCCATCCAGCCGCCTCCAGGACCGGTGGAGCGTGACGCACCGCGCTGTCGTAGGCATCGTCAAACGTCATCACCACGTGACGTTGGTGTCTGCCCCGGGTGAGTTCGCCCGGATTCAGCTCGCGCAATGGCACCCCGCGGAACCCTCGTCGGGCCAAAAACGCGACGTGACGTCGCAACCCATCCGGCGAAACGTTCAAAAATCGGCCTTCTTCCGCCTCCGGGCCAACTTTGTGGTAGCAAAGGATCAACGTGGCCATCGCGGCGTGACGCCCTCCGGCGTTTGTGCGTCCGAATTATGGACGAACCCGACGTGCTAGACAGCACGAGGCGGGGAGAACTACAATGACGGAGTGACTCCGTCCGGATCACACGGGTAAGGATGCGAAACATGCGCTTGATCTCAACCGGTATTGCGGCCCTTGGTGCTGCCGTGGCCTTCGGTCAAATTGATGGCCCGACGCCGTTGGCGTGGCGATGGCTGTACCCCACCAAGGTGGCCCCGAGCGGCGCCCCGCTGGTGGTGGAAGACAGCGCGTTCTCCGCCGTGGGCGGCCGCGTGTTCGGCGCGGACCTTCGCACGGGCAACCTGCGATGGCGCTTCCCGCAACTCGACCCGATCGCGGGCTCCTTCCGATCGGCCCCCATCGCGGCCGCGGGCACGATCATTGCGATCGGCGATAACCGCATCGCGTACGGCATTGATCCGGCGAACGGGCAAGAAAAGTGGAGCCCGGTCAACCTGCCCAGCCAACCGATCGGCCAGCCCGTCACGCTGAGCGGCAAGTTCGTCATCACCGCCCAGCAAAACGACACCCTGTTTGCGTTCAATGCCGAAACCGGCGAGAACGCTTGGACCGCCCCGCTGAAAATCGAAGGCGGCGTCATCGGCGGCATCAGCACCAGCGGCAACAACATCCTGGTGTTCAATCGTCGGCAAGAACTGCTCGCCATTGACTTTTCCACCCAGCGCACCGTGTGGAAGCGCGCCTTCTCCGCCGTGCCGGGGAACGCCGTCCCGACCGTGTTCGGCGATTCGATCTACATCAATTCCGGCGGCGTCTTGGTGTCGCTCAATGCGGCCACCGGCTTTGTGAACTGGGAAGTCGCCACCCGGCTCCCGCTCTCGTTCGCGCCGGCCGTTTCCAGCGGCAACATCCTCGTCGTCACGAATGACGGCACCGCGCTGATCTTCGACCAAAACAAGACGCTGCTCACCAAGAAGCCGATCAAGATCGGCAGCGCGCCGGTGGCCCAGCCGACCTCGGTCGGAGGCAGCAAGTTTGTGGTCGTCACCGCGAACGGTGGCGTGAACCTGCTTGATCCCTCCGGCGAAGCCCCGACTTGGACGTACATCATCCGTCCCCTCGCCGATTCGTTGACCGCAAATCAGAACAACGGCGGCATGCCCGGACCGGGCGGCTCCAATAAGGGCGGCGGCGGAGGCTTTGGCCCCGGCGGTGGCGGCGGAATGGGCATGGGCATGGGCGGTCCCGGCGGCGGTTTCGGTGGCGCGGGCGGTGCCGGCGGTGGCCAAGGTCGTCCGGGCGGCGGCCAAGGTGGTCCCGGTGGCATGGGCGGCTTCGGCGGGCAGAACAACCAAAACAACAACACGCCGCCGACGTTCGTCGCGGCCAGCGGGCCGGCCAGCATCTACGGCAGCACCCTGCTCGTTCCGGCCCGCGATGGCAGCATCCTCGCCTTCGACAACAGCTACGGGATCGACCTGACCCCGCCGCGGGTGAACATGCAGTTCCCGAACCCCGGCGATCAGGTAAGCGGACAACCGCCGCTCTTCCTGGCGTTCAAGATTGAAGACGAGGCCAGCGGGTACCGCGAAAACTCGCTCAAGATCGAGGCCGACGGCAAGAATCTGGAGTACACCATCCAGCGCGACGGCCTCATCATCGTCCGATTCAGCGCGGCGGGCCCCAACCGCCCGCTGCCGAACGGACGCCGCGTCATCACCGTCACGGTCAGCGACTGGATGGGCAATGTGCAAAAGATGCCGTTCGCGCTGACGATTGACAACGCTCTGCCGCCGGTCGTGTTGCCGGGGCAAAACAACAATAACAACAACCAGAACGGAAACAACCGTGGCCAAGGCGGCAACGGGTCCGACTTCTGAGCGTTCGTGACCGCAACCCAATTGCAACGGTGGCTCGCGGCGGAGATTCCCTCCGCGCGGGCCACGCGTCTGTTTGACTCCGACGGCGACTTCCCGGACCTCGCCCAGCTGACCGATGCCCAGCGGCAACGCCTGAAGTCGATTCCGCCCGAAGCACTCGAACGCGCGCTCGCCAACGGAGCCGTCGCCGTAACGCCTACCGGCACGCCGGCCCACTGGCCCGCGCCATTGGCCGAGGCGAACACGGCCCCGCCGGGCATCTTTGCCTGGGGCGACCTCGACGCCCTCACCGCGCCGACCATCGCCATCGTCGGCACGCGCAATGCGAGCACGTACGGTCGGGCCTGCGCGCAAAAGTTTGCGGAGGCGTTCGCCGCCGCCGGTGCGTCGGTGGTTTCCGGCGGTGCCCTCGGTATCGACGCGGCGGCGCACAAAGGCGCGCTCCTCGCGCAGGGGCGGACCATCGCGGTCCTCGGTTGCGGGATCGACGTGGTGTATCCGGCCGCCAATGGAGCCCTTTTCCAGCAGATTCGCGAGCGAGGTGCCCTCGTCAGTCACTTTGGTTGCGGCGTGCGTCCCGACGGCTACCGCTTCCTGATGCGCAACGCCCTGATCGCTGCGATGTCGCTGGCGGTCGTCGTCATCGAGGCGCCGTACCGATCCGGGGCGATCAACACCGCCCATGCCGCCGCCGACTTGGGCCGCCCAGTCTTCGTGGTCCCCGCGAACATCGATCATGCCGGATTCCAAGGCTCGTTTCAGCTCGTCCGGGAAGGGGCCGAACTCGTGACCACGCCGGCGCAAGTGCTCGAAGCGTTGTCGATCTCCGGCGTTGCCGTCGCGGCCGTTGCGCCGAAGGAAGCAACGACCGTCGGGGGCCGCATCCTCGCCGCGCTCACGGTCGAGCCGACCCTTCCCGAAAAACTCGTCCTCGCCCTCGGCATCGATCCATCCGAACTCCTCGCCGAACTCACGATGCTGGAACTCGATGGGCTCGTCATCCGGGACGGTTCCGGCTACGCTCTCCGACCATGACGCTCCCGCCCGAACGCCATCGAAACTATCGCATGCTTGGCCCGCGCGGCCTCGGGGCGTACCGGTACGACCCGTTCGCCGCGGATGCCGAGTGGCTGGGCGAGGCGGAATCCTCTGGCGAGCCATGGCTGGTCCCGGGTTTCGTCGACGTCCATTTCCACGGGGCGTTTGGCATCGACTTCATGGCGGGCGACCGCCACGATCTGGAAGTACTCGCGGGACGGCTCGGCGCCGTAGGCTACGATGCGGTCCTGCTGACCACCGTCACCGCGTCCCAAGCCGCCGTGACGCGGGCCGTGTCTCGCATCCCGGCCCTGGAAATGTACCGGTACGGCTACCACCTCGAAGGCCCCTTCATCAGCCCCGTCTATCCCGGCGCGCAGCCGTC
>JANRKI010000052.1:0-6573 GCA_033763535.1 Fimbriimonadaceae bacterium | reverse complement strand
CTCAGAGAGGCGGGCCACTGGGTCATCTCCATGGACCGTTTCGCGAAGACGCGGCCCAACTACAACGAGTTCGATTGCGACCTTCGTCAGCCCGGCGAGGTGATGGACGCACTGCTCGAGCTTCGGCCGGACGCGGTGATCCACCTGGCGGCGAATCCCAGCCCGTTCGGCAAGCCGCGGCACCTGACCTTTACCGAGAACGTCGGCATGTGCTGGACAGTGTTTCAGACGGCCGCCGATCTCGGGATCATGACCCTGGCGTACGCCAGTTCAGAGCAGGCAAACGGATGGAGTTCCGCCCGCACGTGCCCAGAACGCTTTCCGGTGGATGAAGCAAGCGCGACTCCGCCGCAGTCGGCTTACGCGCTCAGCAAGCTGGTGGGCGAGCAGGTGGCCGATTCCATTGCGGCGCAGTACCCCGCGCTTAGCATCGCGAGTCTGCGCATCAACTACGTAATGGACCCGGACCATCACGAAAAGATTCCGCAGTGGGCGGCGCAATGGCCGGGGAGCCACGCGAACTTTTGGGCGTACGTCGATGCTCGGGACGCCGCCCACGCGTTTCGGCTGGCGGTCGAAAAACCGATTCCGGGGCACCGCGTGTACATGGTGGCGGCCGACGACCTGATGCTGGAACGTCCGACCCGCGATGCCATCCGCGACCAGTTTGGTGAGCACATCCGGGTGGATGAGCGGGTGCGAGAGTTTGGCTCGACAATTGACTGCGGTCGGATCGAGCGGGATTTGGGGTGGAGACCAAAGTACTCGTGGCGGAGTGTTTCGCCGGCAACCCGCGTTGAATAGGGCATGAACTTCTTGCGTACCGGCTTGCTGCTGGTCGTGATGGGTGCTTTGGCGGTCGCCATCGGTGGCTACTTCTTCGGCGTGCGCGGCGCGGCGATCGGGCTGCTCGTGGCGCTCGTGTTCCAGAGCGTGGCGTTCTTCAACGGGCACAAGATCGCGCTGCGGATGGCGCAGGCGGTGCCGATTCAGGAGGTCGCGGGTCGTCTTGATTGGCTCATCGCGGCCAACGAGCAGCTCGCGCAGCGGGCGGGCATTCCGGCCCCGGCACTGTACATTTCGCCCGACCCTCAGCCGAACGCGTTCGCCGCCGGTCGAAACCCCCGCGTCGCGGTGGTGTGCATCAACGAGGGGCTGTTTCGCATCATGTCGCGCGACGAGGTGATCGCCGTGTTGGCACACGAGATTGCGCACGTCCGGAACCGCGACTCGCTGATCATGACCGTCACCGCGAGCTTCGCGACGTTCATCAGCTTTCTGGCCAATATCGCGTGGTTTATCCCGCGCGGAGACAATGAGGACCGCAACCCGATCGTGGACTTGCTAGTGATGCTGTTGGCTCCGATCACGGCGACGTTGATCCAGTTGGCGGTCAGCCGGACGCGCGAGTTCAGCGCGGACCGCACGGCGGCGGAGTTGATGGGCAATGCGCGACCGATGATCGGCGCGTTGCAGGCCCTCGAGCGCGGGATCGAAATGGTGCCGAGTCCGCTCGCGCGACCCGAAACCGCCCACATGTACATCGCCAGTCCCTTCGTCGGGGGTGGATTAATGAATCTTTTCCGCACTCACCCCAGCACCGAAGACCGGATTCGGGCCTTGTCGCAGGTTCGCTAAGCCCTTCCGCAGACGGATTTGAACGAAGTTTTGTGCAAATCCGTCCTTTTTTCTGCTGGCGCAGGTGGCATCTCGGGACCTTTGGTCTAAAATCACACCTTGCAAGGGGAGAGTTCGCGCGGATTTTGAGGGTCTTCGCGAACACGGAAGGATTTAAAGCATGGCGTTGCCGCGTATTCCGATGGAACAGTTTCTGCTCCAAAAAGGCTTTCTTAAGCCGGAGCAGCTAGAAGAGGCGAAGAAGGTCGCCCAACAGACGGGGCAACCCCTGGACCGCGTGCTCATCTCGCTGAACATGGTGGGCGAGCGCGAGTGCGTGATGGCCCGCGCTCAGGAGATGAACATGGGGTTCGTCGACCTGGACCGGATCACGATCGATAGCTCGGCGCTGAATGTGGTGCGCGAGAACATCGTGAAGCAGCACAACGCGATCCCGGTGAAGAAGGACGGCCTGACGCTGTACGTCGCGATGAGCAATCCGAACAACATCGTGGCGCTGGACGATATCAAGATTGCGTCCGGATGCCGCGTGGTGCCGGTGCTGGCGGTGACGGGCGCGATCGAAGACGCGATCAAGAAGTACTACAGCGGCTCGGCGGCGCCCACTCCGGCGGCCGAAGCCGGGGCCGCGGCGGCGGCCGCACCGGCTCAGGCGACCAGCAACTACTCCGACGCGATGCGCCGCGCGATTGCGGAAGCGGGCGTCAACCGCGACATCGCGACGAGCGATACCAGCGCCGCCGACGATGAGAAGATGGCGGAGCAGGCCCCGATCATTCGGCTTGCCAACGCGCTCATCCAGCAGGCAATTTCTGACCGCGCGTCGGACATTCACGTTGAGCCGCAAGAGCGCTCGGTCCGCGTTCGGTACCGCGTTGACGGCGTGTTGGCGGAGGCGATGACGGTGCCGCGCAACCTGATGTCGCCGCTTATCAGCCGCCTGAAGATCATGGCGGAAATGAACATCGCGGAACGCCGGATTCCGCAAGACGGCCGGATCGAGATTCGAACGTCGGGCAAAGAGTACGACTTGCGGGTCAGCTCGGTGCCGACTCCGCAGGGCGAGAAGATCGTTATGCGGATTCTCGACAAAAACTCGGCGATGGTCGGCCTGCAAAAGCTCGGCTTTACCGAAGAAAACCAGCTGAAGATCGAGGAGCTGGTGAGCCAACCGAACGGCATGTTCTTGGCCACGGGCCCTACGGGTTCGGGCAAGACCACAACGCTCAACTCGATCCTGTCGAAGCTCAACACCGTTGGGGTGAATATCCTGACCGCGGAAGACCCGGTCGAGTACCAGATGAACGGGGTCAACCAGGTTCAGATGAACCGAAAGGCAGGCCTCACGTTTGCCACCGCGCTCCGCGCCTTCTTGCGGCA
Organism: Fimbriimonadaceae bacterium; assembly: GCA_033763535.1. Lineage (GTDB taxonomy): Bacteria > Armatimonadota > Fimbriimonadia > Fimbriimonadales > Fimbriimonadaceae > Fimbriimonas. Next base: position 3,555 of record JANRKI010000052.1, on the reverse strand, counting down.
AGACCCGGACATCATCATGGTCGGAGAAATCCGGGACGTGGAAACGGCAGAAATCGCGATCGAAGCGTCGCTCACGGGCCACTTGGTGCTTTCCACCCTGCACACCAACGACGCTCCGTCGGCCACGATTCGTCTTACGGACATGGGCGTCGAGCCGTTCTTGATCTCGGCCACGCTCATCGGCGTACTTGCCCAACGTCTCGGTCGAAAGGTCGACCCGAATCACCGCGAGCAGTACGAGTTGCCGGCGATCGACCTGCGCCGCTTCGGTCTCGATGCGACCGATCCGGACCAGATGTACACGCTGTACCGAGGAATTCCGCACGAAGAAAATCGCATGACGGGCTACCGAGGGCGAACGGGATTCCACGAATTGATGGTCATTAATGCGGAGATCGCAGAAATGATCGTCCGTCGCGCCCCGATTCAGGACATCAAGGCCGCCGCGAAGGCGAACGGCATGAAGGAACTTCGGGAAGACGGACTCGTCAAGGTACTGGATGGGACGACGGACCCGACGGAAGTCATGCGGGTCGTCTTCACCGCCGGCTTCTAATTCGCGAATCGCATAAAGCTCGGATATAACGTAAGTAGGAACATGCAGAATAATCCCGGAATGACGCCGCCGCCCCGCGTGGGAGTTGGCATGATGCCCTCCGCCGGCACGATGCCGCCACCCGGCGCGACCAACCCTTTTCCGAAGGAGAAGGAAGAAGAGGAGCCGAAAGGTCCACCGCAAACGCTGGAGGACCTTCACATTGACGAGCTGCTGCACCAAGTGGTGGACCGCGGCGCGTCGGACCTCCACATCTGCCAAAACTCGCAGCCGATCATTCGCGAAGACGGGAAGCTGAAGCCGCTGCACTTCGAAAAGTTCACGCCGCAAGACACCCAGCGGATGCTTTACGACATCCTGTCGGACGACAACATCAACAAGTTTGAAACGACGCTGGAACTGGACTTCTCGTACCAACTGCCGCGCCGTGCCCGATTCCGGGTGAACTACTACCGCGAGAAGGGATCGGTTGCGGCCGCGTTCCGACTCATCCCGGCGAAGATTCCCACCGTGGAGCAGCTGAACCTGCCGCCAATCCTCAAGCAGTTGGTGGAGCGCCCGCGCGGACTGATCCTCGTGACCGGTCCCACGGGCTCCGGTAAGTCGACGTCGCTGGCGGCGATGATCAACCACATCAACGAGAATCACGGTCACCACATCATCACGATTGAAGACCCGATCGAATACCTGCACGAGCACAAGAAGTGCATTATCAACCAGCGGGAAGTTGGTTCGGATACCAAGAGCTTCTTGAACGCGCTCCGCGGTTCGCTGCGGGAAGACCCGGACATCCTGCTGGTGGGTGAAATGCGGGACGTCGAAACGATCTCGCTCGCGATCACCGCCGCCGAAACGGGTCACTTGGTCTTTGCCACGTTGCACACCAACAACGCGGCGGAATCCATCGACCGGATGATCGACGTGTTTCCGCCCGGTCAGCAAGAGCAGATCCGGGTGCAGCTCTCCAACAACCTCGTCGCGATCATCTCGCAACAGCTGATTCCGCGCCTCGGCAAGCCGGGACGCGTGCCGGCCAACGAAGTGATGCTCGCCTCGCCCGCCATCCGAAACCTGATCCGGGAAGCAAAGACGCACCAGATTCCGTCCATGATCCAAACCAGTGGCAACATTGGCATGTTCACGATGGACCAGTGCCTGCGCGACCTGTACCTGAAGGGGCTGATCTCGCTGGACGACGCGTACGCGCGCTGCCAGAACAAGGAAGAGCTCACGAAGATGATCAGCACTCCGCAGACCACGCAGGGAACTCCGCCGCCGCGAGGGCGCTAACCCTGACGAAGACGAGTTGGAACCCGATTATCACTTCACACCAGTAGGACCCAGTAACCATGCCCGTATTCAGCTACACGTTCCGTGATGCCGCCGGAGGTCTCCAAAAGGGGACGGCCGACGCCGAAAGCGAAGAGATTCTGCGCAAACGTTTTGAAGAGCAGGGCTTTGCGATCACCGAAGTCACGATGATCAAGGCGAAGTCGCCGAAAAGCAAAACGTACGGCAAGGTCAAACTGACCCACCTGTCGGTGTTTTGCCGCCAGTTCAGCACCATGGTTGACGCGGGCGTCTCGCTCGTGCGCTGCCTGGACGTATTGGCCCGCCAAACCCAGGACAACAAACTGAAGCGCATCCTCGCCGATATCGGTGAACGCGTGGAAGGGGGCGAAAGTCTCTCGCGGGCCATGCAACGCCACCCGCGCACCTTCAGCAGCCTCTTCATCGGGTTGATCAAGGCCGGGGAGGTCGGCGGGGTGCTCGAAGAGTCGCTGCAAAGACTGTCGACATTCTTGGAAAAGGACGTGGAACTGCGCCGCAAGGTGAAGTCGGCGATGACCTACCCGGTCCTCGTCGCCATCATGTCGGTTTGTATCGTCACGTTCCTCGTCGCTTGGTTCGTTCCGCAGTGGGCCGCGATTCTCACCGACCTTGGTCTGAAGGCCGACGACCTTCCGGCGCCGACCAAGCTGCTGATCGACATTTCGAACGTCATTCAGTACCGAGGTTGGATGGTCTTGACCGGCATCGTGGTCATCGTCATCGCCAACAAGGTGTTTACGTCCACCCGGTTTGGGCGGCGGGTCATGGACCGCGTCAAACTGCGGATTCCGGTCTTCGGAAAACTGCACCACAAGGTGTGCATGGCGCGATTTAGCCGCACGATGGGCACCCTGCTGACCTCGGGCGTTCCGATTCTGCAGGCGATGGAAACCGTCGCGGGAACGGTGGGCAACTCGATCATGGCGGACGCCCTGATGGAAGCGCGGGCCCGGATCCGAGAAGGGGATCGCATCGGTGACCCGCTGGAAGCTTCGAAGCTGTTCCCGCCGATGGTCGTGCACATGATCGGCGTCGGCGAAGAGTCCGGTTCGCTGGACTTCATGCTCCAGAAAATCGCGGACTTTTACGACGCTGAGGTCGAAGCCACCCTGGCATCGCTCACGTCGGCCATTGAGCCGATCATGATCGTCTCGCTCGGCTTTGTGGTCGGATTCATCGTCATCGCGATGTTCCTTCCGCTCGTGGACGTGATCTCGAAACTTTCGGCTGGCGGCGACGACGAGTAAGTCTCGACTGCGCACTCAAACAACGGGTCGACGGAGAATTGCCTCCGTCGACCCGTTCTTTGCGTGAGCAGGTCGTCGCGGAATCGAGCATTTCAAGTTAAGATTTCTTAACAATTGTTGCATTTGCTCAGGCTTGGGTAGGTAACGTTTCCCCTGATGATTACCGCCGCAGCAATCGCCGGCGATCTCGCCGACAGGATCCACACGACTGGATTCCCGCTCAGTTGGTCGGAGCCATCAGAAATCTTCTTCACGCGAGAAAACCCTCACAGCCACTCAGTACCCGTGATCATTTCCACGTCCGTCATCGTCCGGGATCAAATCACCGGCTTAACCTTCGATAACCACTTGCCGTGGCATTCGGACTACGCTTCGGTCTACAACGCCACTTCGGGCCAGAGCGTGTCCATTAACGAGACA
>JANRKI010000051.1:0-46608 GCA_033763535.1 Fimbriimonadaceae bacterium | reverse complement strand
TGGGGCCGCACGAGTTCGGCACCGCGATCGAACCCGACGGCGACGGCAGCCACTGGTTCGCGATTCCGCCTGACGTGGTTTCCGAACTCGCGTCCACCGTCACCGTGACCATCCGACCCTCGCGCGATTGGCCTGAACCTTCTGTCCCGGCCGATATCGACGCTGTTCTGAACGCCGACCCCGCCGCGCAGGCCATCTGGAACGACATCACCCCCGCTGCCCGCTGGGACTGGGTCCGATGGGCCGGCACCGCCCGCCAACCCGAAACCCGCGCCCGCCGCGTCAGCTCGATCCCGTCGCGACTCCGCGCGGGCAAACGCCGACCGTGCTGCTTCGACCGGAATCAGTGCTCGCTGACCGTTGCGTAACGGGCGCAGTTCGGGGGAAATAGACCAAACTCCATCGCAGGTTTCTTGCTGGTCAAACGCGCTTTGAGATTCGGTGTTGCGTTAGGTAGATCTTTAGTCAATCCCGTTCATTCCTGATGGAATGGTCACCCGTTGAACCAATGATCCTTACAGAAGCGCTAGTATCCGATCGAGCAATTCAACTGAATGACGATCAGGCACGGGTTGCATAATGAATCCGGAAAGAATATGCATCAACCATCATCGCATTCTCTCAGTTTTTCCGACGGGTTGTATCCAGGGAATGGTGGCGAAATGTTTTTCGCCTTCGTCAGCCCACTCGGAACCGACGAACAAGCCGTGATGGATCAGTTTGAGACCCAACTGATGGCGCGAGACTACGAGGTTGTTCCGATCAAGTTGAGCGAGCTGATTCGCGACCACGCCGAGCAGCTTTCCGGTTCGAGCGCTGATTCGATCCTCGACAAAGAGGAAATTCATCGCCTCGAAAGTGACGAAGCCAAGCGCGTCAGACGATTTCAGCTTCTCGGCAACGCAATTCGTGAAAAGCGCGGAGGCGAAATCATGGCGCGCCTTGCGTGCGTGGAGGTGGCAAGGCACCGCTCGAAGGATGACATTGAGACGAACAAGGTTCAACCCGGGCGGGTGGCTTACGTTTTTCGGTCTTTGAAGCATCCTGATGAAGCCGCGCTTCTTCGCACGATTTATGGACATGGATTTTTTCTCGTCGCAATCCATAGTTCGTTCGAAGCCAGGTATGGAAATCTTAAGAGACGTGGCATGAGCGATCATGAGGCCCAGTACCTAATGGGCTTGGATGAGAAAGAAGACCAGAGCCACGGGCAGAACACCCGAGACACGTTTGAACTCGGAGACTTCTATCTCGATGACGAGGCCGAAATCCCGAATCAAGTCAAGAGGTTTGTCGATTTGCAGTTTCGAGCGTTGTACATTACGCCCACCAAGGAGGAGTTTGGCATGTTCATGGCGAGTAGCGCCGCGCAAAGGTCGGGCGATCTCTCACGTCAGGTGGGTGCGGCAATCTTCGATGGCATGGGGGACCTGCTGTCAACTGGATGCAATGAAGTCCCAAAGGCGGGCGGCGGGACGTATTGGCCAGAGGATGAGCCGGATGTACGGGACTACCGGATAGGCCGTGATCCGAATGACCAAGAGAAGGAGGAGCGATTTGAAAAGCTCCTGGACGTACTGACGTCTCAGGAACGGATCGATATCTCCCGTGACCAGCTTGAAAAGGCGTGGCGCGCGAGTGGACTCCGGGACCTGACTGAATTCGGGCGAACGGTTCATGCCGAAATGGACGCCATCATGTCAGCCGCCAGGCGTGGAGTGGGACTCGCGGGCACCACCCTATACGCCACAACCTTTCCTTGCCACAATTGTGCACGCCATATTGTTGCCGCTGGTGTCCGCCGAGTCGTCTATGTCGAGCCATACGCTAAAAGCGAGGCGTATCCGTTGTACGGGGACTCCATCAGGTGCAGTGCGCACCCGGTTCCTGCGTTGGATCGCCCAACTGCTAAAGAGCAGGTGCCGTTTGAACCCTTTGTTGGCGTAGCACCGCGACGATTTGCGGATTTCTTCAGCATGCGGCATTTGACGGGTCGGCGAATCGAGCGAAAGGATCCTAAGGGATTCACCCTTCGCCAAAACCTGTCTGACCTGCAAACGCCACGACTCCAACTTTCTGAGCTGTCGTACTTAGAGCGCGAGGAATTGGCAATTCAGACACTTCCGCCCGAAATAAAAGGTGTGTAGACTCTATAAGCACCATGAGTGATCAGAAAGCACAAAGAGAGGCTTACATCCGAGCGTCTGAGAAGCGAGTTGCGAACTGGTCGGAATCGAAGCGTGAAGCTCTTCAGAGGGCTGTGAAGCGAATCACCGAGCCACAAATGAACTCAGAAAATTCCCATCCCGTAACCGGGCGTGACACCGATTGTCAATCAAGCTGAATCACTGCCAACCAGAATCAAGCGGTCAACTTCAGCCGCCTGACTGAGTTCAACTGAGCGGCGGCTTTCTCGCATATCGCCTGACCGCGTGGTCGGGCCGCCGCCGCGACGGCCTCGCGTAACCCGCGCCGAAAAAAGTCTGAGAATTTTCGCCCGACATGGTTGCGAAAATTCTCTCTCGCCGGCGTATGGGTATGGCAACCCTTTCCCTCTCTCCCGCGCTCTCCCCTGCCCCGGCCCGCCCGTCGGCCCGTCCCCGCCGAACTTTGGTAACGTCCCCCCATGGGCAAGCTCCGCACCTTCCTCTGGTTCAACGGCGACGCCGAGGCCGCCGTCGCGCATTACCAAACCATCTTTCCCGACCTGGTCATTGCCGAAACCTTGCGCTACGGCCCGGGGATGATGATGCCCGAGGGATCGGTGCTCACCATCAACTTCACCCTGTTCGGCCAGGCGTTTGTCGCCATGAACAGCCCGAAAGATCATGCATTTACCCCCTCGGTATCCATCTTAGTCGAGTGCGAAACCCAGGCCGAGATCGACCACTACTGGGACGGACTTCTGGACGGTGGAACCTCGATGGCGTGCGGCTGGCTGACGGACAAATTCGGCGTGACTTGGCAAATTACCCCGCGTCTCCTGCTCGATTGGATTCACGATCCGGATGCCGATCGCCAGCAACGCGTATTCTCGGCCATGGTGAACATGATCAAGCTCGATCTCCCCGCGCTCCAACGCGCGTACGATGGTTCCTAGCCACGCCGGAGTTCCGGCTGAACTCTGCCCGCCGAACGTCGTCTTTCCATCCGTATGGCATCTTCCATTCTGTTGAGTGCGTGCATTCTGGCCGGAGTACCCTGTCTACCCTTCGCGCAGAGAGAAGCATGGGTAACCCCGGAAGTCAAAACTCCCGGCGTGATCTACCGGACCTTCGAGAGTGCATCGGCCAAGCAACTGGTAAGCTATCACCTCTACCGGCCGAAAGCGTACGACGAATCGGATACCACGCGGTTCCCGGTGGTGTACTGGCTCCACGGTTCGGGCGGTGGACTCGCCGGTATCCCGGCCCTCGTGAGACATTTTCAATCCGCGATCGACGACAAGAAGGTCGCTCCCTTTCTGGTCGTATTCGTGAACGGAATGCCGAACGGAATGTATGTCGATTGGAAGGACGGCTCGGTACCGATGGAACGGGTCATCGTCGACGACTTGGTGACGCATATCGACGCCACGTACCGAACGCTTGCGAATCGTGAAGGTCGTATGCTGGACGGATTCAGCATGGGTGGATACGGCGCGGCACGTTTTGGGCTTAAGTATCCGGATAAGTTCCGCGCGGTTTCGATCCTCGGTGCGGGCCCGATGCAAGCCGATCTTCGGGATGCTCCGCGGGCCGGGCGGCAACGCGCCAATGCGATTTTGGAACGGGTCTACGGTGGCGATCCGGCTCACTTCTTGGCCGTTAGCCCGCGGACCCTGGCGACAAAGCGTGCGACCGAAATCCGCGCAAAGTCGTTGATTCGAATCGTGATTGGCGATCGAGATGAGACTCTACCGGCAAACCGTGACTTTCATGAGCATCTGGAGACTCTCAAGATTCCGCACGAGTGGATTGTGCTGCCAAGGGTTCGCCACGAAACGATGGCGGTGCTATCGGCCTTGGGCGACCGCAATTGGGAGTTCTACCGAAAGTCGTTTGGCCCCTGAATTTCGTTCGGCTATCGTGAAAGCTGGATAAGCGCACAATCCATCGGCGCGAGCTGCCAGTCAAGGTGCTCTGTTGCGTTGCCGGTGCGGCCCGTCCAGAGCTCCTGGGTTCGCCAAGTACCCGATAAGCCGAGTCGACGCAACGGTATGGAGATCGTACGTGCTTCTTTCGGTTGAAAGTTAACAAGCGCCAGGTAGTGCGTTCGGGAATTTTTGGTATGGAAGTAAACCTCTTCCGCTTTTTCGCCGAGTGACGCGTTTACCGGCCGAAACCGGGGTGCGGTGGCAGCGAGTTCGATTACCGCCTGATTGGTGAACAGGGACTTTACGCGTTCACGCGCCGGTTCGAGAGTAAGGTTGTCGCCTTGCAAGAGCATTCCACCGGCAACGACCGAAGCGGTCATCCGGGTTCGGGCTTCGGCTTCGGCACTCGGACTCTCGCCCTCCGCCTGATACACGCAGGTATGGTCCGGATCGTTAAAAGCGTAAAGCCTGCCGGCCGTCCACCATCCGTACGTATTCGAATTGAGTAAGTATTCGCTTGAACCGATGTTGGCGAACACGTCGCACGAGGTGCGCCGACTATGCCCGTAACCGTGCGGAAAGAGCGGTGCAATGCTCAAACTCACGAATACCGGCCGGTCGAGTGCATATCTCCAGATCGTTCGTAAAATGTGCTGCATTCCGACGTGATACGCTTCGGTTCCGGTCTCGACCGTAGGGTCGTGATGCTGAGCTTCGAGCGCGGCATGAGTCGTAAAGTCAAGCTTGATAAAGTCAAAGCCTTGATCCAGAAACTCTTTGAGCTTCGTTTCGATGCGTTGTTGGGTACCCGGATGGGTGGGATCGAGCGGCCATCCGGCCGAGACTTTCGGCAAAAGATCGCCGCTAGCGGTTTTTAGTTGAATATCGCGAAACTTGTACTGTCCAATCGCGTTCCAATCGGGTTCACCCCAATTGACAAACGGTGCATAGTAAATTCCTGCCTTTAACCCGGAGGCGTGGGCTTGCTGAACCAAAGCGACGCGTTCCGCTGGAGAAAGGTTATCGTAATAGGAGTCGAGATTGATATATGCGGTGTTGCCACTACGAAACAACGGGAGTTCGGTAAGGATGAAGTTGAGCGCAGCCGTAGCATCAGTCCCTTGGACGCTTGACTTGTGCCCGGACCAGGAGTTCCATCCGAACGGAACTCCCCCTTTCCAAGGTAGGGGCGGTTGGATGATGGCATTTAAGTCACCGTATCGCTCTAGTCCGTCGCGCCAATCCGCGTACACTCCGACGAGGAAGCGAGGGGAGCGGATCGTCTTTCCGGATACCGTTCCGTGGGGTCGCGTGTCATGGGTGAACTTACTCGTTATCCCGGCCGTCGCGCGGAGCCCGGTCGTGCGGTGAATCTTTACCGCCGACTTCCACCGTTGATGATCGATACTGCCCAAGACTAAGCCCGTTCGCAAGGTGTCATCGAACAGTGCGCCGAGTTCATAACTTCCTTCCACGGTTTCGGATTGAGTCCACGCATCGCTGCCGTAACGGAAGTAGTTGTTGTTGTCGTACGGAACAAAGAGCGACCTCAGCGAGGACTGATGCTTGAAATGAACCTGGGATTGGGTTGCGATTGGGGTGATCGAACGGCAATACTGTCTTTCCCCACCGGATACCTCGAGCTGAACAAGGGCTTCTGGCTTCGCATCGTACAGCGTTATGCTATGGGTTAAATCCGGTGAATCTTCGCGTTTGTGACTCACCGTCACTTCGATTCCTCGTCCGATTATATCGGAAACCGGGCGAGAGTCAATGCGGTGGATTGAACGGGTATCCGTTTTCTCCCGCCTTCCATCAGCGTAAACAACCTCGCCATAGATATCGCGTATCTCAGCGTTCTTTCCCCAAGAGAGGTGAAACCGTCCCGTTTGTGTTGACACGGCCAGTTCGAGCGGGGATGATTTTGCGGCGAATCGTACGTGGTCACTCATAGCGAAATCTACGGCCAGACTCGACGCGAGAAGGATATGCATGAGTTCAGAACGGGGCATAGTGCCGTAGCCGGATGCGTTTAAGAATCCGGCTACAGTAGCAACGTTGTAGTGGAATTACCGGTTTGCGCTGCTCTCTCGCATTGGCGCCGCCATGGGCGGAGGCGTCTTGCCGGTTTGGGGTTGCACGATCCGCTTTGCTTCCGGATCGGGCCCGGTGGCAGTACAGCCGATCGCGGAAAGGCTAAGGGTGATCAGTCCGACGTTCCGGACGTTTGCGCACAGCCGTATCATCGCCACTCGCCAATCTCCGACATGTAGAAGGTGACCGCTGGTGCGCCGGGCCAACCGCTACCGGTGACGCGAACGCGGTACATGCCGTACACGTCGTCGGAAAACGATTTGAACGCGTTGACCGAATTCACGTGGCCATCGAAGTACGCGAGTCCCACTTGCTTCGTACCCATGCCGCGCGCATAGGATTGTTGGTTATTGCCATTGCCGCACCAATTGGTGTCGCAGCGGTAGGCAAAGTACCGAGAGTAGATGTTTGGGTATGGCGTACGCGTACCGAACATCATCGCGGTACCGGCGATGTTCTCGAGGACGCCAACGCTTCCCGATCCGCCCCGCACGTAGATGGGGTTGTTGTCCCAGGTGTATGCACGCTGCCACACGGTTGCGTCTTCACTTTCGGCATCTTGATCGCCTTGAAACTCGTTCTTTCCTGCGTCGGCATTCAGCGCGTAAGCACGGGGGAATCGGCTGCTGGTATCCCCGCGATAGGTGTTACCGCCATCGGAAAACGTCGACCAGTTTCCGTCGGAAGTGGGCGCGGCGAAGATGCCGCCGTCCCCCTGTTCGGCAGCGGTGTAGAACCCGCCGTTGGTTTTCGGCAGTCGTCCGCCGTTCTTGATGTACGGATAGATCGAATCCTTCCACAGGATGATTTCGTGACGAGGGCGGCTCCAATTGGCTTGGTAGATCGGGACGAGCTGGTCGTCGGCGTCTCCGGAGTAAAGGATTACTCCAAGCGTGATGTTTTTGAGATTGCTGATTTCAGCAGTTCGTTTGGCCGCCGCCTTCGCCTGCGCAAAGACCGGGAACAGGATGGCGGCGAGGATCGCAATGATGGCGATCACGACGAGTAGTTCAATGAGGGTAAAGGCTTTCTTCATGAGTTCTCTCCGTTGAGGGGGTATGGGAATGGGCTTGAGGGTCGGTGGACTCTCGGATGACGAGTTCGGGGATTAAAGTGTGTTGGGACAACGCGGCATTGGGCTCGGACATCTGCGTTTGCAAAAACTGCCAGGCGAGCGCGCACATCGCTTCGTAAGGTTGTCGCACGGTTGTGATCGGGACGGACGCATGTTCGGTTTCTTCGATTCCGTCGAATCCGACAATGGCAATGTCTTGACCGATGACTAGCCCGAGCGTTTGCAGAATTTGGGATGCGGCAATGGCCGCTTCATCGTTTAGACAGAGGAGCGCATCGGGAAGCGATTTAGCGGCGTGACGCGCACTAAGCTCACGTTGGATGGCGTGGTAAGAGAAGGATTCGGCGCGGATGGTTTCCGGACTCAATCCAGCGGATTCCATCGCTTCGATGTAGCCGGTAAACCTCGGGCCGGAGTCGACGAGGTCTGACGAAGCGGGGGCAAGGTAGGCGATTGAGCGTCGCCCCAATGAGAGGAGGTGCTGCATCGCCAGCTCCGTACCTTTGCGCAGGTCCACACCGACGTAACTCTTCTTTTCGGACCAGTAGGCCCCCATGCTGACGAACGGAATGTTCGGTGCCAGTACGTCTACATCGCGGGCAAAGGCTTCTACCGATGCGGAAGTATCGAACGCGAGAATGCCATCGACGGGCACGCGAAGGGCTCTTTCAAAGCTGTGGGCAAAGTGAAACTCTTCGTCGATATCGGTTACGGCCGCCGTCACCTCGACGCCTTGCAACAAACTGCGCATCTGGTCAAGCACCTGGGCGCGGTAGCGCGAGTAGGCGAGGCTCGTCCAAAGCCCGATGATGCCCGTTTTGCCGTTGGTGAGCGCACGGGCGGCGGTGTTGGGCAGGTAGCCGAGGGATCGGGCGGCTTCGAGCACGCGGGCGCGGGTTTCGGGCAAGACCGCAACATCATTGCGGCCGCTCAGCACTCGGGAGACGGTGGCGCCCGAAATGTTGGCGACCCGGGCGACGTCATCCCGGGTCGGGCGTCGCGCCTCGCCGTTATGAACACGCGTACTGTACACGCGTTCATCATATCAGAAGCTGGCGGATTTGTCCACTTTTTCGCGCACGGGGCGAAAAATTCGGTGGGTAGCGATTGCTCGGTGGGTTCGGGTGCGTTCCATTCCGGTGCTGATTCGGTGCGGTATTGTCGCGGAATGGGTCCGATTGAGGGTACGAAGGCCGAGTTGCAGCGCGTCACCGACCGGATGCTCGTGTTGTTGGACCGGACGCCCGACGACCGCCTCTTCTGGAAGCCGTCGCCAACCGCTCGCTCGATCGCAGAGGTGGTGGCGCACGCGAGCCATGCGATCGGTAATATCGAGCAGCAGCTGAGGGGAATACCGTTCGCAATCCCCTCAACCACGGAGGCGAATGCGTTCTTCGCCATGCACGACGCGCAGTTTACGACCCGGGCGGCGGTTCGCGATTATTTGAGCGATAACACGGCCCGGTACGTGCAGTACTTGGATTCGCTCACTCCGGAAGATTTGGAGCGGAGCTGTATTTTGCCATTCGGGATAGGCGAGGCACCGGTGGGCTACTTTATGACCATGGTGGGGTGGCACACCATGGCGCATAACGCGCAGATCGAATACATTCAGACGATGTACGGCGATTCCGACTGGCACCTGGGGTTCTGAACTGGCGGCCTCGGACGGACTCGAACCGCCGGCGCCCTCCTTAGGACGGAGGCGCTCTATCCCCTGAGCTACGAGGCCGTGCCGAAAGTTTACATCGGAAGCGTCACCGAATCCGCGATGCGCTGGATGGCGCCGACGGTGGCGGCCGACGGCTTTGGCCAGGTTTTGCCCGCCCAGTCCTTCGTGTCCCAGTACGGCACGCCCCAGCGGTTGCGAATCTCGTAAGGTCGGCCGGTCGCGGGTTGGCCGAAAAGCGCGCGGTAATGAAGGCATGCGACGAAATACTTGCCCAGCGGACTCAGGTGAATGTCGTCGTCGAACACTTGTCGAATACGCGCAAGGCCGGGCACTCGGCCCGCCGAAATCGCATCGTCGAGTTGCCCGAGCGCGGTACCGGCAGGGATGATTCGAACCGGGGTTCCGCCCGGAAGAGCAGCATTGATCGCCTTTACGACCGAATCCCACTTCGGTCGATCCGCGCGCAAACGTTCGCGCCAACGGAGTTCGCGGCTGGGGCTGGCGCGGTCGTCCTTGTCACGCTGAGGGGTGCCGCTGGTGAGATGGTGCCACGGTTCGTAGTAAAAAACGCGCACACGGGGATTGCGCTCGCGGGCGAACTTGACGAACCGGGTGGTGTACTCGATGCTGTCGCGCAGGCTCTCGGGTTCGCCGCGCGGAACGCTGTCGATCAGCACGAGATCGGTGGTGGCGGAGGTGATTCCGCGGGTGTAGACGGCCTGAAACTGGGGTTCGAAGGTGGATTTTCGGTTCGCCTCTTGCCATTGCCAGCCCAGCGGCGCGCCCGGAATGTTCTGCTCTTTGAACTGGAACGAGGAGCCCGCGAGGGCCATCACCATGTCGGGGATGTCGCTTTCGAGGCTATGTCCGATGTAGAAGGCGTTGACCGAGGGGGCCACGCAGGCGAGAAGAAACAGCGCCATTGCCATACCCATTTGACGCGATTCCCGTCACGCGAGGCAACTCGCCAATACGGGACGATGCCAACGGATGCGGGGCGATGGGTGTACTTTTGGTTGAATGCTACTGCTCTCTTCGCTCGCGATCTCGGCGAATTTTCTGACCGCCGCGCCATCATCCGTTGCATCGGTCCATGCGCTCCACTGCGCGTTTGACCTCTTGCCAGATGAACCGCCGCTGGTCGCCGATGACATGCGGACGTGGCCGGCGAGTCGTCCGCTCGCGAGTTTGCCCAGCGAACCGGCGATTCAGAACGTTCGCCAGCTGACCTTTGGCGGGCAAAACGCAGAAGCGTACTGGAGTTTGCGCGGAGATCAAATCGTGTACCAAACCAAGCAACCGGGTTACCCCGACGAGCAGGTGTTTGTGATGCGTGCCGACGGTAGCAGAAAGCAGTTGGTGAGCACTGGGAAGGGTCGGTGTACGTGCAGTTACTTCTCGCCCGATATGCGGTTTGTGTACTTTAGCAGTACCCACGCCAAGAACGAAGGGGCGCAGGCTCCGCTCGATATGAGGAAGGGCTACCTGTGGAAGGTGAATCCGGAGTTTTCGTTGTACCGAAAGTCGCTGGCGGCGGCACGAAAAGGCGACATTGCCCAGCCGGAAACGGTGCTTACTCGGAGCGGATACATCGCGGAAACGACGATCGCCCCAAACGGCAAGTACCTCACGTTCACGGGCGACTTTGAAGGTGACATTGATATCTACCGGGCGACTCTCGATGGTAAGGAAGTGAAAAAGCTCACCGATGAAGAGGGTTACGACGGCGGTCCGTTCGTCAGCTGGGATAGCAAGCGGATCGTGTTTCGCCGGGACAAGATCGATACCGATGCGGAGCGGGAGGATTACCGCAAGCTCCATGCGGAGCATTTGGTCCGTCCGAGCAAGCTCGAGATTTGGATCATGGATGCGGATGGAACCAACAAGCGCCAGGTCACGAATCTGAACTGCGCGAGCTTTGCGCCGTTTATCTTGCCCGATAACAAGCGCATCATCTTTAGCTCCAACTACGGCGATCCGAAGGGGCGCGAGTTTGACCTTTTTGTGATCAACGTCGACGGTACGAATCTGCAGCGGGTGACGTACTCGCCGGACTTCGACGGTTTTCCGATGATTTCGCGCGACGGCAAACGGCTCATTTGGGCGAGTAACCGCAATGGGAGTACCCGCGGAGAAACGAATATCTTCGTCGCAGATTGGCGCGGTTAACGACGGTTGTCGAGCTTCTTCCGCGTGGCTTCCAGCTCCTGGAGAAACGGCTTGGGGAGTTGGATAGCGGTACGGGTTTCGTTTGCGTCACCCGTTCCTCCTTTAGCGTTCCGGGATTCGTTCCTTCCGAGTTGAGCGTGACCAGGACGCTGTGGGTCGTGCGCGCGCCGGCATCCTTGCGATGCTGCGCCAGGGCCGGGGCGAGGAAAGGGCCGTACGCTTCGGAATCTTTGCGTCGGATGGCGGCCTCCGTAGCACCGTCTCGTACCGGCACGGTGGCGTTGTCTTGCCGAACCCACTTTGCCCCGAGCGCGCGCTCGATGGCCGGGAGCACGCCGTCATCGCGCGGGTCGGTTACTCGCAGGATCACGATGTTGTCCCGAAGCGTAGGAGCCACGCGCTGGGTTTGCCCGCGCGCCTCGGAAAGGATCGGCATCAACCGCGCGAGGGTCGTTGCCGGCGGGGCCAGATGTGCCGAAGATGTGGCCAAGTCAAGCGCAACGTAGAACATATTTATCTTCGGAGAGACGACACTGAATCGCGTCTTTAGTTAGAAGCGGGTTCGGCGGGACAAATGTTCGGGGCCGATACGGGCTTCGCCGCCGTGGTCAGTTGGTTTTGAACTCGTTCCGGCCCCTCGGCGAGCCCAAAACTGGTAACCTGCAGTGAGTAGAGGCAACGGCTCGCCTCAGCGCTACCCGCATGCAAGAACACGAGACGGATTCGCAAGCCCTCCCCTTCGACGAAAACGCGGCGTCGGTCGGAAAGGTTGAGGGGGATTACACCGCCGATCAGATTCAGGTCCTTGAGGGGCTGGAGGCGGTTCGGAAGCGCCCCGGGATGTACGTTGGCGACAACGGCAAGCGCGGCCTTCACCAGATGTTCCGTGAGGTCATCGACAACTCGGTCGACGAGGCGTTGGCGGGGCACTGCGACCATATTACGGTGACGCTGTTTGCGGATGGCAGCCTGAGCGTTGAGGACAACGGTCGCGGCATTCCGGTGGATAAGCACGCGAAGATGGGCGTCTCGGCGCTGCAGGTCGTCATGACCGTGCTGCACGCGGGCGGAAAGTTCGGCGGGGACGACAGCGGCTACAAGACGTCGGGCGGTTTGCACGGCGTCGGCGTCAGCTGCACCAACGCGCTATCCGAATGGATGCAGACGACGGTGTGGCGCGACGGCCAGACGTACACCCAACGTTACGCGCGGGGGATTCCGCAGGGCGAAGTAGAGGCGATCGGCCCGGCACCCGAGGGCAAGCGCGGCACGCGACAACACTGGATGCCGGATTCCACGGTGCTGAGCACCATTGAGCACGATTCGCATCTGCTGAAGCTGCGGATGAAGGAGCTGGCGTACCTCAACAGCAAGGTCAAGTTCGAGTTTATCAACGAAGCGAATCCGGACGACAGCGAAACGTACTACTTCCAGCGCGGCATTCCGCAGCTGGTGGAAGACCTGAACCGCGGGAAGGACGTGATCCATAACGTCATCTACTTCCGCCGGGTGAAGGAGTCGACGGAGGTCGAAATCGCGCTGCAGTACAACGATGGTTACTACCAAACGTTGCTCGCGTTCTCGAACAACATTCATAACCCGGACGGCGGCACGCACGTTTCGGGGTTTAGCGCGGCACTAACGCGGGTGATCAACGCCTACGCGCGCCGCATGAACTTTCTGAAGGAGAAGGACACGAACCTCACCTCGGAAGACGTCTCCGACGGTCTGACCGCCGTCATCTCGCTGCGATTGGCGAACCCAAGCTATAACTCGCAGGACAAGGTAAAGCTCGTGACGCCGGAAGTTCAGGGACTCACGAACAGTCTCGTTGGCGATGGGCTTATCACGTTTTTCGAGGAGAATCCGACGATCGCGAAGCGGATCGTGGAGAAGGGCATCTTGGCGCAACGGGCGCGGGAAGCGATGCGCAAGGCGGCCGAGAACGTTCGGCGAAGCAGCGCGATGGACAGCTTCGGCATGCCGGGCAAGCTGAACGACTGCATCACCAAAGATGCGACCCAGGCCGAGATCTTCCTGGTGGAAGGCGATTCGGCCGGGGGATCCGCGAAGAGTGCCCGCGACCGCACGAATCAGGCGGTGCTGTCGCTGCGGGGCAAGATTTTGAACGTGGAACGGGCGCGGCTCGATCGCGCGCTCGACAATGAGGAGATCAAGTCGCTCATTGCGTCGCTGGGAGTCGGGATCGATCTCAGCATGGGCCGGACGCCGCAAACCCCGGATCAGGACTCCCTAGACTTCGAGATGGTCGTGTCGGAATCGCCGATGCCCGAGTCAAACGTCAAGAAGAAGAAGCCAGATGAGGTGCAGTTCGATCTCTCGAAACTGCGCTACCACAAGGTCATCATCATGACGGATGCCGATGTGGACGGCGAGCACATTCGCACGCTGTTGCTGACGTTCTTCTACCGGTATATGAAGCCATTGTTGCAGGCGGGTCACGTGTACTTGGCGCAACCCCCGCTGTACGTTGTCAAGGTGGGGAACAACGAACGGTACTACGCCATGACCGAGCAAGAGCGGGACGAGATCATCAAGTCGCTCAACAAGAAGAAGTACATCATCACGCGCTTCAAGGGTTTGGGCGAGATGAACGCGGAGCAGCTCGGCGAGACGACGATGGAAGCGGGCAAGCGCAAGCTGGTGCAGGTCCGACTCGATCCGGAGTTTGAGGCCGAGATCGAGATGATGTTCAGCCGCTTGATGGGCGATAAGGTGGAGCCGCGACGCGAGTTCATTGAGGCTCACGCCAAGAACGCGCTCAACGTCGACTGGCATTATTGAGCCGGATATTCCGCGTAGACTAAGGCGATGATGGCGCGGAGGTTTGTCCTCGGGCTCTTGACCGGGCTCGTGGTTGTCGGTGGGTGCAGTCCGCAGGATACGGCGGAGCTCAAGGAAGACGCCGGGAAGCTGTCGAAGTCGGTGGCCCGGGCGGCGCAAAACACCGAACTCAACGCGAGAATCCTTGCGACCCTGGCGGGAACGAAGGGCGTCCGGGCGGAGTCGGTGCGCATCTCCAGCAAGGGTGGTCACGTGACGGTTCGCGGCACGATGCGCGACAAGGCCGAGCAAAAGCTGGTGCTGGACGTAGTGAAACGGACGCGGGGCGTGGAGAAGGTCACGAACGAAACGAAGATCATGCCGGAACTCAAGGCGCAGCGCATCACCCTATGACGGCACTTCTGGCAGCCTGCATTTTGGCGGGTCCGAACGACGTTCCGACTGCGCCCGAGGTTGTGAACCGCGCGCTTGCATTGGCGAAGCGCGAGAATCGGCCGGTGTTTCTGTATTTCCGGGCGAGTTGGTGCGGCTGGTGCAAGCGCACGGACCGATTGCTGAAGGACCCCGCGCTGGCGCCGGCGTTCCGGAGGAGTTATGTGATTCAACCGATCGTCGTACGCGAACGTCCGGACCGGGCTTATGAGGAGAACGACGGTTGGGCCAACGTGATGTTGCGGTACCGGGGTCGAGCCGACCAAGACGTGCCGTACTACGTGGTGCTTCGGCCAGACGGGCAGGTGTTTGCCCGCAGTCAGGACCCGCGCGGCGAGATTCCCGGCAACGGGGGCTTCCCGCGGACCGAGTCGGAGATGGATGCGTTTGTGGGGATGATTCGCCGGACGGGCAAGTTTCGGCCCGCCGAACTGAGCCAGTTGCGGTCCACCCTGGCCAAAACCGCGCGCCGATAAGTGCCCTGAAAAACCAAACGCTCCCCGTACCCAATGGTGCGGAGAGCGTGGTGTAGCGAAGACGGAAGGCGCTTAGGCCTTCTTGCTGCGGCGGCGTCGGAACGCGAGCGCGCCGAGACCGAGGACGGCCATCGACGACGGTTCCGGCACCGGAGCCGGCGGGAGGAAGGTGGCCGGGCCGATCAGGCCTTGGTTCTTGTCACCCTTCGTGCCGTGGTTGGTCGGATCGAAGTGGGTGGCGAGGTCGCTGATGCCAGTGAGGCTGTCGGCGATGATCGTGTTGTAGTTGCTGAGGATGCTGCCCGAGACGCCCGACTTGAACGTACCGCTCGAGAGACCGTCGCCGTTATCGTACAGCACGTCCCAGATCGCGAGTTGGAGCGCAGCGGCTTGGTTGCCCGTCGCGCCGGCGGCGTACTTGTTGTACAGCTTGCTGACGCGAATGCCGTTCGGCAGGGTGGTCGAAGCATTCACCGGGGTGACTTCGTAGCTCGTGGGCAGATTGTTGAACTTGGTGATGTCCACGCAGTAACCAAGGAAACTACTGGAGTTGTACGACGCATCTTGTGCGCCGGCCGCAACCGCGAGGTTGTTGCCCAGGTAGTTGACGGTCACGTTTTGGAATCGACCCGATGCCATGCCGGAGACCGTGAGAATGCTGGCGTTAGCCGCGGTGACCGAAGCCACCGTAATGAGAGCGAGACTGATCCTTCGAATGTTGTTCATTGCATCTCCGTAGTCGGGAGCGACACGGGCATTCTCACATTCTGCGGTCTTCGGCGCAAGTTCTGATTTTGTGCGTCACACGATTCCGGGACGGCGACGCCATAATTTTGCAACCACTACGCGGCGGCCGGTGCGTTCCAGTCGAAGGCGTAGGTGATGGCGTCCGGTCGGGTGCGCAACGCCTCGTACGCCCGCGCTGCTTCCGACGGAGGCAGCACGTCGGTGACGAGCGAGCGAAGGTTGAGGGTCCCTTCGCGATGGAGGCGCATGACGGTCTGCATGTCCTCGCGCCCGACATCGCGCGGAAATCGCACGGAGAGCTCCTTTCGAAAGGTGTCTTGGTAAGGCACGGGAAGATCGGCCGGGTACGAGCCCTGGACGATGATCCGGCTGCTTCCCGGTGCCGTTTGGCCCCACGTCGCGGGCGGCCGGGCGAGATCGACGGCCAGGGGGAACGCGCGTTCGTTGCCGGTGGCATCCACCACCACATCCACGGCGTCGATCAGAGACGCGCGGGCTTCGTCGATGGTCATGGTCGGGATGCCCGCCGCCCGGGCCGTGTCGCGTCGGCCGGCGACCGGGTCGATGGCGACGACATTGGCACCGGTCGCGCGGAACAGTCGCGCCGAACCCTGCCCGATGGCGCCCAGCCCGACGACGGCGACCGTTTCGTGCGGTTGCACTTGCGCCAACCGAACTCCGCGGTACGCGATGCCGGCGAGTCGGGCCACCGACGCAACGACGAGGTCATCTTCGGGATGCAACGGGATGCACGCGTTGGCGTCGATGAGAACGTACTCGACGTGTCCGCCCCACGAGCGGTTGACGCTGGCGCGAATCGTTCCGCCGCCAATCACCCGCGTCCCGACCGCGAGGGAAGCGCCGTCGCCGGCGAGTTCGACGATGCCCGCGGTCGCGTACCCGGGGATGTAAGGAGGATCGACCAGGCCCGGCTGGAGCCCCGCCAAACACCGGAGTTCGGTGCCGGGGGAGATGCAAGAGTATTGGGTTCGCAACAAGACTTCGCCAGGGCCGGGCGCCGGAATGTCTACGGATTGCACGGATATTGTATCGACGCCGGTAAACAAAACTGCCCGCGACTGCATCACTGCATGTTACACGCGTCGCGGCCCGCACCGACCCGCGCTAGACTGCACGAGAGGGTTGCTCCATGAACATCGAAGTGCTGATCGTCGGGGGCTTTTTCGGACTTTTGGTCGTGGGAGGCGTGGTGGCCTTTCGCCAGTACAAGCAGAAGTTTGCGCTGCTGGCCACGGAGCTCGGGCGGGACTACCGCGTTGAGTTTTCCGGGAAGTTGCACCAAGGGATGCGGGTGACCAAAGGAAAGTACACGGTGCTGCTGACCGTGTCGCAAAGCACGAGCGACGAGGACGGCCCGAATCGGGGAGGCACCACCATCGTGGCGGGCGTCACCCTCAGTCGGCCGATGTTTTTGTTTGCCTGGCCGAACGACGGGGCCAACGCGGCCGGCGCGAAGATGCTATTTCCACAGTTGGAGAAAGGCAAGGCGTCGCCACAACTGTTCAACAACTGGGATCATTCGAGCGGATACTTCGAGTTTGATCGGCACTTTCTGGCGATTGCGTCTCGGCGCGAAACGATCGGTGACTTGCGGAAGCTGCATCCGGCGATGAAGCGAAATCCGAGCATTTGGCTGTTCGGCGAGTTTCGGGCGAAGGGGATCCGGATGACGGTTTCGGAGGAGTTGGAGACGCGCATCAGCGTGAGCACGCCCTCGACCGAGTTTGACTCGCGGATGGTGCGGATGTACCTCGCCCAGATGTTTGACGTGTTGGACCACGGCGAGCGGGCGGGAGTTTTCACCTACCGCGAGCCGCCGGATGCGCTGAGTCTGCTGAAGCGATAACCTGAGCAGAGCACCCATGCCGACCCCTACCGAACGCCTTGCCCAGTGCCGCGAGGGGCGCGAACCCGCCCTCGTTGCCACGCTGTCCGTCGGTCACCTGGTACTGGCGCCGGGGCAGTACCTCCGGGGGTATTGCCTCTTGCTTGCCGACCCGCAGGTGGATCAGCTGGCGACCTTGCCGGAACCAGACCAGGCCGAGTTTCTGGCGGTGATGGCCCGGGTGGGATCGGTCATTCGCACGGTCACCGGCGCGGTGCGGATGAACTACGGCATTTACGGCAATCTCGATCCGTTTTTGCACGCCCACCTGTGGCCTCGGTTTGCGGACGAGGCGGAGGCTCTGCGCACGTTGCCGCCGCTCAGTTTTCCGGCGGAGGTTCGGGAGGCAGCGTCCGTCCGGTTTTCGCTGGAGGCGCACGGGCCGTTGATGGAGGCCCTGCGCGCAGGGTTGCGCGAACGGAATATAGTCAGGTCGTGAGTACGCCTTCCGCAACGGTGCGCATCGGAGTCATCGGTCTCGGGAACATGGGGTCGTCGCACATCCGCGACTTTATTCCCAAGGTGCCCCGGCTTCAACTGACGGCGGTGTGCGATGCGGATGCGTCGCGCCTGGCGAACTATCCGGATGTCGCCCCGTTTTCCGATCCGGCGGCCCTCATCGGGTCGGGTGCCGTGGACGCCGTGCTCATCGCGACACCGCACTACGCGCATACGGAAGTCGGGATTGATGCCCTGTCGGCCGGGTTGCACGTGCTGGTGGAGAAGCCGATTTCGGTCCACAAGGCGGATTGCGAGCGGCTGATTGCCGCGCATCAGCCGGGCACGGTGTTTGCGGCGATGTTCAACCAACGCACCGACCCGCACTATTTGGCGTTGCGCCGGATGATTCAGGGGGGCGAACTCGGGGCGATCAAGCGGATCAACTGGACGATCACGAACTGGTTCCGCAGCGCGGCGTACTACTCCAGCGGCGGCTGGCGCGCGACGTGGGCGGGGGAGGGTGGCGGCGTGCTGATGAATCAGGCCCCGCACAATCTGGACCTGTACCAGTGGCTGTTCGGGATGCCGAGCCGGGTGCGGGCGTTCTGCCGATTTGGTCAGTACCACGACATCGAGGTGGAAGACGACGTGACGGCGTACCTGGAGTACGAGAACGGCACGACGGCGACGTTCATCACGTCGACCGGGGAGTTCCCGGGGACAAACCGGCTGGAGATCGCGTGCGACCGGGGTCGGGTCGTGGTGGAGCAAGGCAACATCACGTTTGAGCGGACCACGGAGTCGGTGCAGGCGTTTAGCGACGCGACTCCGAGCAGCTTTCCGAGCATGGAGACGTGGAAGTGCGAGGTTCCGGTGCGTGGTTACGGCGACCAGCACCTCGGGATCATCCGCAACTTTACGGAAGCGATTTTGGATGGGGTGCCGCTGATCGCTCCGGCGGCGGAGGGGTTGCACTCGGTGGAGTTGGCGAACGCGATGATTCTGTCGAGCGTTCAGCAGCGCACGGTGGAGCTTCCGTTTGACGGTGCGGAGTACGCGGATTGTCTGCGGGGCCTCGTGGCGAGTTCGACGCGGCGGAGTTAGGGCTTCGGGCGGGGGCGGTTGCTCGGCTGAAACTTCACTTTAAGGTCGTTGAAGTGTGAGTAGGAAATCTGGCCGTCGCGTTGAAGTCGGCCGACGACGATGCCGGGGCAAACGCCGATGCCGGTCGCGAACTCGCCGATCGCTTGGCGGGTGAATGCCCGTCGGCCGATCAATTGATCGTACGCCGACGGCGGTATCAGGAGGTCGGCGGCGAACCGATTCGCCTCAGCTTCGGTGGCGTCGTGGCTTTGGGCGTTGGTCTCCAAAAAGACCGCGCGCTTCGGGTGTCGCAGAATATGGCACGACTCGTGGAACATGGTGAACCAGAACTGGTCGGTCGTTTTGTACCGAAAAGTCACTTGGATGACCGGCTTTTGCCCGAGCCAGCGAGTTGCACCGGAGACGCCCATGGCAGGGAGTTCCGGCACGAGTAGCAGCACTACACCGGCTTGTTGGAACCTCGATTTGAGGAGCGGAAGGAATTCGTCGGGGCTCATGCAAGTCAGCGTCCGCGCGTAACGGATTGCCGATTCGAACTCGGCCGCGGAGTACATGCCCGACCGGATCTCGGTCGCTTGTCGCTCGCCTTCTCGCAGCCACGCGGCGATGAGCAGATCCGTTTGCGGCTTGGTCGCCAACGATCGGCGGTAGCGGGCGACGGCACTCGCCTGCCAGGCGTTGAACGCTTCACGATCGGCGACGCCGAAGAACCGCAAGAGCTGTTCGTACTTCGCTTCAGTCGCTTTCGCCGCCGGGAGCAAACCGCTATTGACTAAGACTCGGTACGGGAACGCTTTGACCCACTCGATATCCGCTTGAGAAAGCTCATATCTTTTGTTGCGCACGAGTGCCTCGCGGTACCGAGCCTCACGATTGTTCCAGAAGGACGCGGGTGCGCCGAGTACGTGCTCAAGCTCGAGCGCAAGTTCAGCCGTAATCTGGGCTTTGCCGGAAATGATCTCGCTCAGATTTTTCTGCGTACGACCGAGTCGCAGGCTGAGCTCTGCTTGGCTCATCCCTCTCTCACCTAGCATTTCGCTCAGGGTTTCTCCCGGCGGTGAGGCCCAGTTTGGTGCGAATTCGGTTCTGCTCATGGCGTTTCGATGGCGTTTCGGCTAGTGATAGTCAACAACTTCTAGGATGCAAATGGTGCGAACTTGGGTCCAGTCCACGCCTCCGTCTGGTTTCAGCCGAGGCGGACTGTCGGCGGGCCGAAAGATTAATCGGTCGTTTGCGCTCAATCGCAAAGACAGCTGACCTTTCCGATCCCCGGTGAGTTCTTCGCACCGACCCGGAAGCTGGCGCATGTCTTCTAGGACCTCCGCTGCGTCGAGATCGGCAAGCCGCCGTTGGAGGGCGGTGGCGAGATTCTGACCGTACGAGCGGGTCGTGCGGGTCGAGTCGCAAAGATCCTTTCTGAGCCGTTCCGTGGCGAACTGTATTTCCAACTCAATTCCACATAATTTTACCTTTCCGGTAAAGGTTTTTCTGGAGGTTTGTTTACCAGTTCGGTAAAAAATTGTTCCTGCTATTCGTCGAGAGCGTTCGCAGCCGGAACGCAGCCCGGCTCCAAGCAACAAGCGACGGGGTGCGGTGGCACGAGGGGGCGCGGCTTTGGGACGGCCGAGGTGTCCCGGATCAACAGGATGCGAAAGCCGGGCAGAGCCGTCCACTCGGATCCAAACGGATTCTCGTGGACGCGAAAATGTTCGCTCGTGACGCACAACATGCCCGAATCCAGCCAGTGAAACTGAAGGGTGGACTCGTCGGCTTCAAATTCGGTGGAAGTCCAGAGCTGCCCTTGTGCGCTCAAGGTCAGTCGATCGTTCGCATACCCGCGCCCGTCGTGCCGGTCTACAAGCACGATGTAGTTGGTCCCAGGAATTTCGAGCACGCGCTCCCGGCGGTAAGACCCTGCGCAGCCGATCAAAACGATCCCCGAGAGCGTGAGCAACATTTGGCTTCGCAATCGTTGTCGCATCCCCGAACCCATCCATCGTAACGTTCGCTTGTGCCGCGGGCGTTCCCCGGCATCCCGCCGAATGTCCCACGGGTCGCCATGCGAAGCCGTGGTCTGCCGTACACTGCAGGCGTTCGATGTTTCACGGCAACCTCGAGAAGCGATATCCGCACCTGATGGCGTACCTCGAGCGGACGACCGTGCCGGCGGTGTCGCGCGGCCCGAACTGGGCGGCCTTGTCGCTGGTGTTTGTCGGCTCGCTCGTCGGCGTTGCGGCCTTTGCGACGGGCGCATGGGTGCCGTTTGCGCTCGCCTTCACGCCAATCTCGGTCGGGGCGACGATCCAGCATTTTCATAACCGGCGACCGTTGCCGCCGGCGTCTGACCTCCGGTTGCAATCGGCGGGCACGCTGGCCCGGCTCAAGGAGATGGTGGCCCACCGACGGCTGCACCGCGATCTCGATCAGCTCGCGCTCGACGTCTTGGAATCCTGCGCCGAATCGTGGTCGCGGGTGCACTACTCCATGTCGAACGGGGCCTGGGCCCGGGTAGAGTTGCCGACCCACTACGTCGCGTTGCGCGACAAGGTCCGCGCGGTGGCGGATGACACCATGCACGAGGTGTTGCTGTCATTCGCGCCGCTGTTGCCCGACCAGGTGAAGAGTCGCGACCCGATGGATTACGTATCCGAGGCGATGGAATCGTTCGGGGCCGGTCCGCGGCAATCTCCCCGTACGCACGCCTCCGCGCTGATGCTGTCATCAGAGCTCGCGGACAAGTTGCAACGTCTGGCGGTGGAGGCGGAATCCATTGTGACGAGTACCCAGGTCGAGATGCAATTGCAGCCCGGATCGGGCGTGGATACCGTGCTCGGACAGCTTCGCGACCTCAAGCGCGCCGAGGAAGAATTGGCCGATCACACGACCGTCGGCATGTAGCTTCGCAAAAAATACGTTGTTAATGTCGCCGCGCACTCCGTTCCTTGGCAGAACAGGCGGGCTCATCGCCCGAGCAAGGAAAGGAAATGAAGAAAACGCTTCTCAGCGCATTTGCGCTCATCGCCGTTCAGTCGGTCGTGTTTGCCCAAGCCGTCCAAAGCGGCAGCACGCTCACGATCGTCACCCCGAACACGGACGACAGCTTCACGGTGGAAGTCGGCCAGATTCCGGGCGAGGCCCGCGTCTTCGGCGCACCGGGCGTCATTGATGGTGCCCTGTTCCGCGGGATCAGCAGCATCGTCATCCGTACGAACGGCGGCAACGACAAAGTCGCGGTGAAAGTGGAAGCCGTGACGGTGCCGTCGATCGACATCAACACCGGTGCCGGTCAGTCGGAAGTCGACCTCGACTTCAAGGTGTTCGCCACTCCGTCGGCCTCGTCGACCGTTCGCGTGGTCGGCGGCGATGACCTAGACAAGGTGCTGGTCGAGATGGATTCGGCGGCGCAACGGCTGACCTGCAACTGGACCATGGACCTGCGCGGCGGGCTAAACGAAGGGTTTGCGTTCGTGCAATCGAACGATCCGAGCCTGTCGTCGGCGATCACGATCAATACGTTCGGCGGTCTGGACCTGGACAACTGGTCGGTCCTCATGGGCATCAACGCGCCGTCGCAGACCGTCAACCTGGGCGGCAACCTCGGCGCCGGTATGGACGGTTACCTGTTCAGCGCGAAGGGCAACCAACGCTCAAACCTCGCGCTGCGTTCGAACCTTGACCTTGGCCTCGATATGGACAAGGCCCTGTACGAAGTGAGCGAAATGGCGACGACCACCACCAGCGGTCAACTGCTAACGGGCGGCGGCAACGACGTGCTCGAAGCGAAGTTCGGCGGCACGCTGCAAGGTACGGGTGTGTTCAATACCGGCGACGGCGATGACCTCGCCGTGATCGGTGCCGACCGGATCGCGGGGGCGCCGCGCTTGCTGATGGGCGCCGGAAACGACTTTGCGGAAATGAACGCTTTCCTCGGCTTTACGGGTTCGCCGAGCAGCGACGGCGGCGCCGGATTCGACGCCTTCAAGGGCATCGGGTTGGCCAGTAACTTCGAACAGATCAACTAACTTTCTGTCTGTGCTTCAGAACGCCAAGATTGGCCCGGCGAAAGCCGGGTCCTTTTTGGCATTAGGCATCCGCTGATTTCAGATACTCCAGGAGCTGATTGAGCGCGGCGTTCCAACCGGGTTCGTCCACGCAACGTTGCTCGTCAAGAGTCTCCAGCGGCAAAGGTCGGCGTTCAAAATCATGTATCCATAGAAATTCAAAAAAGCTCTTGACACGTGTGGGGGGGGGAATATGATTCTGCTATGGAGTTGCGGTACGGCGTTTTGATCTTGGCGAGCGTTGTTTCGGCCGGTCTCGTCGCGACTGCTCACTTGCGCTATCCTCGGCAGGAGCCGCAGGTCGCAAGTTTTCGTGAGGTCTTGAGCGAGTGGAGGCGAGCTGACCCAAAAATCGGCCAGCCGTTGCCGAAAGGAATGTTTAGCCAAGGTTCATATCTGCTCGTCTTTCCGGAGTGTGTATCGGGATGCAACGCAAGTCAGCTAGACGCCAGCGCCTACCCGCTTCGGTCCGGTGAGAAAGGCATAATTATGTCCGACCATATTGATTACCGTAGCAAACTCGGTCCGCGGTTTAGTCCGGGTTTTACCTTCATGAAGTTTGATTTGCGTTTGGCGAAGTTTCTCAATATCGCCTGGGCCGGAAGATGGGTGCGCGTCCGTGATGGCAACATCATCGGTTTGCAGTCGACCCCCGAGGAACGAGCATGAGGTCGCGTGGGTACACCCTCATTGAAGTGATTTGCGTCATGGTGATTCTGGCGGTACTTGGTGCGTTACTTGCGCCGGTACTGGTCGAATCGAAGCGTGGCGCAATGGTGACTCAATCGATCGGGAAGATGCGTCAGTGGCACGTTGCGCTGTCCCTCTATGCGGAAGAAACGAGCGAGCGAAACATCAACGGAATCTCGTACCCTCTCTCTCTGAAAGGGCTGCAGATTGCAAAAAACTTGCCCGAAGACATGTTCCGGACCGGGGGAGTGGTCTATCCGCCGTTTGACCGGACGGCCTATACCTACATGGTCGCGACAAAAGCGATTGAAGTCGAACCGTGGAATGAGCACGTCACCAACACTGGTGGAAATCCGGTCGTGTTAGTTGACGACACCCACAATCCGGGATTGTCAGACCGGTTCGAAACCTTTACGGTGAAATTCGGAATCGGACTATTTTACGATGGCCATATTGAGCGCCAAACGAAACCGGGCAGCCTTGCATCTTACAGTGACTGGGAAAAACAATGAAGAAGCACATCATCACCGCCGCACTTCTACTGAGTGCATTCGTAACTCCGCTCGCCGTCTGTAGCTACGGCACTGACCCTGACTTCGCGGGGAGCAACAACTGTACGGCATACGGTTGTGGCAATGGATGCCACGTGTACACCGTTGGACCCCTCATGAAGGTGTGCAAAACATCATCGAGTCAATGTTGCGCCTGCACGTGGCAATCGTACACCTGCATCGGTTGGCCGTGGTGCGGCAGCGGGCTCGACGCAACGACCAGCACCGGTGCCTTCTCAGAGTGCACGCCGAAAAAGGTTTGCGTTAGCCTCATCGATCCGTGAACGAAATGAGCGCGACGCGCAAGCCTTCGCCACGTGAGACTATTCTCGTCGTCATCGCGAGCCTCTGCGTGGTTGGGCTAGCGCTCAAGTACTTCCTCTCGCGTGGTCCGAGTCGCGTCGAGATCGTACAGCGGTTAGACGAAGCGATTTTGCGGGGCGACGGGGAAGCGCTTTACCCGTACATTTGGGAGGAGGATCGGAAGGCGAACCAATGGTCCCCCGCCGATGTGGATCACTTGCTGGAACAGGTGGTCCTTCGGCAAATCAACGTGGCCGAACTTCGCGCGGAAAAGCCCGTGATGCAAAATATGCGAAACATGACCACGATGGAGCGCAATCCGTTATCACCGAGTGGCAATCCCCGTCCCTGGCGGCTGTACCTCTACGACCGGTCTGGCACGAGCCGATTTAGCTTCTCGGAACTCGTTGTATCTTCGCTTATTTCCGATCTTGACGTGCGCCCGGATGACTACGCCCGGGCGCACGTGGGTTACACGGCGAAGAAGCTGCGTGAAAAACAGGCGTTTCTTGCCAGTCTCAAATTGAAGCACTACACGTACCCGGATTTTGAAAATGGTGTTATTCGAACGGCGCCGATTCAGAAGGTGATTCGATCCTTTGAAACTCGGAGCGCAAAAAGAAACTCTGGATCGAATACCCGTTAAACGTCACCTGCGTGCCGCCAGGTAACCCCACACGTAAACGTTCGGTTCCCATGCGTCCACGGTGTACTCGAGCGTGCCCGGATACAACCACGTTTCGAACAGGGCCTCGGTCACGGGCCAATCCCACGCGCTCGGGATGGCCACCCGGCTGACGTGCCAGGTGACCGGCCACGTGAGGAAGTTGTCGTTTCGGAAGGCGGTGAGGTCGGCGTTGCCGTAGATCGTCAGGCCCTCGGGCGTCGGCTGTCCGGTGGCCCGACTGTCGATCTTGAAGGCCATGGCCGACTGCGTTCCGACGCCGGTGGTGTACGTCACGCTGTTCGGATTCGCGCCGCCGGAAAACAGGCAGGCCGCGACGGCCCCGGCCACGTACTCCGGCTGCTTCGTCAGGTAGTGGGCGCGGACCAGATCGATGGCGTGCGGGCCGCTAAAGAAGCCGATGATCATCGGCTTGCCGGGGTCCGACGTGGTGAGATTCCACGCGTTTCCGGCGGCAAACGCGAGCGCCGCTTTTGCTTTGGCCTCGATGGCGGCGATGGCCTTCCGCTTGAGGTCTGGTCGACCGACGCCGGTGGGCAGGGTGGCGTACACAAAGGCCGCGTCGGACTGGATGGTTTTGCCCCACACGAAGAGGTCCGGGTTCGCTTCCTTCAGGACCGTATCGGCCAAGAACACTTGGTGCCAGCGCTCGGCCTTGGTCGCGCGGAGCATTTCGGCGGCGGCGAGGTTGCGCACGCTCCAGCCTTGCCAGGGAATCTTGGCGCGGAACTTCGGAATGGCGCGCTCGGCCCATTCCATCGCACGGATGGCGCTGGCGCGGTAGGTTTCGGCGAGCTTCGGCTGGTGGGGTCGTACGCCCTCGGCAAACCGCAGGGCCGCCGCCACGTACCACCAGCTGGAGACCGGGTCTGGGTTCATCACGTAGACGCGATCGGTCTGAAGCCAGCTGACCTCGCCCTCTTTCGGATCGCCGGGAGTTTCGACCGCGCCGCGGATGCCGCCCTCCTTGGTTTGGAGCCGGCGGAACAGATCGAGCTCCCAGTGCGCCTCGTTCAACGTGTCCGGCATCCGGTAGGTCTGCGGAATGTTCCACTTGAGCGGTCGGAAGTAGGTCGGGAACAGGCGGTTCAGCTCCAGGTGCGCGAGGGTGACCTTGAGGTGGCTGGCCCGTCGCGGATTCCAGTCGCCCGCGTCTTGATAGCCGCCGTACGCCTCGGGGACCGGCTTGCCGGTATCGCCCTTCTTCAGAAGTTCGTGCGCCTCGGGCCCATCCAGCAAGATATGCGTGGACTGCGTGGGGGTATCGCCCGATTTCGGCGAGAAGTCCACCGGTTTGCGGAAGCTGGTGTAGGGCGGGCCAAGCTCCATGCCGGACCGATTGTT
Organism: Fimbriimonadaceae bacterium; assembly: GCA_033763535.1. Classification (GTDB taxonomy): domain Bacteria; phylum Armatimonadota; class Fimbriimonadia; order Fimbriimonadales; family Fimbriimonadaceae; genus Fimbriimonas. Next base: position 19,978 of record JANRKI010000051.1, on the reverse strand, counting down.
AAGGAGGCCCCGCATCTGGGTTTTGAAGGCGCGCTCCCACGCGTCGGCGGCGATGGGGAAGGGCAGGCTGGTCCCCACGCCATCGACCACCACGCGGTAGGTGCCGGGCGTGCGCAGTTCGGCGAAATCCATGCGGTACACGCCGGTTTGGCTGAAGTTTGCGGTCCGATTGCCCATGCGCTCGGTGGCGTCGGGCGCCAGGGCAACGGCGAGCTTGCCTCGGTAGGCCACCGCGTTCGTCTTCGCGTTCACCACGCGGAACTCGGTGCCTTCGGAGAAGGTGTGGGCACCGCCGGTGCCAAGCCAAACGCTGGCAAACGCGCGCTTGACCGGGTCGTCCGGTCGGAACCCGATTTGGTTCACACGGACGGCCTCGCTCGGCACCAGGTCGGGTGCGTACACAAACTGGGTTTGGGGAACGACCACGTTGAGGCGTCCGAACTTGAGCGTGTAACGGTTGCCGGGCTGGAGCGGTTGCGGAAGTTTGAGATACAGGCGGTGCCGCAATACCATCGTGTAGCCGGGGAACGCCGCGTCGATTGGCTTGGTCTTCCTTTGGACCGATACCGCGCGGACCTCTTGGGCGTAGCGCGGGTCCGATTCGCTGCTGAGGCGGAATTGCGCCGGGTCGCTCGCAAACTCGTCGAGCAGCGGGTCGCCTTCGTACCGTTCGTACGTGCGGAGGTGATCGCGCTTCTTTCCGATGAGGTAGCCGATCTCGCGCCCTTCGCGAATAAGCAAGAGCTTTTCGCCGTCGCGACGGGTGTTATCGCCCGGCCGCGGCGTGTACTTGGTCACGGTGCCGAGCGTCACGCGTCCGGCCACGATCTCCACGTTCAGCAGGTCCGGGCCCAGGAACGAGACGCTGGCCAGACGCGGCGATTGGGTGGTGCGACGTTCGTACCGTTCGCGCAGCGATTTTCGTTCTTCTTCGGCCTTGCGGGCCTCGTCGTCCTCGCGCGCTTGGCGGGCCGCGCGAACCTCGGCCATCGCCTCATCCGCCGGGCGCAGGCCGATGCCCAGCACTTCGATGGCAGCACGCTGGTCGGACGACCAATCGCCGATGATCTGGACCTGGCGGATGCGGGTCAGATCGATTGGCCCGCCTTCGGCCGCGTTGGGCTTGTTCAGCGGGGCGGCCTCGTCGAGAATGACCCACGCCACGTTTCCGGTGACGGGCATCCGGAATCGGTACGTGGCCGAACGCTCCTTGTCGTCGCGCAGCATCAGGTTGAGTGCGGGCATCGTATTGCCCGGGAGCACGCGCACCTGCACCGTAGGCGACCAATCGGCCGATTCGCCGAGGTTCAGCTCGGTGTTCCAGCCTCCGCCGCCCCGAGGAGTTGCGTCCACCGTGACGCTTTTGCCCGCGTGATTCGCCTTGCCTTGCCACGTTCCGTAGGTAAAGAGGAACGGCCGATCCAGCTCGAACAAGGGGCGCGTTGCCTGCGGCGGGTTCGGCCGGGCGAGGTTGGTGCTGGGCAGCAGCGTCACGGCCAAAAGCAGGGGCAGCGGAAGTCCTCGTCGTCGAAGCATCATCGGCATTATAGGCGTGTGCCCCGCGTATAACGGAATACATGCTTGGAATCTTGGCGACCTTGCTTTGCAATTCGGGTCCGGCACCCGCAGGACCGATTCGGACGGAGATCATCCGCCGCCCGAACGGTCAGTACGAACTGCGTCGCGCCGGCAAGCCGATGTTTGTGCGAGGGGCCGGCGCCCAGCGCGAGCTTGCGAAGCTGCGGGCAGCGGGGGCCAACAGCATTCGCACATGGGGATCGGGCCCCGACGTGGACAAACTTCTGGACGAAGCGCACTCCAACGGTCTCAGCGTTTGCGTGGGCATTTGGCTCGGGCACAAGGAGCACGGCTTCAACTACGACGACCCGAAGCAAGTCGCCGATCAGTACGCGGCGGCGATGCGAGACGTCCGGCGCATTCGCAACCATCCGGCGGTGCTGATGTGGGCGGTGGGCAACGAGATGGAACTGGCTGCGCCCGGGGCGAAAACTTGGCAAGCGGTTGAACAGATCGCCGCGGCGATTCAGCGCGAGGACCCGAACCACCCGGTGATCTCGGTCGTTGCCGATATGTGGCCCGAGAAGATGGCCGACATCCTGAAATATGCGCCGTCGCTGGATGCGCTTGGGATCAACTCGTACGGTGGCTTGCCCACCTTGGCCAGCCGGATGTCGGCGTGGAAGAAGCCTTACTTCATCACAGAGTTTCAGGCACCCATTCAGCAGCAGGCCGCCCAGACCCCGTGGAAGACGCCCATTGAACCGAGCTCCACCGAGAAGGCCGCGATTTTGGCGCGCGATTACCAGCGGGTCATTCGCGCGCAGCCGGGCCGAATCTTGGGCAGCTACCTGTTTTACTGGGGAAAGAGCTCGGTGGCGACCGCGTCCTGGTTCGACACGTTCTTGCGATCCGGCGAAAAGCTGGCCGCGGTGGACGAGATTCAGCGCGCCTGGACGGGGAAGTATCCCGCGAACCGGGCGCCAGCGATCGCGCTTCGGACACCGGTATCAAGCAGTGGCTTGGCCGCCGGCACGTCGGTGCCGCTCACGTTCACCGTTCGAGACCCCGATGGGGACCCGGTTTCCGTGAAGTACGAGGTGTTAAGCGACGACCCGAAGAAGCGGTTCGTGGGTGATTTCGAGAAGGAGATGAAGCGGTTTGGCAAGGGCGTGGCGCGTTCGCCGCTTTCAGTTCGCGTACCGTCGGAGGCCGGTCCGTACCGCGTGGTGATCGTGGCGCGCGACGGCAAGGGCAGCGCGGCGGCAGCGTCCTGGCCGTTCATGGTGAACCCGTGAATCGCGGCCGGTTCTGGATCGGTGCGCTGGTCGCGTCGATCGTAAGCGCGGGTTGTCAATCCGACGAATCCGAGTTTGCGGTCACGATGGAACCCGCGAAAGAGCCTCCGGCCGCCATGGGCTTACTCCCGAGCCCGCAGATGATTCGACCGGTGGCGGTGGGGACCAAGATCCAATGGACGCCGGTTCGAGCTGCGGACGGTAAGGTCGTGGACCTCGCAAAAATGCTGGCGAATCAGCCGACGGTGGTGGTGTTTTACCGGGGTGGCTGGTGCCCGTTTTGCAATCGCCATTTGCAAGCGCTCGGCGGGATTCGGGCGCAGATTGAGCGCACGGGCTACCGACTCATCGCGGTCAGCCCGGAATCTCCCGAAGCGCTGAAGGCGACGGCGACCAAAAATGACGTGAGCTACGATACGTTTTCCGACGAGCGGGGCAAACTGATGCGGGTGTTCAATGTGGCGTTCGCGGCGAACGAGCAATTGCTCCCGCTCGCCTCACTGTTCGTGGTGGATCGGACGGCGCGGGTGCGGTTCCGGTCTTGGAACCACGACTACAAGGTACGCATGAGCGCAGACGAAGTCATGGCGGCGATTCGCGGCGTGAGCAAGGCGAAGTAAGGGGGCTTATCCACCGGTAGTCTTGCTCGGCTCGGTCGTCTCGGTCGGTTCGCCTTGCCGCAGTTCCCAATCGTACTGATCGCGGCCGAGATCGCCGGCAAAGCGCACCAGTCGCAGGTACACCGTCGCGCTCGCACTCGGGACCCGCGTGCCGGGCGCCCGGGAAGTTTCGTACTCGCCGCGGACCCGCGCGACGATCTCCTCCGGCGTCCGGCGCAGCGCTACCCCGCTCTCGTGACAGATGGCGGCCGCGCGACGGGTGACCGGGTAAGGAACTTTGCGCGTTTCGTACTCGATGTCGCGGTACCGAGACGTGTAGATGCCGCGCTTGATCACGCGCTCCTCGCGAAAACGGGTCACCGTAATGTACGGGGCGCGGGCTTCGAGCAGCTCTTCGGCCTTCTGCGCAGCGGTTTTTCGGAGTTCGGCATCCGACGGGAGATTGGGCCAAGGATCGGCGGGAGGAGGTGCTGCCGGTGGGGAAGGGACTTCAGACGGTGCGGACGGCGTAGGTGCGATCTCTCGTGGCTTGTCCAGCGCGACCGGAACGATGATCATGCGGGGCGGCGCGGCAACATCTTCGCCGGTCGGCGTCGATGCACCGCTCGCCCGTTGGCCGAGGATGTAAGCCCCGATCGCCAAGCCGATCACGACGATGAGGCCGCCAACGAGGACAAGACGATGCGCGTTCATGGGTGGCTTAGCCTCGTTTCGCGGCGAACGTGGTGCGATAGGCCTCGAAAGCGTCGATCACGTCCGGCGGCGTCTGGTTCCAGTGCACGTCGTGGACCGCCCCCCATAGCGCGTAGAACATGAGCTTTGTCACCTGGCGGTGGCGCACTTTCAGATCGGACCATACGATGTGCAAGTCCGAAGCGGCCAATTCCGCGTGGGTCCGGATCCCGAGTTCGCGTAGCCAGCCGGCGGTGACGTCACTCAGGTTCCAAAGTGCTTCGACCGGGGTGTCGGGGGCGGCCGGAGTCGTGCGGGCGGGCACGTTAACCCTCGCCCCCGAGCAGAGTTTGCACCCATCGCGGCACGCCCGTCGTGGCCGGTTCGGCGATGACCTGCACGCGGCTGGGTACCGACGGCGGGTTCGGGTCGATGAGCGTGACCGACGACGCGCGGGTCAGGTCCAGCAGTCCGGCCGCCGGATACACATTGAGGCTGGTGCCGATCACGGCGAACACATCCGCGCGCTGGGCGAACCGCACCGCCCGGTCCCACTCGAACGGCGTTTCCTCGAAGAGGCAGATATGCGGGCGCAGCCGCTTGCCCACGGACGAAAGATCGCCGAAGTGGAGGTCGCCCGGAACGGCCACCCGGTAGTCCGGATCGTCGACGTGCCGGGCCAGCAAGACCTCGCCGTGCAGATGGATGACCTGCGGGCTCCCCGCGCGCTCGTGCAGATCGTCGACGTTCTGGGTCACGATCATCGTCTCCGGGTACCGCTTGGCGAGCTCCGCGAGGGCGTAGTGGGCCGCGTTCGGCTCGGCACGGCGTACCTCGGCCCGGCGCGAGTTATAGAAATCGTACACGCGCTCCGGATTCCGCCGGAGGGCGGTGGCGGTCGCGACCTCTTCGATGGAGTGCCCGGCCCACAGCCCGTCGCCGTCGCGAAACGTCTGGAGACCCGACTCTCGAGAGATCCCCGCGCCGGTGAGAATCGTGATCCGCATGCATGCGAGGTTACTCCGGGGTGATCCGGCGAAAAACAAACGGGCCGGTCCCCCGCACGGGGGAACCGGCCCATTAATTGATTCAGGAACCGCTCAGCGGCTCGCGAGCTTCTGAACGCGACCGACCTTGGCGCCCTTCGCGATCATTTCCTTACGGCCTTCCGCCGCCGAACCTTCGCATCCGAAGAACTTGTAGCCGTTGCCCGCCACAAACACCTTGAACTTCGGCGTTTCGCCCTTGGCGTTGCAGCATCCCGACTCCATCTTCACCACCGGCTTGGCGACGGTGCTGCGGCAGCAGGCCTTCTTGGCCGGCTTGCCTTCGGCGGCGGCCATCATCGCTTCCGCTTCCGCCATAAATGCGTCCTTCGGCGCGTGGCAGTCGTCGGCCAACGCCACGGCGGCGGCCAAAAAAGGGACCATCGAAATCAAAACCTTCTTCATCTTCCGAATTGTGACACCATCGTTTCGGAACGTGATGAATCGGGTTCGGGTAGCGATCGTTGGGGCCACGGGATACACCGGGGCCGAGCTCGTGCGGATTCTTGCGCGCCATCCCGGGGCGGAACTCGTCGCCGTAACGAGCGAACGGCTCGATGGGCAACCGCTAGCGACCGGGGCCGCATGGCTTCCATCGGAGCTCACGTTACAAAAGTACGACCCTCGCGCCATCTCGGCCGACGTCGTATTTTTGGCGCAAGAGTCCGGGTTTGCCCGCGAGGCCGCTCCGGAGTGGGCGGGCCGATCGGTGATCATCGATCTCTCCGCCGACTTTCGCCTTGTGGACGACGCGACCCGGCAATCGGCGTACGGCCACGGCCCGCTTCCGGATGTCGGGCCGATCGCGTACGGTTTGCCCGAACTGGTGCCGCATGCCGAGATCGCGCAGGCGGCGCTCATCGCGAATCCCGGCTGTCACGTCACGGCGGCGGCCCTGGCCACCGTGCCATTCCAGCGGGCCGGGCACCTGCTGGAGACGCCGGTGATCGTGAGCCAGACCGGAGTATCGGGCGCGGGCCGGGCGAAGCGCGACCCGGCGTACACCTTTTCCGAACTGGCGGAGGCGACGTCGGCCTACGGAGTGGTGGGGCATCGCCACGTGCCCGAGCTGGAGCAGGTCCTTGGGCGAGCGGTGCGCTTTACGCCGGTGCTGGTGCCCATGACCCGCGGCATGCTCTCCGTTTGCCAGTTCCGGTGCGACACGCCGGATGCGCTCGTGCCCACGTTGCGCGATGCCTACGCCGATTCGCCGTTCGTCCGCCTGGTCGAATCGCCGCCGTCGACGAAGCAGGTCCGCGGGACGAATCGGGCCGACCTTTACGCGACGTTCGATGCGCGGACCGGCCACGCGGTGGTGCTGTGCGCGATCGACAACCTGGGCAAGGGCGCGGCCGGGCAGGCGGTGCAGAACTTCAACCTTCGCTTCGGATTTCCGGAGGCGACCGGGCTCCCGATGGAAGCGGTGTGGCCTTAGGTTCAATGGAAGACGTGGTGCCGAAAGGGTTTCAATTCGCCGGGGTGCGGTGCGGGCTCAAGAACAAGCGGAACGATCTGGGCCTGGCGGTCAGCGATCGGCCGGCGCAGGCGGCGGGAGTCTTTACGCAGAACTCCGTCCGGGCCGCGTGCGTGGATGCCACCCGTGAGGTGATGGCGGGCGGTTTCGTTCGTGCGCTCGTCGTCAATAGCGGCAACGCCAACTGTTGCACCGGCGAGCAAGGTCGGCGCGATACGATTCGAATGCAGCAGCTCGCGGCGACCGCGTTACAGCTCGACCGCGAACCGATCGCGGTGGCCAGCACCGGCGTCATCGGCCAATTGATGGACATGGCGAAGGTGGAGCGCGGCGTTTTTCATGCCGCCGGACAGCTCGGTACCGACGTGCGGCCGCTGATGGACGCCATTCTCACCACGGACCTCGTCGAGAAACAGGCGTCCACTCGGGTCGGCGAGGCCACGATTCTCGGCATCGCGAAGGGCTCGGGCATGATCGCGCCAAACATGGCGACGATGCTGGCGTTTGTGTTCACCGACGCGGACGTGAGCGCACTGGACCTCGATCGGATTTGGCGAGACGTTTGCGATGCGACCTTCAATAGGGTCACCGTCGATAGCGACACGTCCACCAACGATATGGCGCTGGTGTTGGCGAACGGCGCGAGCGGGTTCGCGCCGGATGAGGCGGAGTTCGCGGCCGGATTACGGCAGGTGGTGGACGACCTCGCCCGCCAGATCGCTCGCGACGGCGAAGGCGCGACCAAGCTGCTGGAAGTCACCGTTACGGGTCACCCGGAAGCGGAGCGGATTGCGCGGAGCATCGCGGATTCGCCGCTCGTGAAGACAGCCATGTTCGGTTGCGACCCGAACTGGGGGCGCATCCTGATGGCCGCCGGCAAAACCCAGGCCCGATTCTCGCCCGAGGACGTTCGGCTGCAGGTGGTGGCGCAAGACGAAGCGCACGTCCTGTTCGAATCCGGCACGCCGGCCCCGTTCGACCCGAAGAAGGTGTCCACGGCGCTGAAGTCAGACCACGTTCGGATCGAACTGGCGATCGGCGACGCGGCCGAGCCGACGGCGACCGTCTACACCTGCGACCTCGGCTACGGCTACGTCCGAATCAACGCCGAGTACCACACCTGAGCCGTTAGCCGGTGCTTTGCATGGCGGCGGCCAGCCCCGCGATGGTCTGCAGCATAGCCTCGCGCCACGGCCCGGCCTGCTCCTCCTCGGTCAGGGTTCCCCAGCGGCGCATAAGCGACATTTGCATGAGGCTCAGTGGCACCACGGCCGGGTTGCGGAAGCGGATCGTGCGCCGCACGACCTCGGCTTCGTCCAACAGGTCGTGCTGACGGGTGATCGTCAGGACCGCCGACCGGGCGCGGGCGTATTCGTCGGCGATCGTCTGATGAACGGCGGCGACGGCGGGTTCGTCGTGGCCCGTGGCGTACGATTGCGCGGTGGGCAGGTGGGCCCGGGCCAGTTCTAACTGCGCGTTGGCGAGCAACGTCTGGAAGAACGGCCACTCTTTCGCCATCGCCTGCAGTTCGGCGCGACCGTCCGGGGTCTCGAGGTGATCGGCCAGCGCTCGGCCGAGTCCGTACCATCCGACCAGAGTGGCCCGATTTTGTACCCACGCAAAGTTCCACGGGATCGCGCGGAGGGCGGAGATGTCGGCGAGGGCCTTGCCGGGCCGAAACACGGGGCGGGAGGCGATCGGCAGCAGCGAGATGTGCTCGATCGGTGTCGCGCGAGTGTAGTAGGTCCAGAAGTCCGGGTTCTCGTACACCAGCGATCGGTACGTATGGCGGCTGGCATCGGCGAGCCGGGCCAGCGTGGCCGAGTACCGCGCATCGGGAGCATCCGCGTCGGGTGCGACCGGGGCCGGGTGCATCGCCAAGAGCGCGGCGCCGACAATCTGCTCGAGGTGGCGGTGCGCGATCGGCGGCATGGAGTACCGGAAGCTGATGACCTCGCCTTGCTCAGTAAACCGAATTCGACCCTTGAAACTGCCCGCGGGCTGACTCAAGATCGCACGATTGGCGCGACCGCCGCCGCGTCCGACCGTACCGCCGCGCCCGTGGAAGATCCGGAGCGGAATGCCCGTATCGTGTTCGATCCGGGCAAGGTCGGCAAGGGCTTGATGCAGGGCCGCATTTGCCGCGAGGAATCCGCCGTCTTTGCTGCTGTCGCTGTAGCCGAGCATGATCTCCTGGCGCTGGCCACGTAGCCGCAGATGTTCGGCGTACTCCGGCAAGGACAGGAGGTCGCGGGTCAGCGATTCCGCGCGGTGGAGGTCGTCGATGGTTTCGAAGAGCGGTACGACGTCGAACGCGCCCGACAGGCCCGCTTCTTTCGCCAGTACGAGGACTTCCAGCAGGTCCGAAACGCCGTGCGTCATCGACACGATGTACGCCTGCAGGCACGCCGGGCCGTAGTCGCGATGCGCGCGTCGGATCACGTGGAAGACTTCCAGCACCCGCCGGACGGTCTCGCCGACCGGATGCCCGTTGGGCAAGAGCGGTCGCGGATTTCGAAGCTCGGCCCGTAATCGCGCCAGTTTTTCCTCTTCCGAGAGGTCGCGATACCGGGGCTGATCGTCGACGCCGGCGGCCACAAAGATCAGCTCCAGCGCAGCGGCGTGCTCATCGCTGTGCTGCCGTACGTCGAGCGCGGCGAGGTGGAATCCGAACAATTCGACTTGGCGAATAAAGTGCGCGAGGCGGCCATCCGCCGCGACCGGTCCGGCAAAGTGGCGCGCGAGGCTGCGTTGGATCAGCCGGAGATCGGCCAGCAGTTCGTCCGGAGAGTCGTAGCCGGGTCCGGCAGTCGGATCGCCGGCGTCCTGCATCCCGCGCAATCGCATTTCGATCGCGAGGCATTTCAGCACGTACGGCTCTTCCCGATAGCGCGTCCGGCTGATTTCGGAGTACGGCAAGGATGCGAGGTCCGATGCGATCGAAGCCTGCAACTCGTCGTCGAACGGCACGAGACGGCTGCTCAGGGTGAGCTCGCGACGGAGCACCTCGGCGTTCGCGACGTACCGGCTGAGTACGGCCGACCGGTACTGCGTCAGGGCCGTCGCGGTGAGTTCGGGCGTGACGTTCGGATTGCCGTCGCGGTCGCCGCCAACCCAACTGCGGAACGTGAGAATGGGCGGCAGGTCGAAGCTCGCCTCGGGATACGTTTCGGCCAGCGCCCGCGCTACGTCCTCGTGGAGCCACGGCACGACATCGAGGATGGTGCGGTCGAAGAAGTACAGCGCGTTCCGAATCTCTTCGTCGACGGTGAGGCGGGTCGAGCGCATCTCGTCGGTCTGCCAGAGCTCGATGAGCAGTCGCTCGGCCTCGGCGATGGAGCGACCTTCGGCATCGAGCGGCTCATCCAGCCGGGCGGGGGCATGGACGTTCGCCAGTGCCACCGCGATCGCGTTCAGTTTGTCCAGCACCGCCTTCCGCTTCGCCTCGGTGGGGTGAGCGGTCAGCGTCGGGATGATTTCGATCTCGCGAAGCGACTGCTGCACGGTCTCAGCGGTGACGCCTCGCGCGCGGAGTTGGCGGATGGCGTCGCGGATGGACTCCCGACGGTCGCGCCCGCGGGAGCGGTTGACCCGGACGATCTCCTTCTGTTCCGCCACGTTCAGCAGTTGGAACAGCACGGTAAATGCCCGGGCAAGGTCTCGCACGAGGCCCGGGTCGCGAAACTCGGGCACGTCCGGGACGTCGGCGAGGTCAACCTGCACCAGTCGCCGGGCGAGGTCGATGAGGTGGGATTGACCCTGCGCGGTCAAGATTTTGCCCAGTAGCCGGTCGAGCGTCCGCAAGTCGTGGCTGATGGCATCGCTCAGCCCAAACGCTTCGGGTTCAAGATTAAGGAACGACCGGCTGGTGGACATGGTTTAGCAGCTCGCGAGGAAGTGGCCGCCGGCGATGAGCCCGGCCTTCTCTCCTTCTTCGCTTCCGTTGAAGTTTTCGTCTTCGAGTTCGATGCTCACCAGTCCGGTGTAGCCGCGATCGGTGAGGATGCGGAACAGCTCGGTCCAGCGCGTTTCGCCGTGGCCAGGAATCGTGTAGCGCCAACACATCGCGCCAAATCCGCGCGGCTTGCCGTGGGTGGCCGGCTGTTCGATGCCGTACTCATACGTCGCTTCGTCGATCCATTCGGTGTCCTTTCCGTGGACGTGATGGATGCGGTCGGCGAACTCGTGGGCAAATCGAACCGGATCGATGCGCATCCGCAGCAGGTGACTGGGGTCGAAGTTGATGCCGATCGCCGGGGAGCCGACCGCCTCGAAGGTTGCCCGGTAGGACTCGGGTGTGCAGCACAGTGCTCCGGGGCCGGGCCAGCCTTCCAGAACCAGCTTGCCGTTGGCCGCTTCCAGCGCGGGGGCGACTTGGCGCAGGCCATCCACCATGAAGTCGAAGTTTTCGGCGCGGGCGCGGTTTGGTTCCGGCGGCAGCATGACGCTGAAGTAGTTGGTGACGCCCTGCGCGGCGAGGTCTGCCACGAGTGCGCTTGCTTTCTCGGCCGCAACTTTGCGGGTGTCGGCGTCGGGGCTCAGGATATCGTTCATCCAGAGGTCCGCCGAACCAACCCGGAGCCCGGCGTCGTGAATCTGCTTCGCTTCGTCCGGATTGCCGCCGATATCAATGCAGGCGAACCCTTGCTCTTGGGCGAAGGTAATGACGGAGGCAAGGTCCTTCTGCCAGTCCGACCAGCCGCGTCGAAAGCCGATCCCCAACGATCCTGTGCGCGTGTGCAACATCTCGTAGTTCACGATACCGGAGGCATCGGCGGGCCTTCATAATGGAGCGATGTCCAACCCTGTCGTGCCGGATGCGCCCAACGTCAAGATCGTGACGCTCGGATGCGCCAAGAACGAGGTGGACAGCGAGGAGATTGCCGGCGTACTCGCCGAGGCGGGCTACCGGGTGGACGGCGCCGCCCGCAAGAGCGCGGTTACCGTCATCAATACGTGCGGTTTCCTTGAATCGGCGAAGGAGGAATCCATCGCGGCGATCAAGGCGGCGGTCAAGGCGAAGCATCGCGGCGAGACGGACCGGGTCATCGTGGCCGGATGCCTCGCGCAGCGCCTCGGCTCGGACTTGATGACGTTGGCTCCCGGGGCGGATAGCTACGTCGGTGTCGGGCAGATGGCGCGGTTTGCGGAGATCGTCCGCGAGGTGAGCGCCCAACGTCAGGCCACCTTGGACGTATCACCGCCGCATCACCGGTGGGCGGATGTGCCGACCCGCGCCCGGACCGGCCGACCGTGGAGCGCCTATCTCAAGGTGTCGGAGGGGTGCGATCACCGGTGTACGTTCTGCACCATCCCGAGTTTTCGGGGCAACCACCAGAGCAAGCCGATCGAGCGGGTTATCGAGGAAGCGCGGCATTTGGCGCGGCAGGGAACCCGCGAGATCAACCTCATCGCGCAAGACGTCACGCAGTACGGCTTCGATCTGTACCGCGAATTCACCCTTCCGAAGCTACTGCGCGAACTGAACCAGGTGGACGGCATCGACTGGATCCGGATTCTGTACTTCTATCCCAATCGCTTGACTGACGAGGTGATCGCGGCCATGGCGGAGTCGGAACGGGTGCTGCCGTACATTGATATCCCTTTGCAGCACGCCCACCCGGATACGTTGCGCCGGATGAAACGACCGTGGGACGGCGAGCGGTACCTGCAACTTTTCGAGAAGGTTCGGGCGGCGATGCCCGAGTGCGCGATTCGGACGACCTTTATCGTCGGATTCCCGGGCGAGACCGACGAGGAGTTTCAGTATCTGATGGATTTCGCGAAGGCGGCGCGCCTTGACCGCGTCGGGGCGTTTGTGTACAGTCGCGAGCCGGGAACGCCGAGCCACGACCTTCCCGATCAAGTGCCGTTCCGGGTGAAGCGGCAGCGGTACGACGCACTCATGCGTCAGCAGCAATCTGTGTCGCTCCAGATCAATCAGTCGTGGATCGGCCGCGAGCTCCGGGTGCTCATCGAGGACCAGCGTGACGGTCACTGGATCGGCCGTACTTTCCGAGACGCACCCGAGATTGATGGGTTAGCGATCATTCCAATGAAAAAGAATCAGACTGTCATTTCGCCCGGTCAGTTCGCGGTCGGAAAGGTTTTTTCGGCGGAACCTTACGATCTTTTGTTGGAAATCCCGTAAAAAACTTCGTATTTCGGAAAAATTCCCGTCTGAGATGTACCGCTTCGGCCACTTCATTGCGTACAATTTGTTTGAGGCTGAAGTATTTATGAAGCTGAATCGTTTGGCAGGTTTGATCGCAACTCTCGTCGGCGTTGCGACCGTCGCTCAGGCTGACTACATCCTGGACGCGGTCAACGTGACTCCGCCGCCGCCCCCTCCCCCTCCTCCCGCCCCGGGTGGACGCACCCTCGCGTCGTGGTACTTCCGTGACGTGGACAAGAAGCGTGACGGTATCCAAATCCGCGCGTGGATCGAATTGGAAAATGGTCAGCTTCGATGGAAGACTGACTCCACCCAAGACGTGTACGGCAACAAGCTCGGCACCGTCACGTTCTCGAGCTTTGGCTCCAACGTGGACGAGTACGAGTTCGCCTTTGACGATGCCGGCGCGGCATTTGCCCGCGTGAACGGTCAGCTCGTCAAGCCGAACTTTGTGCACGGCACGACCACCACGGCCACTCCGCTCACGCAAGTGACGGCCGGCTCCACGGTCTCGCTCACCACGGATCAAGACGGTTCGACCGGTGCTGGCTGGAGCTTTGGCGACGCCGACGCGAACAAGCCGGGCAACCAGATTCTGGTGCTGTTCGATTACATTCTGGATGGCGGCATCCTGCGCTTCCGCACGACCACCACGGTGGCCGATGGCGGTGGCGATGCCGGTACCCGCACCATCAACCGCGTCGGTGACAACCGAACGGACGTGACCGAAGTCAGCGGTGCCTACACCGACGGCAACGCGCTCTACGTCGTCGCGGAAATCAGAGAGAAGGGACGCGGCAAGAAGCTCGTGGTGCTCACCACCAACTTCCGCCCGCGAACGCCGGCCAAGGCGATCCTTCCGGACTTCTAACCTCAAGTCTGCCCCGGGCCAAGAGCACCGGGGCAGTTCAACTCAGACTTCGCCTACAATAAACGGTGTCCCGACATTCGGGACACCGTTTTTCTATGGCTACACCTTGAACCGTATGGTCCAAACTTTAGCGGATCGTGCCTTCCGGGAACCAAAGGGCCAGCTCGCGGGCGGCGGCGTCCGGATCGCTGCTGCTGTGCGTGAGGTTGTCCTCAATCGTCAGGGCGAAGTCGCCTCGCACCGTGCCGGGCGTCGCATCGATCGGGTTGGTCGCTCCCATCATCGCGCGGATCGCCTTCACCGCGTTCTCGCCGCGCACGGCAATCGCCACGATCGGCCCGGACGTCAGGTAGTCCACCACGCTGCCAAAGAACGGACGCTCGCGGTGTTCGTCGTAATGCGATTCCACCGTCTCGCGGGCCGCGTGGATGAGTTTCAGTCCCACCACCTGAAGGTTCCGACGCTCGATTCGGGTCGTGATCTCGCCGATCAGATTGCGCGAGACGCCGCCCGGCTTGATGAGCACTAAGGTCGTTTCCATGTCGTGCCGAGTGTACCGACGCCCCGCGAACCGGTCGTACGTCCCAGCGTCGGTCGGGCGCGTGTTAAGCTAGCCAGATTCGTGTCAATCGCTTCGGTCAAAAATCTCACCGTCCAGTACGGCCCGTTTACGGCCCTGGACGATTTTTCTTGTGAAATCCCGGAAGGGTGCACCGGATTGCTGGGTCCCAACGGGGCCGGCAAAACCACGCTCCTCAAAACCCTCCTCGGTTTCGTGAACCCGAAGTCGGGCAGCGCGACCGTTCTCGATAGGGATATTCGCACCCAGGGCAAACAGATTCGCCAACTGATCGGCCTGATGCCCGAGCAAGACTGCCACATCCCGGGCATGACGGCCGTCGGATTTGTCGCCTACGCCGGAGAGCTGGCGGGGATGCCGGCTCCGCAGGCCCTGCGTCGTGCGCACGAAGTGCTGGAGTACTGCGGTCTCGGCGAAGCGCGCTACCGCAATGTCGAAACCTATTCCACCGGGATGAAGCAGCGGATCAAACTGGCTCAAGCCCTCGTGCACGGGCCGAAGCTGCTGCTGCTCGACGAGCCGACCAACGGACTCGACCCCCGCGGTCGGGAGGAAATGCTGACGCTCATCCGCTCGGTTTCGCACGGTCGCGGAGTCAACGTCATCGTGAGTTCGCACGTGCTGCCCGATATCGAGCGCGTGTGCGACCGGGTGGTGGTGGTGATGAAGGGCAAACTGCGGATGGCCGGTACCATTCGCGACCTCAAAGCCATCGAAGGCCAGCCCGCCGATGTCGAACTCCGCGAGGCCTCTCCCGAATTCGTCCGCTACCTGGAGCAAGAGGGGCTACTCGTCACGCCGACCCGGCCGAACACGTACCGCATCAGCACCGACCGCAGTCCGGAGGCGATGACCCAAATGGTGTTTCGCGCGGCGCAGGCAACCCACGCCCAGGTCCGCGGATTTCAGATCGCCGAACGCACACTGGAAGAGATCTTTATGGAGGCCATCGAAACCGCATGAGCACCGTCCCGAATGGCGGCCCGATCGCCGACCTCAGCTACCGAGGGTACGACGGACCCCTCGAATCGCCCCGAATGCGATGGTGGGTCATCGCTCGCCAAGGCATCCAACTCGCGTTAAAGCGCAAGGGCCTCTGGGCGGTGATGATCGGGAGTGCCTGGTACTACCTCGTCATGCTCATCGTGCTGTTCTTTGTGCAGCAGGTGCTTAGCGCGAACCCGATGGGCGAGGCCCCGATGGCCGCCTTCATGAAGCGCCTGGTGTGGAAAGACCAGTTTTTGCACGGATTCTCCTACGCCCAACTGCCGCTGCTGGCGGTCACCATCATGCTCGGCTCCGGGGCCATCGCGAACGACAACCGGTCGAAGGCGCTGATGGTGTACCTGAGCAAACCGGCGGACAAGACCGACTACCTACTGGGTAAATGGATCGGAATTGCGCTGCCGATCTGGCTCACGCTGTTGGTTCCCACCGTCATGTTTTACGGTTACGGCGCCCTGACCTTCCGCCAGTACGGATTCATCTCCGATGACCCGTGGCTGTTTCCGAAGCTCATGGCGGTGTTGCCGCTCGCCGCGTTGATGCACTCCAGCCTCATGCTCGGAGTCAGTTCGCTCTTCGATCAAGGCCGCGTGGCGGGAGCAACCTACGCCGGCATTTACTTCCTCACCAACTTTTTTACCGTCCTCATGGGGGCGGCTTGGAACAGTTCGCGCGGGGAGGCGCCTGCGTTTGTGAAGACGCTGTACTACGGCAGCCTCGACGGACTGCTGATCGGATCGTTCAAGGCGATCATGGGGACATCCGGAACGCCGCCGTTCGGCATCCAGGCCCCGCGCGCCATCGCCATCGAACCGCCGCCAATCGTGCTCGTACTGGGGATCGTGCTGGGGCTGTGCGTGATCTCGCTGGGCCTGGCCTGGCGAAAGATTCGCGCGGTGGAGGTGGTCGGCGGATGATCGTGATGGACAGCGTTTCGCGCTGGTACGGGCAGGTCATCGGCGTCAACGATGTGTCGTATCAGATCGGCCCCGGGGTCACCGCGCTGCTCGGCATGAACGGCGCCGGGAAGAGCACCCTGATGCGGCTGATCACCGGGCAAGTCCGCCCGACCACCGGCTCGATCACGGTGTTTGGCGAGGAGCCGTTTGCAAACCCCGGCGTGTTCGAGCGCGTCGGATACTGCCCGGAAATCGACAACTTTTACGAGTACATGAGCGGCCGCGAGTTTGTCTACACGATGGCGCGCATGAACGGCATGAACGATGCCACCGCGAAGGCAAGGGCCGGCGAAATGATGGAACGCGTGAACATGGGTCACGCGCTCGATCGAAAAATCGCGGGCTACTCCAAAGGCATGCGGCAGCGCGTCAAGCTTGCCCAGGCGATGGTGCACAACCCCGACGTGATCCTCCTCGACGAGCCGTTGAACGGCCTCGACCCGGTGGGCCGACGCGAGTTCATGGGTTACCTCGGCGAGTTCTCGGCGCAGGGCAAAACGATCATCGTGAGCTCGCACATTCTGTTCGAAGTGGAGCAGATGACGCGAAGCATCATGTTGCTAAACCGCGGCCGATTGCTCGCGGCCGGTGACGTCCGGACCATCCGCGAGTACCTCGACCGGTACCCGCACCGCATTCGCATCGAAACCCCCCAGCCGCGAGAACTGGCCAGCCGACTCATCGCGTTGCCGTACGTGCTGAAGGTCGATTTGGACGAGTGGAGCCAGGCGATCGAGCTTCAGACCCGCGAGCTGAACCAGTTTTATGAGGTCTTGCCCCAATTGGTGCTAAACGAAAACATCCCTATCCGAGGCGTGACGTCTCCTGACAACAACTTGGAGTCGATCTTCAAGTACCTGATCGAGGCATAAATGGCGACCTTTTTGTTCACCCACGCCCTGCGCGACTACCTGCGTCCGAAGCGAGTCGTCACCTGGGTCGCGCTCGCAATCGCGCTCTTCGCCGTCGGAAAGGTCTTCATGCTGTCGAGTACCGACACGACGCCGGCCGAGGCGTACCAACTGCTCAGCGGGCTCATCGTGTTTCGTCTGCTCGCCCTCATGTCCGCCATCTTCGCGACGGCGATCGTGAGTCAGGAGGTTGAGCAGAAGACGATCGTGTATCTGCTGACGCGCCCGATTCCGCGCTGGCAAATGTTGCTGTCGCGGTGGCTGGCGGCCGCCGTGGCGGTCGGCGGCATCGCGGTGATCGCGGTTTTGGCCAATGCGCTGAGCACGCTGGGCGGATTCTCGCCCGCCGTGGCCCGCGACCTGCTCGCCATCGTGACCGGGGCCTTTGCCTACACCGCCCTCTTCTTACTGGTGAGCCTGCTACTCAACCGCGCGATGGTCGTCTGCCTGATCTTCGCCTTCGGTTGGGAGAGCGCGGTGCCGAGTATGCAGGGCGAGCTCTACTTGCTGACCATCAACAGTCACCTCAACGTCATCGCCGAGCGTGCGGCGGGCGATGCCCAAGGCGTCATGAGTGCGCTGGCTGGCACCGCGAAAAAAATTCCGCTGGCCACCTGGCAAGCGTGGCTCGCCTTGGCGGGCATCGTCACCGTGTGCACCATGTTCAACCTCAGCTGGTTTAGCAAGAACGAATACGTGCCGCGCGAGGACGGCGAGTAACCCGGTGGATCGCGTCTTTGGGGTGGACTTTACGTCGGCCCCAAAGCCCGGTCATCCCATCGTCGTGGTCGAAGGGCAACGCCTCGCCGCCCGTCGGTGGGAGTTCGCCCCGCCCGTGCTCCTGACCGATTGGACTGCCTTCGAACAATGGTTGCGGCTGCCGGGGCCATGGCTGGCGGGGCTGGACTTTCCCCTCGGTCTTCCCGCCGCGTTCTGCGACCGGTGCGGTTGGACCGACCTCGCGGCGATTCAGGCCGCCGTCCGTGCGATGACCCGCGACGAGTGGCGAGACTACGTGCGGCAGAACCCGCCCCGCGACCTGCGTCCGGACGACGCCGCGTGGGGAGGCGCCTCGCCGCTCAACGTGGTCAATCCGCCGGTCGGACTCATGTACTACGAGGGTGCCCGCCGGGTGTGGGATGCCGGACTCGCCCTGCCCGGAATCTCGCCCGGCGACCCGAACCGCGTTGCGATCGAGGTGTATCCCGGTGCGGTCGCCGCCGAACTGTTGCCGAGGAGCCCGCACAGCCGAAAGTCGAAGCCGTACAAAGGCCGTCCGAAGGGCGTTCGGCCCGAAGCGCGGGCGGCGCATCGCGAACGCTTGCTGCGTGCGCTGCGAGGCTGGGCCCGGTGTCACGGCGTCGAGGTGGAATGGAGCGCCGAGACGGAAGCAATGGCGCACGGCGACGACCAGGGCGACGCGTTAGACGCGCTCATGGCCGCGGCCGTCACCGCGTGGGCCACCGATCAACCGCGATACGGCACGCCAAACCCCTCCGATTCTCGCGTGGGCGGCATCGTTATGCCTGCGCGTTAACCGTCCCTTAACACGAGTGCATCTATAGTGATGCATGCGGAAGGGGTTCACGCTTATCGAGCTGCTCGTGGTGATCGCGATTATTGCGATCCTGGCGGCCATCTTGTTCCCCGTCTTTGCGCAGGCAAAGGCGGCGGCCAAGCAATCTCAGTGTCTCAATCACCAGCGGCAGGTGGGCATCGGCCTGCAAATGTACATCGCCGAAAACGATGACATGCTGTTCTTCTTTGGTCACGCGCTCGACCCGAGCCGACTTCAGCCGAACCTCCCGTTTGGCGCCACGCGCGAGAACCGGTGGTGGAACCAGATTCAGCCGTACGTCAAGAACACGCAAATCTTCGCGAGTCCGAGCGACCCGGGCCAGCGTCCGCACCCGCTCGAAGACGGGCTGAACGGTCGTCCGCTTCTGCGACGCAGCTACGTGGCAAACCGCGCGCTGGAAGGGCTCATCTACTCGGTGGTCGATAAGCCGGCCGACATCGTGATCGTCACGATCAAAGACGGTAGCTACGACGACAGCTGGTACGAGCCGCCGAAGAACCTGTACCCGAAGTCGCCGGGCAACCCGCCGGTGCTCGCCCTCGGCCTGCAGAACGGTGGCGTCAACATGACGTACTTTGATGGTCATGCCAAGTGGCGCAGTCGCGGGAGCTCACTCAGCGATCCGTGCGGCGAGCCGTTCAGCGGGGTTCAGCTGATGCGCGACTTCCCGATTCCGCCCACTCCGGGTCGACCGGATCGCACCCCGTGGCACCCGCTCTGCCCGAATTAGGAGTGCTTGGCCCCGGTGCTGACCGGCTTCGGGGCCCAAAAATTCTTGAGAGAATGCGCGCGATGACGAGGAACTTTTCTCACCATTCGTGATATCTTAGAGGTATGACGCTCCGCGACGCCATGTTTCTCACCGCGGCCCAATCGGGTGCGTCTTACGTGAACGCCCGGGTGTTCCCGGTTCCCCAACTTTCGACCACAGATTACGCGTACGTGCCGGTGCGTGCGGGGGGGGGAAGCGGGTTCGGCTCACCAACCTCAGTGCGACCCTCGCGGTGCGCGTGACGGCCGTGTTTGCGCGTTGGGAGATTCAACCGAATGATTTCGTCGCGGCGATGGCGGAACAGTCTTACGATCTGGCGGCGGGTAGCTCGGTTCGCTTTGCGGCCTTCCCCGGCTTCGTCGGACTGAGGATCAGCACGGATGGGTCGAGTGGCGTGGCCGAGGTGCGGGTGGAAGACGAGATTCCGACCGTGGTGGCCGAAGCAACGAGTTGGACACCGGTGCCGCTGGGCGAGATTCGGGCGAACGACGCGAAGGC
>JANRKI010000050.1:0-17117 GCA_033763535.1 Fimbriimonadaceae bacterium | reverse complement strand
GTTCCATCACTTGCGCAGGGCGTCGCGGATCTCCGTCAGCAGCACCACCTCGTCCGACGGGCCGGCCGGGGCGGCCTCCGGTTCCGGGCCGCGGAGTCGATTGACCGCCTTCACCACCAGAAAAATCGCGAACGCCACGATCGCGAACTGCACGATGGAGTTCAAGAAGCTGCCGTACGCCAGCACCGGGCCGGCCTTCTTGGCGTCGGCCAGGCTCAGGCCGGCGGCGACCTTGGAATCCAGCGGCAGGTACAGGTTGTTGAAGTCGACCTTCCCGAGGGCGAGGCCGATCGGCGGCATCAGCACGTCGTCCACGAAGCTCGACACGACCTTGCCAAACGCGCCTCCGATGACCACACCCACCGCGAGATCCACCACGTTTCCGCGCGCGGCAAAGTCCCGAAACTCCTTCAGAATCGACATGCGTCAGGGTCTACCCGAATCGTTCGTGCGGCGTTCGGCGGGCAACCCCATCCCGGCGCGAATCCGATCGAGCACCGCGGCCTGCCCGGGCGATTGCCAGACCGCGCTCACCGCCCCGACGTAGCCGTCGTATTCGTCGGCGGCTTCCGCCACGTCGTTCACCCCGATCGGGTCCCACTGGTTCCAGAGCCACGCGCGGACGGCTTCGTCGCGGGTCAGCGTGGAATCCAGCCGGGTCCGCACGTCGAAGTTCGTCCGGAGTGCGGCGGCAAAGGCGTTGATCAATCGGCCGGAATCCAGCGGGATGACCGCGGCGTCGGTCGCCTCGGCGATCATCCGGCGCGGGTCGTGGCGCAGAGCCCGGAACGGCACGCTGACCTGCAGCAACGCGGCGCCCCGCGTGATTCGCAGTGCTACCCCCGCGCATTTCTGGCCGGTATCGCTCCGGACGACGTCGTACGGCGCGCGCACCCCGAAGCAGTAAGCGGACTGGGGATCGCGGACCGGCTCGGTCGGCCATGTCGCGGGCACTCCCACTGCATGGAGCGCGGTCAGCAGCGGACGCAGCATGGCACGGTAAACCGTTTCGACATGCCGGGCGTCGGTGCCCAACGTTTGCAGCGGAAGGGCGAGGCTCAGCGTCACGTCGTGTCCGTGGTACACCGCCGCCCCGCCGGTCGGACGAAGCGCGTACGGAACGGAGGGATCGAGCAGCACGGCCTCGGCGCGCTGAAATCGGCCGAGGCTCACGGTGGGTTCTGGCCAACGGTAGGCTCGCGCCGAGGCCAGGCCCGTCTCGGCCGCTGCGAGCAGGGCGGCGTCCTCGGCCATGTGAAGCTCGCCCGGACGCACGCCTTCGATCGAAAGGTGCAGGCCGGGCCGATTCGTCACGTTACGCGGAGACCGTTTCGCGCACCGGCGGACGCCAGCGGACGTCAAGATGCTTCACGGCGGCGGTCTCATCCAGCCGTCCCACCACCGACGTGCTCGGCGCGTCGTGCAGTACGTCCGGCGTCGCGTCGGCCTCGTGGCAGATCGCGATCAGCGCGTCGCAAAACGCGTCGATCGTCTGCTTGTTCTCGGTTTCGGTGGGTTCGATCATCAGGCATTCCGGCACGATCAGCGGGAAGTAGTTGGTCGGCGGGTGGAATCCGTAGTCGATGAGCCGCTTGCTGATGTCGAGGGCGCGTACGCCGCGCTCCTTCTTGTACCGTTCGGCGGTCACCACGACTTCGTGCATGCACGGGCGTTCGTGGGCCGGCGGCAGCACGTCCTTGATACGGGCCCGCACGTAGTTGGCGTTCAGCACGCTAAATCGCGAGATGTCGGCCATGTGCTCGCGGCCAAATGCGCGCAGGTAGGTGTAGGCACGCACCTCCATCAGAAATTGACCGTAGTACGCCGCGACCCGTCCGATGGAATGGGGTCGATGCTCGTCGGCGATGATCGCGCCGTTCTCCTCTCGGATCACCGGCACGGGCTGATACGGCTCCAGGTGCCGCTTAAGGCCGATCGCTCCGCACCCCGGCCCGCCGCCGCCGTGCGGAGTGCTGAACGTTTTGTGCAGGTTCAGGTGCATGCAGTCGAAGCCGTGATCGCCGGGGCGGGTGGTGCCGACCATCGCGTTCATGTTTGCGCCGTCGCAGAAGACTTGGCCTCCGGCGGCGTGCACCATTTCGCAAATCTGCTGAATGTTCGGTTCAAACAGGCCGAGCGTGCTCGGGTTGGTGAGCATCAGCGCGGCGACGTGCCGACCGTTGTCGCCCTCCAGCGCTTGGGCCAACGCGGCCAAGTTCGTGTTGCCCTCGGCGTCGGTCGGGATCGACTTGACGTCGTATCCGCAGCGCGCGGCCGATGCTGGATTGGTCCCGTGGGCCGAATCTGGCACCAGCACCACGTGCCGATGCCCTTCGCCGCGCTGATCGTGGTACGCCTTGATGAGCATCAGGCAGGTCATTTCGCCGTGAGCTCCGGCCAGCGGTTGCAGGGTGATGCTGTCGAAACCGGTGATCTCGGTGAGCATCGACTGAACGCCGTGCAGGAGTTCGAGCGCGCCGGGGATGGTTTCGACGGGTTGCATCGGGTGCAACGCGGCAAAGCCCGGGAATCGCGCGGTGACCTCGTTGATGCGCGGGTTGTACTTCATGGTGCACGACCCGAGCGGATAGAAGCCGGTGTCGATGCCGTAGTTGATCTGGCTCAGGTTGGTGAAGTGGCGAATGACGTCCAGCTCGGCCACTTCGGGCAGGTGCAACTCGTCGCGCAGGTTGCCGAGGGCCGCACGGAGGTCGGTTTCCGGCGTATCGGCCACCGGTACGTTACAGCCGACGCGTCCCGGGCGCGATTTGTCGAAGATGAGCTGAGGTTCGGGGACCTGCTTGGTTCGAGCCACGATTGATATAGGGTACCTACCGCGTTTTCGTCTCGCCGGTCCGGGTCAGTTGCCCTCGGTGGGCACCGCGTTCATGCCGCCGTCGAAGAATCGGCGGGCCAGCATGAGGGCGGGCAGCGCGGCGCTGCCGTGGTCCAGCTTCGGGTCCACGATTCGGGCGTAATTGACTCGCTGGGGCGGCACGCCGCGCTTACGCATTGCGGCATAAGCCCGGTAGGTGTTCTCCGGATTCACGATGTTGTCCGATTTGAGACACACCATGTACGTCGGCTCCGCCGGAGCCCAGTCGTACACGTTGTTGGCCGCCAAGAGCGCGATGACCGGGTTCTTGCGATCCCGCTTCGCCAGCGGTGTCTTGAACTTGTCGGCGATCAACCGATCGAGGTTGCGGTTGGCGCCGAGCTGCACCGCCTTGCCCACGAGCTTCAGCACCAACTTGTCGTCGGGCAGGTCTTGCTTCCACAGGAACCGGACGTAGCTGGCAAACGACGGCGTGAAGATGTCCTCGAGCCGCGTATTGCGCGCGTAGGTGGCGGAGGAGTAGCCGAGGTAGGCGGCGAGGTACACCCGCGGCGCCCACTGCTTAAAGTCGCGCTGGCTCGCCAGCAAGCCATCCAGCGTTGCGCCGGTGAGGTCATACGGACCGGAGAGCGGCGCCACGGCGGTCACTTGACGTCCGTACTGACGTGCCGCCCACATCGCCACCGCGCCGCCTTCCGAGTATCCGGTGACGAACATGTCCGGATTCGGCGAGCGGAAGATCACGGGAATTGCCTTTGCCAGGTCCATGCCCGACGGCGCGTTCACCGCTCCTAGCGGGTACGGGTGGACGCCGCGATGATCGCCCAGGCCCAGGTAGTCGGGCGCGACGACGACGTAACCGGCGGTCGCGAACGCGAGCACCGCGATCTCGGCTTCGCTCGGCGGAGTGCCGGGTGCGCCAAGGCGGGTCATGCGCGAGGGAACTCCCTGGGTGTAGGCCCGGGTGCCGTGATAGAAGACGACGGTGCCGCGCGGTGCCCCGTTCGACGGGTACGCGATGAGGCCCGATTGCCGCACGATCTTGCCCGTTGCATCGCGGGAGCCGTAGCTGGCCTTGATCAGCAGGATGCGGTCGTGGACCGGGTCGGCGAGGTTGGCGTCAGTTGCAAACAACTCTTGGCATCGGGCGCGCACGTCCTCGGCTTCCAACCGCCGAATCGGAGCGGTGAGCATGGCATCGGTGCCGGTGACGATGAGGCTCAGCGTGGCAATGAAATGCGGCATCCTGCCGTGCAGTTTAGCGGCATCGGCGGCGGATCGCTGGCGGAGTGAGAGAGATTCGAACTCTCGATACGGTTTGTGCCGTATACGCGATTTCCAGTCGCGCTCCTTCGACCACTCGGACATCACTCCGCGACGGGTTCATTATGACGCGCTTCCGCCCGCGGGCTCCGGGGTGGCGTCTTCCGTGACCTCTCGCCCGGCCTTGATCGCGAGGCGTCGCAGGCGGTCCATGCCGCCGCCGGGGGAGACGTGGATGAAATGGAGCCGGTCGGACAGGGAAGCGACGAGCCGATCGCGGACCTGGTTGTTCACGCCCACAAAGCCCGCCTCCGGTCGAAACGGCGAGAGCACGAGGTCGGTGGTCGGGTCGAACTCGTACCGCCAGAGGCGGGCGGCCCGAAACGCCTCGTTCTTGAGATCGTCGCCCAGCACCTGGAACAGGCCGCGATCGAGGGCGAGAATGCGCGGTGCGCCCCATCGTAGGGGCACGATAGCGGACCGCTGGTACTCGATGCGGTCGTGGCTCGACACCAGGACGTCGCCGGCCAGCACCCCGCGCTCGGCGGACGTTTCGATCTGCTCCAACTGCGCCGGCGTCGACATCCGCGAGGCGAGCACGCAGAAGGTGCGACCCTGCAGCAGCCGCTGGTTGCCGTACAAAAACAGAATGCCCGGCGGTTCGGGATCAAACTGCTCGATCCGGGCCGGGTAGTGCGCGTCGGTGGAGACCACGAGCTCAACGCCGAGTCCGGTGAGGCGTCGCTCGTACGCCTCCAACTTGCGCATGCCGCCGAGCACTTGGCGGCGCAGATTGTCGGCCATCGTGCTGGACAAGCGGTACTCCTCGATCCAGGCCTCGCTGGAAAGGCCGAGAAACAGGTCGGGCGAGCGGTGCAACAGCAGGTTCCGCGCGAGGATACGGGCGATCGTGCGACCGCCGATACCCGGCGTTTGGGCGAGGAAGAGGGCGAAGGTTCGGGGCGTCATGCCGTTCCGCCGGCCAACAATTGGGCCGCCGCCACAATGATGTTGACGGCGCGATCGCCGGTCCGCTCCATTTCATCCACGACTTCCTGATGGCTCAGCGGGGTGGTGCTGATGCCGCTCGCGTAGTTGGTGACAATGGTGAGGCAGGCGTATTCGATTTCGGCCTCGCGCATCGCGATCGCTTCGGATACGGCGGTCATGCCCACCACGGTGCCGCCCCATTGCCGAAACATCTGGATCTCGTGCGGGGTTTCGTAGCGCGGACCGTTGACGCAGACGTACACGCCGCCATCGCGCACCACCGCGTTTTGTGCCTCGGCGCACCGCACGAGGGCGCGTCGGCCAAATTCGGAAAACGGATACGAAAAGTCGCGGTGGACAACCGATTGATCGTACAGCGTGATGTTGCGGGCGGTGACGTCGATCCAGTCGCTGCAGGCGATCAGGCTTCCGGGGCCAAACGCTTCGTCAAGGCTACCGACGGCGGCGGTGGCAAGGCAGAATCGCGCCCCGAGCGACCGCAACCCGAGGGCCATCGCGCGGAAGTTGACCCGGTGCGGGGGCAACTTGTGCCCGGTCAGGTGTCGGCTGACGAGGGCAATGTTGACGCCGTCGAGCTGAATGAGGCGCCCGCGCAGCAAGCCGTCGGGGGTGGGCGTTCGAAACACGGTGCCGCCCAATTGCGCGAGCCGTTCGCCAATCCCGGTGCCGCCGATGATCGCTCCATCCACCTGCATTTCTGTACCTTGGCATGGATGGCGGCCCGTGTGCCACGCTTTTGGGCATGACGCTGCGGGAAGTGATGCACAGCCACCTGCCGACCCTCGATACCGCCAATACGATCCGGGACACGGTGGACAAGATGGACATCTACCAGTTCCCGGCGTTGGTCATCACCGACGATGAGCATCGCCCGCTGGCCGTGATCACCGAAGGCGATATCTCGCGCGCGATTCACGGGGCGGACAGTTTGCTCAGCATCGGCGGCGATCCGGCGCTGGCGTACGCCACCAAGGACCCGGTGACGCTACCGGGCACCACCGAGATCGGCGAGGCCCTTTACACGATGCTGAATCGCGGCCTTACCGTCATTCCGGTCATGGAAGGCGAGTCGATGGCGGGCATCGTGCTGCGCATGGACCTGATGCAAGCCCTGCTGGCCGATGCGGCCGGCGGTTAGCCTGCTAACGCGCCCGATCACCGAACGGTAGTCCTGCATGATGCGACAAGTAGGAGAAGCGTTTCCGGCCTTTAGCCTGGCCGACCAAGACGGCAATGTGCACACCGAGGCCATCCTCCTCGGCAAGAAGTCGGTGATCTACTTCTATCCGAAGGACGACACGCCCGGCTGCACCACGGAAGCCTGCGAGTTTCAGGAAGTGTTGCCGAACATTCCGGGCGCCCAGGTCATTGGCGTAAGCCCGGATAGCGTGAAGAGCCACCGCAAGTTTGCGGACAAGTTCAACCTGTCCTTTACGCTGTTGGCCGATACCGAGAAGCAGCTGGCCGAAGCGGCAGGCGTGTGGGTGGAAAAGTCGATGTACGGCAAGACCTACATGGGCGTTGACCGCACCACGTTCTTGGTGGATGAAACGGGCAAGATCAGCCACGTGTTTGGCAAAGTGAAACCGAAGGGTCACGCGAAGGAAGTGCGCGAAGCCCTCGGCCTGTAGTGACGTAGCACAACGGCGGGTTTGTCGGACAGTAAACTGCGCCCCATGCCCGAGAAAATGACGGCCCCCCGCTTTCGCCAATCCAAAGCGGAGGGCCGTCGGCTTGTTTGCCTGACCGCCTACGACGTGGCCTCGGCGGAGATGGCCGATAACGCGGGCGTGGATATGGTGCTGGTCGGCGATAGTCTGGGCAATGTCGTGCTGGGGCATCGCACCACGCTTCCGGTGACGATGGCGGATATCGTGCACCATCTTGGCGCGGTGCGTCGCGGAGTGCGGAAGGCCCTGTTGGTCGCGGACCTTCCGTTCGGCAGTTATCAGGTGAGCACCGAAGCGGGAGTGCGTAACGCGGTAACCCTGATGCAGGCCGGCGCGGATGCCGTGAAACTCGAAGGCGACTATCCGGAGGTGGTTGCCCAGTTGGTCCGCGCCGGCATTCCGACCATGGGGCACGTGGGAATGACACCGCAAAGCGTTCACCAATTCGGAGGCTTCCGGGTGCAGGGGCGCGACGAAGCGGCGGAGTCCGTGTTGGCGGTCGCGACGGCTCTGGAGCAAGCCGGAGCGTTTGGCGTGGTGCTAGAACTCATCCCCGCGACGTTAGCGCAGAAACTCACCGAATTGCTCTCGATCCCCACGATCGGCATTGGCGCGGGACCGCACTGCGACGGGCAGATTCAGGTGTGGCACGACGTACTGGGACTTGGCGGAAAGGTTCACCGGCATGCCAAGGCGTATCTGGAAGGTCGGGCGCTGATGGAGCAGGCGTTGCGCGAATATTCCGATGAGGTTCGGGACGCGCATTTTCCGACTGAGGATCATTCGTTTTGACCATTGTCCATGAAGTTGCAGCCTTCCCCCGGCTGACCGGTCGTGTGGGCTTCGTCCCCACCATGGGCGCGCTTCACGAAGGCCACGCCGCCTTGCTCCGCGAGTGCCGGCGTCACTGTGACGTACTCGTCCTGTCGATCTTCGTCAACCCGACGCAGTTCGGTCCGAACGAAGATTTCACCCGGTATCCGCGGACCTGGGACGAGGATTTGCGGCTGGCCGAGAGGGAAGGCGTGGACGTGGTGCTGGCCCCTAGCGCGGAGGATATGTACGCAGCGGAAGGCATTTCGATGTCCGTGGGTGCCTTGGCGAACCGGTGGGAAGGCGAGTGCCGTCCGGGCCATTTCGACGGCGTAGCGACGATCGTAGCGAAACTGTTCAATATCGTCCGGCCGGACGTCACCGTCTTCGGGCAGAAGGATTTGCAACAATGCCAGGTCATTGATACGCTCATCCGGGTCTTTTCCTATCCTATCGAATTGGTGATTCTGCCGACGATTCGGGAGGCCGACGGGCTCGCACTATCCAGCCGAAACCGGTACTTAAGTGCGGAAGATCGTGCGAAGGCCCCCGCAATTTACGCAAACTTGGTCGCGATTCGCGAGGCGATCCGAGCAGGAATTCCATTAGAAGATGCGCTGTCGGCAGCGCGCGATCGACTGGTAGCCGACGGCTTTAGCGTGGATTATCTGGCCTATGTGGATTTACCAGCGATGAACGAACAATCCAAATTAGTAGACAAAGGTGCATTAGTTGTCACGGCCAGACGAGGAAATACGCGCCTATTAGATAATCTTCTGCTCGAAAGTGGCCCCAATCCGTAAATTTGCCGCAAACATTGGCCATACTAAAAAGTATGGAGATGAAAACCGTTCAGAACGTCAAGAACAGCCTGAAATTCAAGGCTGCCGAAAAGGAAGGCGTCCTTTCTATCAAGTTGGGCGTTAAGAAGTACACCGTTCCGGTGAAGGCCCGACTCATTAGCTCGGACCAATTCCTGTTCCTGTCGTTCCCGGCTTCGAGCGAGCTCTATCGCATCGACAAGAAGTCCCTCAACGTGATGGACCGAGACGAGGACGCCAGCGAAGCGTACGAGAAGCTGAGCGTCGTGCGACCGCGCGGCACCCGTGGCCGACGCGCCAGCAGCGGCCCCATGCCCGACGAACTCGCGAAGGCACTCTCGAACGTTCCGAACGGATTTAAGATCGGCTACGGCCCGGACGGCTCGCCGCGACTCGTCAAGTCGCGAACCCGACGCAAGAAGTCGGCCTAACGTCTTGTAACGGCAGACCAACCATCCCTCCGGGACGTAAGTGCCCGGAGGATTTTTTGTGGGCGAACCCGGCGGGCCGAGTTAGAACAGGCCCTGCAACCGACCGTTGCTATCGCCCAACTTCTCCACCTTCACACCCACGCTATCCAGCATCGACATGAAGAGGTTCGTCATCGGCGTGTGGTCCGGATACACCACGTGGCGACCCGTCGCCAGCTTTCGGCCCGCCTTGCCCGCCACCAAGATCGGCAAGTTGTTGTGATTATGGGCGTCGCCGTCGCTAATGCCGGCTCCGTACACCAGCATCGTGTTGTCCAGCATCGTGCCGTCGCCTTCCCGAATCGACTTCATCTTGCGGATGACGTAGGCCAGCTGCTCCACGTGGTACCGGTCGATCGTGCGCTTCTTCTCCAGCTTCTTCGGATCGCGGCCATGGTGGCTGATGTCGTGGTGTCCGTCCGAAATCCCGATCTGGTGATAGCTGCGGTTGCTGCCATCGTTGGCAAACATAAAGGTGCACACCCGCGTGAGATCGGCCTGGAACGCCAGGATCATCATGTCGCCCATCAGCCGAATGTGCTCGCCGTAATCGCTCGGAATGCCGTACGGCTTCCCGATGCCGGCGGCCAACAACGCGGCCTGATTGTTCTCGAACTTCTGTAGCCGCTTCTCAATCTCGCGGACGCCCTCAAAGTACTCGTCCAACTTCTGCGAGTCGCGCTTGCCAAGTCGGCTCTTCAGCTTGGCCGCATCTTCCGAAACCAGATCCAATACGCTTTGGCGGAACAGGTCGCGCCGCGTTCGGCTTTCCGCCTCTTCGCCCGCGTCGCCGTTACCAAACAACCGCTCGAACACCAGTCGCGGGTTCACCTCTTTGGCAACCGGCGTATTCTCGCCGCGCCACGAGATGTTGGAAGAGTACGCGCACGAGTAGCCGCTATCGCAGTCTCCGCTGACGCCGCCCCGCTCGCAACCGATCTCCAGCGAAGCGAAGCGGGTTTGCTTGCCGATCTCGCGCGCCGCCACCTGGTCGACCGAAATCCCATTGCGGATATCGCTCCCCGCGGTCTTTTTGGCCTGAACGCCGGTCAGCCAGCAGGCCGTGCTACGGGCGTGGTCCCCCGGACCGTCGCCGTTGGCAAAGGCGTAGTGCTGGGTCAGGCCGGTCAGGACGTTAAAGTCGTTACGCAGTTCGGCCAGTGGAGCCAAGACGTGCGGCAATTGGGTCGGCAAGGCTCCGGCCGCGCCCGGGGTCCAGTTCGCCATGTCGATCCCGTTCGGCACGAACAGGAACGCCATCCGGGTCGGCGCGACCTTGGCCGGCGATGCCGCGAGGGCCGTCAGCGGCATCATCTTTTCCAGCACCGGCAGGGCCATGACGGTGCCAACACCGCGCAAAAATGTTCGTCGATCGAGGGGGTTCATGGTCGAATGTCTCGCTTACGGAAAGGATCGCTCTGGACGACCGCCACGATCATATCGGCAAATCGGTACTCGTTTGCCTTCGCGCGGGCGACGATGCTGTCAATGTGACACTGGTCTTTGGGTTCCATCCCGCGACCCATGGAATAGGTCAACAGTCGGTCCGTCAGCGTGCGGACGAACTGCTCTTTGTTCTGCAGCAAAATCTGCTTGAGTTGTTGCGGGCCCTTAAACTTGCGGCCATCGGGCAGAACGCCGCTCGTGTCGAGCGTTGCTCCGTCATCCGCCGTGCGCCACTTGCCCACTGCGTCGTAATTCTCCATCCCGAAGCCGATCGGATCCATCCGGCTGTGGCAACTGAAGCAGTCGGGCTTCTTTCGGTGAAGTTCCATCCGCTCGCGGAGGGTCTTGGCGGTCATGTCCTCGTGCTTCTCTTCCAGATCGGGCACTCCCGGTGGCGGCGGGGGCGGAGGCGTGCCGAGAATGTTCTCCAGCACCCACTTGCCGCGCTTGACGGGCGACGTGCGCGTCGGGTTGCTCGTGATGCTGAGAATGCTGGCATGCCCCAGCACGCCGCCCCGTTGCGGACTGTTCATCGCGACGAGTCGAAACTGATCGCCGCTAATGCTGGGGACCCCGTAATGCTTGGCCAGACGCTCGTTCAAAAACGTGTACTTGCCATCGATAAAGTCAAGCGCCGATTCGTTCCGCCGAAGCACGTGCATGAAGAACCGCTTCGTCTCCGTGCGCAGATCTTCCTTCAGCTCGTTGTCGAATCCCGGAAACTGCTTCGGATTTGGATTGAAGCCGTCGAGCCGCCGAAGTTGGAACCACTGCTCGGCGAAGTTGTCGGCCAGCCCTTCGGCCCGCGGATCGGCCAGCATGCGCACGACTTCCGCCTTGAGCACGCCCGGCTGACGGAGCTTCTTCTGTCGTGCGAGTTCGAAGAGCCGGTCGTCGGGACAGCTGCTCCAGATAAAGTACGACAGCCGCGTCGCGAGTTCAAAGTCGGTGAGCTCGCGAGACCCTTTCGCATCGCGCGGGTCCACTTCCACCCGAAACAGGAAGTGCGGCGACACCAGCGCGGCGGTGATGCCGAGTTGGACACCGCGCTCGAACGGTTCCTTCGCCTTCGTGCTCAGGTCATACAGAGACATGAGCCGATTGACCTCGTCGGCAGAAACCGGCCGACGGTACGCGCGCTCGGCAAACTTGGTCAGGACCGCTTTGGCGGTGTCGCGCTCGGTGCCCGGCTTCGGGTCTACCGGAATCAGGCGCCGGTGGCTCTCGGAATACGATTCCGGGTCCGTCCGGACCACCTCAATGCTCCGAATCGTGACGTTACGATCCTTCCGACCATCTGGGCCCTTCGGATCGTAAAAGTCGTTGAGAAACTGCACTTCGACGCGGTTCTTGCCCTTGTTCAGCCGCGCGGGCAGTTCGAAGGTTGCGGTCTTCGGCGCGATGTTCGCCATCTCAAACCGGCCGACCTCCTCGCCGTTCAGCCGGAGCGCCACCGAGGCATTCTCCGGACCCGCTGCGTATTGGTAGCCCGCAAATCGCACCACGTACCGGCCCGGTCGCTTGATGTTGAACTCGCCGATGGCCTTGCCGTCGCCAGACATCAGGTCCACGCTGTCGTCGTCCTGAGATGCCGAGCCCGCTTTGCTCAGCATCGGGCCGGTCAGGGTGAACTTCGACGGAATGGGGAGTTGAATCGCTTGGGCCGCAATCGCCTCCGCCGCGTTCAGGTACTTCTCCATCAGGAGCGGCGAGATCGTCAGCACGTCGCCGATGTTGTCGAAGCCGTAACCCACGTCGTCGGAAGGGAAGTCATCCGCCGGGCGGAAGTCCACGCCGACGAGGTCGCGGACGGTCGCGTTGTACTCGGCGCGGTTGAGGCGTCGCACCGTAACTTTGCCGGCATCGGCCAGCGAACAGTCCGCGATCGTGAGGGACTTCACCGCGTCCACAAACGCTTGCCGCTCCTTCAGCGTCGGCGCGGGCAGACCCTTGGGCGGCATGTGGCTGTTCGAAACATTCGCCGCGGCGCGCTGCCAAAGGCCGGCATTCTTGGCGGCCGCCGCCAAACTTTTGTCCTTGGTAAGCGAGATGTTCGCGACCTGCGTGGTGCCCCCGTGACATCCGCCGCAGTACTTGGTCACAAACGGTTGAATCGTCCGCGTGTAGGCGTCGCCGCTGGCCGTTGCCTTGGCCGCTGGTTTCTTCGCCGACGCCGGTTTTGCCTGTCCCTGCTTCGCCTTTGCCGATTGCGGAGAGAGCCCCGGCCCAAGCGTCACTACCCCGGCAAGGAATGAACTCGTCAGGAGAATTCCGGCGATCTTGCCGATTTCCACGTGACCACGAACGCGTTTGGACTTCATCGTCACTCACCTCAGTTTACGAACAACCAAGAGTCAGACGGTTTCAATTGGATTGGAATTCGCGAAAAATGCACGAAAATTACTACCGGCGTTCGACAATGGATTCCCATCGGAGGAACGGCGCAAACCCGTAAGCCCCGCCTTCGCGAGCAATCCCGCTATCCCGTTCGCCCCCGTACGGCATCGCGTCGAACCGGGTGCTCGGCGGCACGCCGCGTGTCCAACCTCCCATCGGAATCTCGTCGATGAGTCGATGGGCAAACGCATCATCGTCGCTGTAGATCGCCGCTTGCAGTCGGTACCGAAACCGTTGCAGGCTCGCGATCAACGCGGCTTCGTCCCGGTAACCGATCACGTGGAGCACGGGCCCGAACTGCTCCTCGGTGACCGTCGCATGGTCCGGCGGTAGTCCCACGGTCAGCACGGGTTCCAGCCGATTCCCGTTCCGACGCACGCCGGTCGGACATTGGTGGGCCGGCAACGTCTCGAATCGGGCGGCGACCTGCGCGGCGGCGGACTCCCGAATCATCGCGCTTAATCGCGTCTCCGGATCGTTTGGATCGCCGACGGAAATCTTCGCGACTTGCGCGCTGATCATCTCCCCGTAGGCCCCGAGTTGCTCCTCCGGTACGAAGAGGTTTTGCGTTGAGATGCAGACCTGCCCGGCGAAGGCGTAGGCACTCTCGACAAGCGTCGGGAGGGAATCGGCCAAGGCTCCGGACGGCGCGCGGTCGGGACCGAGGATCGCGGTCGTGTTTCCGCCAAGCTCCAGCACAAACGGCTTGCGCGGGGCGAGTTCGCGCAGCATCCAACCCACGCGTCCCGACCCGGTGAACGAAACCGCCGCGATCCGGTCCGACGTCACCGCGGTCTGCGCGACCGCGTTCGGGCCGTTCCAACTGTTCACCACGCCGTCGGGAACGCCCGCCACATGGACCAATCGCACGAGCTCGGCACTCGCAAGCGGCGCGAGCGGCGACAGCTTCACAACCGCCGTATTCCCGGTCGCCAGAATCGCCGCCAACTTGTGCGCCAGCAGATTGATCGGCCAGTTGTACGGCACGAAGGCGAGGACCGGACCGATCGGACGCGCGCGGGCGGTGACCCGATGGGCGGCGGCGCGGGCATCCACACCAAGGGCAAGCTCCGATTGCCAGTCGTACGCATCCACCGCGTCGGCGGCGAGTCGGAATGTCAATACGGCCCGGGCGACCTCTTGCCGGGCGAGTCGGATTGGCTTGGCGATTTCCGCAACGAGCAACTCGACCAGTTCGGTCTGGCTTCCGTCCAACACGTCGGCAATGGCGCGCAGCCAATTGGCTCTTTCCGCGGGTGATGTGCGGCGGGTGAAGCGATACGCGGTCGTTGCGGCATCCAGCGCCGCATCCAACTCGGCCGGCCCCGCCTCCGGAATCGTGCCGACCACTTGTCCGTCCCACGGCGCGCGAATGACGTCCTTCGGGAGCGAGTTGTCACACGCGCCGCCGACCGCCATCCCGTTCCAAATCAGTGGGGCGTAAACCACGTCTGATTATCGCTGGTTCCGGTATTTGTTGCCGCAACTGTACGCGTGTCAAACTTTGCGGATGGAGTCGGGATGTGGCGAATCGGGAGGGCGACTGACCGACGTCCAGAAGGCGGCGTTTTCGGCCTTCTTCGAGGCGCACGGCCAACTCTCGAAGCGAATCGAGCGGCGGTTGGAGCAGGCGAACGTCGTCGGGCTGGAGACGTACGACGTGCTCCTGAATCTGGAACTCGCGCCGGGGCAACGCTTGCGGATGCGCGAACTCGCCGAGCGGATCGTTTACTCCCGCAGCGGACTCACCCGATTGGCTGACCGCTTAGAGGCGCAAGGTTTGATCACGCGGGTGGCGTGCGTGCATGATCGCCGGGGCATGGATTTGGTGATCACGGAGGCGGGCCTCCGGGCTCGGTCCGAAGCCTGGCGCGTGTTCTCCGATGCGGTGGCCGAACTTTTTTCGCCGCACCTCTCCGACCCGGAGGCGGCATCCATCGCGCGCATTTTTCGCGCGATGGTGAGCGCTTTGGCCGGCAACTCGCCCAGTCCGGAGTCCACCTGTGGCGGCCCCGGACCCGGTTGCGGCGAGGCCTAGCTCAGCAGACGCGTCGGATTTTCGAGGTACGTCTTGATGAGGTTGATGAACTTCGCGCCAACGGCGCCGTCGAGGGCACGGTGGTCGAAGCTGCCCGTGATGTTCATGCGTTGTCGCACTTCGATCTCGTCCTGATCGTTCACCACCACCTTCTTGCGGGCCGATGCGATCGCCACGATCGCGCTGTTCGGCTGATTGATGATCGCGAGGAAGTTGTCCACGTCCAGCATCCCCATGTTCGAGATGCTGAAGGTCGAGCCGGTGAGTTCGTGAAGTGAAAGCTTGTTATCGCGGGCCTTCTTCGCCAGCTCTCGGGCGCGGGCCGAGATTGCGCGGAGCGAAAGTTGGTCGGCATTGTGGATCACCGGCACCGTTAAACCGTCTGCAATCGCCACCGCCATCCCGACGTGGACGCCGCCGTGAATCGTGACCTGATCGCCTTGGTACACCGCGTTGACTTCCGGCATGTCGCGCAGGGCAAGCGCGCTCGCCTTGATGACAAAGTCGTTCACGCTGACCTTGCCGCTTTCTTCCGATTCGAACATCTCGCGCAACGCCATGATCCGCTCCACGTCAACCTCCACGGTGACGTAGAAGTGCGGGACCTGCTGCTTGCTCTCGGTGGTGCGCTTGGCCGTGATCTGGCGCAACCGCGGAAGCTTGATGACCTGATCTTCCGCGCTCGCAACGATCGGAGCCGACGACGGTGCCGGAGCGGCCGGGGCGGCGACTTCGGTCGTGCTTGCCTGACCGATCGCGCTGAGGACGTCTGCTTGGACGATGCGACCGTTCGGGCCGGTACCGCTGATCGCGGTCAGGTCCACGGCGTTTTGCTCGGCGATGCGTCGCGCGAGCGGGGAAGCCTTCACCCGCGCATCCAATACCGCAACCGGGGCGACCTCGGCGGCCGGAGTGACGGCGGACGCGGTAGGCGTCGCGACGGAATCGCTCGCGGCAATTGCGGCCGGCGCAGGCGCGGCTGATGCTCCGCCCCAGCCGGCGGGAAGGGTTTCGCCCGGCTTCAGGATCGCCGCGATCGGCTTACCGACGGGCACCGTACCGCCTGCTTCCAACAGGATGCCGGTCAGGACGCCGGTTCCAGGTGCTTCAAGCTCGAGCGTGGCCTTGTCGGTCTGAATGCTCCCGATGACTTCGCCCGATTTCACGCTGTCGCCGTCTTTCTTCAGCCACTCCACCAGCGTGCCTTCTTCCATCCCGTCGCCCATCTTCGGCATGATCACTTCGGTCATCGTTCGCTCCTTCTGATTGCATCCAGCGTCGGTGGTGTCCCGAATCCGGAGGTTCGAGATTACCCGTTGGCCGAATCTGGCCCCGCCGCGCCCACCTTCGATTCGCCCACGCTCGATTCGCCCGCGTTGGATTCGGTTGCGCGTCGTTCCGCTTCCTCGCGAATCGTGGCCTCAGTGACGGGCGGTAGCTCCGTCCCGTTTTCGACAAAGGCGTAGCGGTACAGTTTGCGACCGCCGCTGATCTCCACCGTTTCGCGCCGAACCTCCATCAGGCCTCCCCTTCCCACGCGATCGATTCCACTGCCAGCGCCGCCGCTCCGAGCATGCCGGCATCCTCCAACTTCTCCGCCTTCACGATCCGGCAGTCCGTAAACAGCGAGGTGACCGCCGTGTTTTCTGCCGCCCGAATCGCGGTGGGCAAAAAGTGGTGGGCGGACATGCTGATTTGCCCGCCGATCGCGAACACATCCGGCGCGAACACGTTGATCAGCGTTCCAATACCGACCCCCAGCATCTCGCCGACCTCCTGCCACACCTCGCGGGCCAATTCGTCGCCTTGGTCGGCCGCCAAACCGATCGTGCGCGGCTCGACCGCACTCAAGTCGCCGCCGACCAGGTCCCGAATCACGCTCGTGCGACCGCGCCGCAGCCGATGCACCGCCCGCTGAACGATGCTGTCGCGCTGGCAATACGCCTCGAGCGCGCCGTACGTCCCCGCGTTGCAATCCAGTCCGCCGTACTGCACGATGATGTGGCCGAGTTCGCCCCCGCCCTCATTTCCGCCGACGAGCACGAGCGGACCGGCAGCCTTGCCGAGCACGCTGCGGGGCGACAAGATCACGCCGCCGCCGATTCCCGTACCGACCGTCAGCATCACGAGGCACTTCGCGTCGCCCCCGCCCGAACCGTACCGATACTCTCCCAGCGCCGCCAGATTCGCGTCGTTCCCCATGGCCAACGGCAGCGAAATCCGTTCGCGCAGCGGTGCCCGAATCGGCACGTCCTTCCAACTCACGAACACGCCGTCTTCCAGATGCCCAAAGTTGGGTGCCCATCGCACCACCCCGCGCGTGTTGTCCACGTGCCCCGGAATCGCCAGCCC
>JANRKI010000049.1:0-12372 GCA_033763535.1 Fimbriimonadaceae bacterium | reverse complement strand
AGAATCATCCCTTGCCCGCGAGACTCGTGCGTCTTCAGCGTCGGCCAGTCGGAGGGGTCTCGCATCTGCACCAGCAGGGTCGTACGCGCCTCGTCCGAAGTGTTGAGGCCGCTGCCGTGGACGGTGCGATAGCTAAAGAAGATGGCGTCGCCTGCTTCCGCCGGAATCGGTAACGCCTGATCCACCGGATACTGGTCGTGGGGCAGGTGCCACGCACCTTCGGGATCATGCTCGAGGTCGCTGCGGTGCGTGCCCGGCATCACCCGTAGGCACCCTTTCTCCAGAGGCGCGTCGTCGAAGTGAAAGATCACGGCGATCATCGTGTCCTTCGCAAACGGAAAGAACGGCTTGTCCTGATGCATCGGAAACGCAGAGCCCTTCTCCGGCGGCTTGATGAACATCTTGGTGTGGTGCAATTCCACATTTTCGCTCCCGATGAACGCGGCTGCGTAGTCCGTCATGCGCGGATCCACAATGAGCCGGCTGAACGGGGCGGAATAAAACTGCACATCGTGGCAGTGGAGCAACTGCGTGGCCTGCCCCATCGCCGCTTCCTTCGATGACGCCCAGGTCGCGTCGATCGAGTGCCGGGCCGAAAGCCTCTCGGCGAGCGCATGGCATTCGGCGCGGTACATCGCCGCCTCCTCTTTCGTCAGCAATCCACGGACATGCGCGAATCCGTCGCGCTGAAACTGTTCAACAAGAGTTTGGTCAACCGGCATCCTGCGCGCAGTTTGCCCGAAGATTGCCGGTTGCGCAAGGGGGTCAGCGACGGCGGCGACGCCCCTCCCGCGGGGGCGGCAAGGCCTCGCGCTTGGCCAACGTTTCGGCCTCCGGAGTCAGTGCCCCGCGCAGCACGATGGCGTGCGGAACCGGACGGCTTGGCGTGGTCGGAGTGCTGTGCCCAGAGGCCAGGATAGATTCGCCGATCACCAGCGACGTCGAGAATCCGGAGTCGAGCAGCATCGCCTCCATCAGGCCGGCCTCGGCGATGGCGATGGCGAGCTTTTCGCTGGAAACCGATTCATGGGACGCTCCCAGCACGATCTGCCCGTTCGTATCGACCCCGATGAACGCCCGCCGGCGTGGGTCCTGAATATCCTTGCTGCCAAAGGTGCTTTGTCCCTCGCGGGTCAGCGGCACCCCCTGGTGCACCAGCCACACGCCGCCCATAAACACATCGGTGACTTCGGGCATGAAGTCGCGGAACGCCGAGTCGTAGCGCATGGTCTCCGGTTGGTACGGCACCATCGCGATCTCTTTGCCGTCCCACATCATGACCGGACGATTCCGCAGTTTTGGCCAACGCGATTGCTCCTCGTCGCCCAGCACGCTCGATTGGTCGTGGGTTTTGCACGGTCCGACCAGCCGATTGTCGGTGCTCTTGATCGCCGCCATCGCGAAGAACGTGCCGTTGATGCCCGCCTGCGCGCCGGTCCGCGCGACAAAGTCTCGCACGCCCTCGCGCGTGTCACTGGCGATGGATTCTGGACTCCCGCCACTGATGAGGCTGATCTCCACCCCGTTCACCTCTTTCTTGACGTAGGTGATCGGCCCGCCCGACATCGGCCCGCGGAAGATTTGGCCGGCTCCACCCAGCCGGGCCCGGTCGCGATCTTCCATGGCCTTTTCCAGGCGGGTGTGGACGTACCGGTGAACCGCCATGATCCCGGGCGATTCCTCCGCCAAGCCGTTCTCGATGGAAAACGCCATCTTGTAGCCTAACGCCTTGCTGAGTGCTTGCACCGCCGCGTCGTTCTTTCCGTTCGGATACGCCAAAAAGTCGATGTCTTTGCCGAGCTGCTGCTCGAGTTCGGCCTTCGAATCGCGAAGCTCAACCTCCTGCGCGGTTGGATCAAGGGTCGAGATATCGTCTGGGTGAGTAATCGTGTGCGAGCCGACCGTGAACAGCGGGTCCTTCAGCAGTTCGCGCAGGGTCTCCCAACTCATCTTCGGGTGATCGCCCTCCGTTTTGCCGACAAACCCGGTATGCACGAAGACGGCCGACGGATACCCGTACCGTTTGAGAATCGGCCATGCGTGATCGAAGAATCCCTGATAGTTGTCGTCAAAGGTCAGGACGATCGCAGACTCCGGTGCCTCGCGCTGGCCGGTCAGGTGATCGTAAAGGTCTTGGATGGAGATCGGCACGTAGCCTCGCGACGCGATGAGTGCCATCTGCTCCTCAAACTCGGCGGCGCTGCAATCAAACCATTGCGACCGGGCCGTACGTTCGGCCACCACGTCGTGATACATGATCACGGGGATGCGTCGCGCCTGGCTCGCCAGCGCGATCTCCTCGTAAGGCGGCTTCGGGGGCTCGGCGGGCACCGCGGGCGTTGGCGTCACCACCTCGTTTCTTGGCCCGGCGTGACCTTGCCAACTGTCGCACCCGAGCAACCCGGTCAGCATGA
Organism: Fimbriimonadaceae bacterium; assembly: GCA_033763535.1. Classification (GTDB taxonomy): domain Bacteria; phylum Armatimonadota; class Fimbriimonadia; order Fimbriimonadales; family Fimbriimonadaceae; genus Fimbriimonas. The sequence goes on along the minus strand of JANRKI010000049.1, from coordinate 9,958 downwards.
GCGCCAGGCAGACCCAGAGTCGAAATCCGGGGGCAAATCGCGGGAAAACGGGCGCGCGCACGGTACGAGAAGTGTAGCCGCTACGGTTCAATAGAGCGATGCTTTCTGCCGTGATGGCAACCTTGGTGATGGGGCAAGGACCGGAGCGACGCACGTCGATCACCGGCGAAGTCCGCATCCATGCCGGGTTCGCCAGCCAAACGCTTCGTAATCGCCGCCGGATCTCCGTCTATCTTCCTCCCGGCTACGATCGCAGCAAGTCGCGATACCGCGTGTTGTACATGCACGACGGCCAAAACGTTTTCGACGGGATGACCAGCTACATTCCGAACGCCGAGTGGCGGGCCGACGAGACGGCCCAGGCTCTCATCGAGAGTCGACTGATCGAACCGCTCATCATCGTGGGCATCGACAACGCGGCCGCCGATCGCGCGAACGAGTTTCTGCCGACCCGTCGCGGCGAGATGGGAGGCAAGGCGTCCCAGTACGGCGACTTTGTCGTGAAGGAAGTGATGCCGTTCATCAACCGCACGTACCGCACGAGCATCCGCCGGGAAGACACCGCGATCGCCGGGTCCTCCTTCGGCGCCGTCATCAGCCTGTGCATCGCGCGGCAGTATCCCGAAGTATTCGGGAGCGTGGCTGCGTGTAGCCCGTCGGTGTGGTGGGACGACCGGATCATGCTCCAGCGGGTCGCAAACTGGCCGAAGTCGCCCCGGCCGAGGATCTGGATCGATGCCGGTACCAAGGAGGGCCCGCAGATGGAGGTGGACGCGCGCGATCTGGCGAGTGCGTTCGAACGGCAAGGCTGGCGCCGCGGGCTGGATCTGGCCCTGTACATTGACCGCGACGCCGAACACACGGAATCGGCCTGGGCGCGCCGATTTGGAGAAATCCTGATGTGGTTCAATCGCCGACCGGGCCGCTAAGCCCGGCTCGGCGATTGCGACCGACGGTTAGCGGCCGGCGCCGGTGAGGATGGTCTTGACCGACTTGGCGATGATGCGCAGGTCAAGCGCGGGCGACCGGTGCTTGATGTAGTACAGGTCGTACTGCAGCTTGATCAGGCTGTCTTCTTCCGATGCGCCGTAGCGGTACATGACCTGCGCCCAGCCCGTGAGTCCGGGCTTGACCGCGTGGCGGGCGCGGAAGAATGGGATGCTCTCCGACAGCAGCTTCGTGAATTCCGGTCGCTCCGGACGCGGCCCGATGAGGCTCATTTCGCCCTTCAGCACGTTCCAGAACTGGGGAAGTTCGTCCAGGCGCGACTTTCGGTAAAAGTTGCCGACGCGCGTGATGCGAGGGTCGCCTTCGACCGCCCACTTGGCGCCCGCGGCCTCGGCGTCCGTCACCATGCTGCGGAACTTGTAGATTCGGAACTCGCGACCACCCTTGCCGACGCGCATCTGCGAGTAGAACAGCGGCCCGCGGCTTCCGCCGAAGTGATTGGCCAGTGCCACGAACGGAATCGCCAACGCGGTGATGATGAGCCCGACGATCCCGCTGACGATATCCAAAATGCGCACGAGCACGTCGTGAACAAACGGCTGGTTCGTGTGCTCAACCGGGAACATGATGCCCCAGTTGTCGCCGACGTGCTCCACCGCGATCTTCTCGGTGAGGATTTCGTACAGGGCTGGCATGGACCACACGCGGATGCCGCGCTCCTTGCACGTCACCAGGGCAGAGAAGATTTCCGCGTTGATCTGCACGCGGTTGACGGCAAGTGCCAGCGTGTCGACCTGGTATCGCTCAACCAGTTCCGCCACTTGGGCGGCGTTACCGAGGATCGGATAGCCGTTGTGGATGGTCCCCAGCTTCGTGGGGTCGTCATCGATGAATCCGATCAGCTGGTAGTCGCGTTCGCCCCGCTTGTCCTTCGCGTGGAACTCTTCGGCGAGCAATCCGCCCGAAACCCCGGCGCCGATGATCAGGACGCGCTTGGTGAACGGCACCACCTTCGCGCCAACCGCAAACAGCGATCGGAAAGCACCGAAGAGGAAGAAGGCGAGAATCGCGTAGCGATACGTGTCGAACGCGCTGCCATCCTGCGACGGCGTGCTGAACATGGGATTGGCCGCGCCAATCACGAGCAGAGAAAGAAGCGTAGCCCGGTGGGTGCGCGAGAGTGAACTCGCGCGGCCGAGGCTGTAAAGGTTGCCCGAAACCGCCAGCACCACCCAGAGCACAAAGCCGAGAACGATTGCTCCGACCTCGGTCGTCGTCAGGTTAATCGGTCGTTCGGGGTGCCGCTGCAGCGTGGCAAGCACCATCGGCACGGCCACGGCCAGCAGGTCGACGATGCCGAGCAACCACTTTCCTTCTCGGTGCGTGAGAATTCCTCGACGACCGACAATCGGCGCGACATCCATTTTTGTCCCAGACGAATTGATGCGGGTTGCGGACGCTCCCCGTTCTTCAAGCTGAACCATACCAATTTCTCCTTCGCCACAGTTGACGCGATCTCGATCCGTCATCTGATCCGGCTGATCCCCAAGAAAGGCAGACGTTCAGAGACGCTCGAGGTTCCCCTGAGAAGGTCGGCGTTGACACTTCTTAACAATTCAAAGGAGAGTATGTACCGCCGTCATGGATGTGGGAACCGTTTTTTAAGAAACCATAACAATTCAGACTGAAAAACCCGGCAATTCCACAAGGGTGATGGGGCTTTGTGAGCATTCCGTGAGGAAAGTTGCGACGTCGCATTCGGCTCATACGTAAAGAAGTTCGTCAATGGCATACAAGGTTGTATCCCAGATTCGCATTGCCCCAATCCTGACCCAACGGCTGCAACGGTGGTTCGATCGCTTCGTCCAGTACGAAACCGAACTGGACGATCAACGCGCCTCGTCGGAGCTCTCCGCCCGCAGCAGTTGGTTCGCCAAGTGGATGCGCGAGCGCAAGCGCGTTTCGGCCGGCTAGCCCCGCCCGACCAACCTCTCCGGCCCGCACTTTACGTCCGGCCGAGTGTCCTTTCGCCCGTTCCGACCGACCGCAAACACAAACCGGCCCCGTCCGTAATTGGACGGGGCCGGATCGCTGAGTGAGCTCGCTTAACGCGTCAGCGCCCGAATCAGCGCGAAGCTGATCGCGGCGGACGATACGGTCTGCGTGATCGTCTGGAGATCGTTCTGCCGCTCTCGCAGCCGAACCGCCATCACTTTGGTCGGCACCAAAACGTTGTCCCCCACTTCAATGCGGAGGCCCTTCTTGTACCGCACCACGGCACCACTCGCACGGATTACGAGGATTTCCGAGATGGAAGCGTCATTGGTGAGGCCACCCGATCGCTCCAAGTAGTACTCCAGCGGCTTGCCCGGGACCCAAACGATCGCGCTCGGCAACACCACCGCGCCGCTGATCGCGACGGTCGTCGGTCGCTCCGGAATTGTGATGATATCGCCATCTTGCAGCACGACATCCTCCTTGCTGTTCGGACGACGCAGCGCCAAGTCCAAGTTCACGTCCAGGTTGCCCGTCGGCACAATTTCGCTCTCTTTCAGCGTTCGGGCCTTGCTCGCCGCCTCACTGCTGAGCGCTTGCGCCAACGCTTGGTCGAGGCTTTGGCCCGGGGTGATGTCACGGCTCGCCACGACGCCCCCCTGCGGAAGAATCTGCTGGACCCCGCCTCCCCCGCTGATGGACGCACCCTGCGAGAAGACGATGCGAAGCCGGTCGAGGTCGGCCAAGGCGTTCGCACGCTTGTACTCATCTTCGGCTACCAACTGCAGCGTCGCGGCCAGTCGCGGTTGAAGGTTTTGTTGCTTTGGCGTGCTGAGGTTGCGCGGATCGCGGGCGAATTCTGCCGCCAGCGGGAACGCGCGCTCGGTCATGCCGCCGGCGCGCGACACCAGGTTGCTCAGACGGTCGTTGGCGCCGGTTAGCATGTACGGCCCGGGATATTTGACCGCGCCCTGGATAAAGACGATGCGCGGTCGCTCGCGCAGGTCCGACCGGTTCGGCAACGTGATCGTATCGCCGCTGCGCAGGTCAAGATTCGCGCGGGGATCGCCGGCGAGGGCGTCCGCGACTCGGACCCGCGTGACCGGCGTGCCCACCTGTTCCCAAGCGCGCACAAGTTCCAGCGATTCCGCCGCGGTCGGGAGCACGCCGCCCGCGAGATCAATCACGTCGCGCAGCGTCATCTTGTCCGACTTTGGATAGGTGCCCGGCCGCAAGAACGCCCCGCTGATCGTGACCGTCTCCGGTCCGCGGAACTGAACCTCCGACTCTTTGAAAATCGTGAGCTTGTCCTTCGGCTGAAGCCGCACGTTTTGCGACGTGTCGCCACCGCGGAGCTTCTCCAGGTCCACCACTACCAGCGGCCCTTGCGTGCCGTTCGGGTTGGTGCGCTGCAGGTAGGTTCGGGCGAGGGACGCATCCGGCAACGTGGCTCCGGCCAAGAACAGCAGGTCGGTCACGCGCATGTCCTTGAACAGCGTGTATACGCCCGGCTTCGTCACGGCCCCGACAATCTCGACCGTTTGCTCCGGAACGTACTCTGTGAACGTGATCGCGTTCACGGTGAGAATGTCGTTATCTTGCAGGGCGTAGTTCTCCGCCGGATCGCCCGCTGCTGCCTTCGCCAAATTCACCTTGACGAGGTCGGCCGGCTGACCATCGGGCGTGAAACGCTGGAGCAACCCAACGCGATCGTTCGCCGTCGGCTTAAGTCCGCCGCCCTGAATGAGCAGGTCGCGGATCGTCATGCCGTTCGCCCGCACGTAATTGCCGGGGCGCTGGACTTCGCCCGCCAGCTGAATGCGCCGCGGGTTCAGGAACGTGGCCTCTTCAATGGTATAGACCTTGAGCCGGTCTTCCACCTTGATCTCCACATTATCGTTTGCCGACCGTTTCAGCGCGTCGGCGAGGTTGATCGGAATGAGCGTCAGGCTCCCGTCCGGATTCTTTCGGTACAGATCGGCCCGCGGCGTGTAAGCATTTGCGGTGAGCCCCCGGGCGAGCGTCACGAGATCGGCGACCCGCATGCCGCGCGAGTGAGCGAACGTGCGCGGCTGGTCGACCGCGCCTTCTACCGTGACAACGTTGGTCAGCAGGTCGCGGATCGAGAAGATTTCGACGGTGTCGCCGTCGTACAGCACCGGATTGTTCGACTTGTTGGAGCCGAAGAGGTTGGCGTCGATGAGCACGCGGGATTGACCCGGTCGCACCGATTCGACGGCGACCTGTTGCGTGACGCCGGTGACGCGGGCCCCGCCGGCGTAGGCCAGGGCATCGCGCAAAGATTCGCCCGTGCGGAGCTCGTAGACCGCCGGTCGCTTGACTTCGCCCTTCACCGCAACGCGGTTTTCGGCGGGCGGAATGAAGAGTGTGTCGCCGGGTTGCATCGCCACGTCGAGGCTCGGATCGCCCTTTAGCAGCAGCCGGTAGAGGTCCAGCCGCTTGATCGCCATGCCCGGTCGGCGCAACTCCACGTTTCGGAACGAGCCGTTATCGGTGGGACCGCCCGCGGCGTAGAGCGCGTTGAAGACGGTGATGATGCTCGGAACTTCGTACGTACCCGGCGCGATCGCTTCGCCGAGAACCCGGATCGAGATCGTACGGAGTTCCGAAAGCGAAAGTTCGACCGCCGCGTCGCGCAGGTATCGCCGCGTGACGGCCCGGATCGAGTCGGTCGCCTGCGCCAACGTTTGGCCGCGCAGGATGACGCGCTGGGTCGTCCCGGGCACGATGATGGCACCGGTCCCGTCAATCTTCAGGTCTTGGCTGGTCGCGGCCTGTACCGGACTGCTGATGCGTACGCTGAGCGTGTCGCCCGGTCCGAGCTGGTACTTGGCCGGAATCGAGGTCGCGACACGTCCGCTGAGCAGGGCCTCGGGACCGACCGCCGATTCCAGCGCGTTGGCCGAGCCGCCGGTTGCGCCCTTACGTCGCGCCAAAATGAGCGCGCGGGCCTCCGCGAAGTAATCCAGTCCGAAAATGGGCAGGGCGGCGACCGTCGGAGTGCTGGCCGGTTCGACCACCGGCGTATTGGCGGGCGGCGTCACGGCGCCGCCGGTAGTTGCGGCGGTTCCGGTCGTGGTCGCCGCGCCGGTGGTGGCGGTTCCATTCGTTCCGGTGGTCGAGGTGCTCGCGGTCGCTGTTCCTGCCGTTCCCATCCCGTTTGTTCCGGTACCAGTGGTCTGCGGCGCAGCGGTCGTGCCGGTGCTGGTCGTGCCGGTGCTCGTCGTGCCAGTGCTCGTGGTGCCGGTCGTTCCGGTGCCGGTGGTTTGCGGAGCGGCGGTGGTGCCCGTCGTGGAACCCGTACTTTGGTTTGCCTCGGCGCGCGTCTGAATCGATCCGCCCAGAATCACCGCCGCACCAATCGCCGTCAGCAGCAAGGCTCGGAGCTGACCCTCTCGCCGGTCCGGCGCGGTTTCGGTGCGCGGGGCCATGTCCGGTCGAGACGTCAAGAATCGAAGAAATCGTCGCATGCGTACCACCCAAGGGGCGGAAACCCTCCCCTTACAAGCCACGGATGTTACCCCTGTGATGAACGGACGCAAACCGGTCGGACGGGTGTGGAATAATGCCCCGAGGGAAAAGTTGCTCCCGACATCTCGACCTCACGGGTCGTGATGACCGGGCGGCGGCCGACGCGAGACGACATGACCGACACCACACCTTCGGCCAGAGGCACCAATCTCGTCTCGTACCTTCCGCTGCTGTGGAAAGCGCGACTGCTGTTGCTCATCAGCGCGGCAATCTCGGCCATCGTCGCCTTCGGAGTGGTCGCGGTACGGCCTCCCGTGTACGTAGCCACCGGAGTACTGGTACTACCGGCGGCCAGCCAAGGCCCGAGCTTGATCGAATCGCTGCCGTTTATCAGTAAAGATGCTACGCAGCTTTCGATCTTGCACGGGATTGCCACGAGCCAACGCGCCTATCGCGAAGTCTCGAAGCTCACGAAGGAACCGCTTCGCGACCTCAACGAGAACCTCAAGTGGAAAATCGACAGCCAGACGAACCAGCTTGAGGTCATCAGCCATCACGAAAATCGCGCAAAGGCCCAAGCAATCGCCGACTACGCGATCGGCGTAACCCGCAAGATGGCGCTCGAGGTGCAGTCGAACCTCGCGATGTCGAACGCGTCGGAACTCTCCGCCTTTCTGACGAAGAAGCAGAATGAGCTGCGCGAAACCGAGGCCGAACTCCTCGAGTTCCAAAAATCGCTTCGTGCGGCTCCGGCCGGCGTCGGTCCGACCTCTGCTCTCGACTACTTCGCACGGCTAAAGCAGATCGAGATTGACCTGGGCAAAGTAGAAAAGCAGCTCGAATTTGAACGTCAGGTTGCGGTTCGCCGCGGTGAACCGGCCGCCAATCTGCAAGCGGGCCCGCAGAATCCCACGTGGAAAGAACGGGTCACGCAAGTGGAGTACGACCTGCGCGTCGCGCAAACGCGCCTCGGTCCGGACGCGCCTGAAGTCGAGGCACTTCGCCGCAAGCTGCGCGTGACTCAGAACCAACTTTCGAGCGAGATTCGCGAATACATTCGGAGTGTTAACTCGAACCTAGATGCGAAAGTTGCCGACCTCGAAGCGCAACGCCTTGCGTTGGAGTACCAACGCGGAATCGTCGCCGAACTCGCCAAGATTGCCCCGCGCGAAGCCTTGCAACTTCAGCGACTCGTTCGGGAAACCGAAGCGCGGGCCCAGGCCGTAGTCGAGATTCGACGCCAATTTGAATTGTCGAAAGTTGATACGGAAGTCAAGCGCGTCCCCTACGCGATTCTCGAGCAGCCGATCGTTGAGGCCGAACCCGTGAACAAAGACTGGAAGCGTCCGGCGCTTATTTCGGCAATTATTGGTCTGCTGGTCGCGAGTGCTTGCATCATTCTGGCGCGATTGATCCGTACGATTCCGCCATTACCGGAACCCTAAGAATTTTCCCGAACACCCGGAGAGCTCATGTCCACCACCGAAAACTACATTGAAAAGTCCGAAAGTGGACTTACTTATCATGTTTCTCGAAGCCGACTGGAGGGAACGGTCCAGCTGAGCGGCGCGAAAAACAGCGTGCTCAAACTCCTCCCCGCATCGTTGCTGACCGCCGAACCGGTCACCTTAACGAATTTCCCGACGACGCTCCTGGACGCGCAAGTCAACGTCGGAATGCTCCGCGCGCTCGGCAAGAAGTGCGTGGAGCGCGACGGCGCAATCCACATTAGCCAGGAAACTCCGCCTCCGGGAGAACTCAACTGGCCCCACCGCTCTATTCGCATTACCCTGCTCATTTTGGGAGCTTTGCTTGCCCGTACCGGGTACGGAGCAGTACCCGTTCCCGGCGGTTGTAAACTTGGCGACCGCAAGTACGACCATCACGAAATGGTGCTTACTAAACTGGGTGCCCGAGTCTTCGTCGATGACCAAGATCGACTCGCAGCCGAAGCGCCAAACGGCCTGGAAGGGACGGATATCTACCTGCCCATCCGCAGCACAGGCGCGACTGAAAACGCAATCATCGCCGGTAGCCTGGCGCGTGGCGTCACGCGCGTGTGGAACCCGCACATCCGACCAGAAATCACCGACCTTTGCGAATTCTTACGGAAGATGGGGGTACCCATCATCGTGCACGGACAAGAGCATATCGAAGTCCACGGCCAAGAAGGGCTCAGCGGTACAAAGCACGACATCATCGCCGATAACATGGAGGCGCTAACATGGCTCGTCGGTTCGGTCGTCACCGGCGGTGATATCGAGTTCCCGTCCTTCCCCTTCGCCGACCTGGAAGTACCCCTGATCCAGCTCCGCGAAAGCGGCGCGAAGTTTTATCGCGGCGATCAATCCCTGATTGTTCGCGGCGGGCGTCCGCTTCCGATCGAAATTTCGACCGGGCCTTATCCGGGAATCAACTCCGACATGCAACCGCTTTTCGCCGTGTACGGCGCGCTGGCGAAGGGCATTTCGAAGATCGTCGACCTCCGCTTCCCGGGCCGCTACAACTACGCGGAGGAGCTTGTGAAGATGGGCGGCCACTGCTACAACGAGGATAACCTCCTCGTGATTGAGGGCGGACGCCCCCTTACCGGAGCCGGGGTTCGCGCGACCGATCTGCGAGCCGGTATCGCCCTTACTCTGGCCGGGCTTACGGCAGATGGCGAAACGGTTATTACCGATGCCTGGCAGGTCGAACGCGGCTACGATCGATTCGTCGAAAAGCTCCAGTCCCTCGGCGGAAACATCCGCACCACCCAAAAAGCCTAAGCGGCTTTCTTCTGGCGCAGGTTGATCATCGACGACACCTGCGCCCGAAAACTCTTCGACATCATGTTCCGTAGTCCCCGTTTGATCCACGAGTACATGCTTGCGCGACGTAATTCCGACGGGGTACTCATCCATTCCGTCCGGTAAGCCCGGTACCGCGCCTCGTAAATCGGTACCGAAATACTGACATCCAGCGTGTTCAGCACGTGGTCAAACGCGTACTGTCCGAGCTGAGCCGCATAATGCGGGTCGGACAGTACCCGATACATCGTTTCGTCGTACTCGGCCTGATACGCCTCTTTCGTCTGACTCCCATCTGCATTCCGTCCGGAGTAGTTGTACTGCGCTTGCGCCGGAAGATGGTCCGGATCAACCGGTCCCGCGAACCCAAGTTTTCCGACAATCATGGTCGGTTTACCGAGCGACATGCCTTCAAACGCACTACGGCCCGTGCCGACTACGACGGAGGCCATCGCGAAATACTTGAGCGCTACCTGAGATTCATCGCTTGCACTCACCGCGATCACTTTGCCCGCTCGATCATTCACCGTCTTCGCAAACGCGTAAACCTCGTCGGCTAATGACGGAACATCCGCGTAACCGATATGCACAAAGCACACGTCAAGTCCGCGCTGATGAAGCGACTCTGCCATCCGCATTCCGTCCAAAACCGACTCGTAGTAGTGCGGTCCGATCCGAGCGACGCGTAGGATAATCCGCGCAGAATCTTGAATGCCGTACTTCTTGAAAAACGC
>JANRKI010000048.1:0-9757 GCA_033763535.1 Fimbriimonadaceae bacterium | reverse complement strand
TCAAACTTCTCCCTATGCGACGACCGCACCCGCTCGCCGATCCCCGCCAGCTCGCCCTCCAAGCCCTCCAAACCGGCCAGCTGAACCCGGCCGCGAAGCATGTCGAAGTCGCCATCCGTCGCTACCCCGACGATCCCGACACCTTCGTCCTCGCCGCCATGATCGCCAACCAACGGCGCCAAAACGACGTCGCCGAGGCCCATCTCAAAACCGCTCTCGCGCTCGATTCGCTCCATCTCGAAGCCCTCGTCGTGATGAGCCGACTCCTCGCCGCCACCGGACGCATCCCGGAAGCCATCCCCTACGCCGAGGCCGCCGCCCTCGTGGCCCCCGCCGATCCCGACATCTGGAACCACCTCGGGCTCCTGCTCATCCAGGCCCGAAGGTTTGCGGATGCCGCCGTCGTCTTCGGAAAAGCCGTGCGCGCCGACGAGCACCATCTCCCCTCGCGCACCAATTACGCCAATGCCTTGCGCGACTCCGGACGCGAGCAAGAGGCCATCGAACAATTCCAGCGGCTCAGCCAGACCCAACGCAAAGACCTCAACGTCTGGATGAATCTCGCCCGCCTCACGCTCGCCCACGGCCGCTTCGCCGAGGCCGTCGCCGCCGCCGAACAGGCCGTCCGCCTCGCACCCCAAGATTCCACGGCGCAGCTCATGATGGCCCTCGCGCTGACCGAAAACATGCAGGGCGAATCCGCCGAACCCTACCTGCACCGCGCCATCGAACTCGACTCCGAGAACGCGCTCGCGAAGGCCGCCCTCGGCTACTGGTACCAACAAAAGGGCGAATTCGCGGCGTCATTGCCGTTGCTCGAAGATGCAATGGCGAAGATGCCCACGCACGGCTTCGCCTACTACAACTATCTCCGGGCCAAAAAAGCGTACGACCTCGCGCCCGGGTTCCTCGACGCGCTGCGCGATCGGCTCGAAACCCCGGGACTCCACACGCGCGACCGCACCGACATGAGTTACGCCCTCGGTAAGGCGTACGAGGACCTGCGGGATTACGAATCCGCGAGCACCTACTACAGCCGCGCCAACGAGCTCGCCTACCAGACCTGGCTCGCCGCGTACCCGTGGGAACGGGACCAGTACTCCCAGCGAATGTCACACACCATCGCCACATTCACCCCCGCGCGACTCGACGCCCTCAAAGCCGACGGTTTGACCGACGCCACCCCGATCATCATCGTCGGCATGATGCGGAGCGGCACCTCGTTGCTCGAACAGATTCTCAGCAGCCATCCCGACGTCATGGGCGCGGGCGAACTCCCCTTCTGGCACGATTTCGAAGAGGAAGCCTACGACGAAGGCCGCCAGCCGAACCCGGCGAAACTCCGCGCGCTCGGCGAACGCTACCTCGCTGACCTGCGGCGGCTTAGCCACGGTCGGCCGCGCGTCACCGACAAGATGCCGCACAACTACGCCATGCTCGGCCTCATCCACGCCACCTTTCCGAACGCCAAGATCGTCCACGTGCGCCGAAGCCCCGCCGATAACTGCCTCAGCATTTACACCACCGCGTACCAACGCCCGCCCGTCTTCGCGCACGATCGTCAGAACATCGTTTTCGCCTACCGCGAGTACCAGCGCATCGTCGCCCACTGGCGCCAAACCCTCCCGCCCGACCGATTCTTCGAGCTCGAGTACGAGGACCTCATCGCCCGCCGGGACGAACTCACCCGCGAGCTCATCGACTTTGCCGAGCTCCCGTGGGACGAAGCCTGCCTCCACCACGAGTCCAATCAGCGCGCGGTCCGCACCCCCAGCCTGTGGCAGGTTCGCCAACCCATTTACAACACCTCCGTCGAACGTTGGCGACGATTCGAACCCTGGATTCCTGAGTTCGCCGCCCTCGCCGCCTAACGCGGCTACCATACACCCATGCGCATCGCCATCATCGGCGGCGGAGCCGCCGGCGCCCTCACCGCGATCCATCTGCGCCAGGCCGGCGTGGACGACGTCACGGTGTACGACCCGGCCGAGCGCGTTGGGCCCGGAGTGGCTTATGCACCGGGCTCTCCGGCATACCGATTGAACGTTCCCGCCGCCCGCCTCTCCGTCGATCCCGCCCACCCCGCCGACTTCGCCGAGTTTGCGCAGATTGAATGGACCGCGTTCGCCCCGCGCGATGTTTACGGCGAGTACTTGCACCGGCGATTCGCGCAGTCCGGCGCCCGGCACACCCGCGCCACCGTCGAGCGCCTTACCGAACTGACTTCCGACGCCCACACCGGGATCATTCTCGCCCTGGGTGCCGGACCGCCCCGCTGGCCGCACCCGATGCCGATCGCGCCCGCCAACCGCCTGGACTCGGTCTGGCACGCCGCCGCCGTTCAAAGGATTCCGGCGGATTCGGCCGTCGCCATCCTCGGTACCGGGCTCAGCATGATGGACGCGACGTTGCAACTGCTTCAACAAGGTCATGCGGGTCCCATCACCGCCATCTCGCGCACCGGCCGACTCCCCATGCCGCACGGCCCGGCCGAACCGGTCAGCTACAACGGCGAGAACGTCTTTGCGTTCTTGCGCGGAGCGGCGGCCGATGGTAACTGGCGGGGACGGATGGACGCCCTGCGCCCGGTGACCCAACGGATGTGGCAACGGATGTCCTGGCCCCAGCGTCGGCAGTGGCTTGGCCACGCGCGGAGTCTCTGGGACCGCTACCGCCACCGTTCCCCTGCCGATGCCCACGCCGAGGTCACCGCGGCGATCTCCACGGGCCGCGTCCGGATCGTCACCGGCGATGTCCGCCGCCCGAACCCCGTCCTCGCCGAGTCCCTTCGCACCGCCGATCTCCTCCTCAATGCGAGCGGCCCGGACTACCACCTTGCCTCCCGAAATCTGCCCGTGATCAACTCTCTGCTCGCCACCACCGATGCCGCGTACGATCCGCTCGGCATGGGATTAATGGTCGACGACGACGGACGCGTCCTCGGCGCCCAATCCGAGCGCGGCCCGGGCGTGTGGACGCTCGGTGCGCTCGCCGTCGGTTGCCGATGGGAGACCACCGCCATCCCCGAAATCCGGGCGCAGGCCATGCGAATTGCGGAACTTCTCGCCGATAGTCCCAGCCGGGAATGATCCGTCGCTTCTGCGGCGTACCGGCACGCGTGATGTTGCGATCATTGGCTGCGGTCGTCGCGTATGCGGCGATCATCCCTCTTGCCGGGGCACTCCTGCCCTCGTCGACAAAGATTGAACGCGGGGCACCTCTCGCCCGAAAACCCGCCTTCGGGGCGGCCCTCGCGCCCGACCCCGCCGGACTCAAGGTGGTTCGAACCGTTCCCGGCACCACCGCCGGTAACCTCGGCCTCCAACCCAACGACCTGATCAAGCGCCTCGGCGGCAAGCCCGTCACCGCGCCGGCCCAACTCTCCCAGTGGGTTCAGGCCCGCCGCACCGGCGACCCGATTGAGGTCGAAGTCGTGCGCGGAAACGAAACGCTGAAACTCGTCGGCAAACTCCAAGAGCGCCCCCGTCCCACCCTCGGCGGCCTCAATCTGGTGTACGACCAAGTGCAAAGCCAAGGCAAGCGCATCCGTGTGATTGCCACCCACCCGCAAGGCGACGGTCCGTTCCCCACGCTGTTCGTCATCGGCGGCATCGGTGCCTACAGTGTCGATTCCGAGTGGGAATCCGCGCCGTACGGCAAACTCCTGAAGCCGCTGTCGCAACGCTACGCGATCATCCGCGTGGAAAAGCCCGGCCAAGGCGATTCGGAAGGCCCGGTGTACTCCGAGCTCACGTTTAACCAGGAGCTTGACGCGTACGTCCAAGGCCTCCGCCTCGCGAAGACGTTCTCCTTCGTCGACAAATCCAAGCTCGCCATCTTCGGTCACAGCATGGGCGGCACGTTCGGTCCGCTCGTCGCTGCCCAGGAGCCGGTGACCGCCGTCGCCGTCAGCGGAACCCTCGCGAAAACGCTCAACGAGTACCTGCTGGAGAACACCCGCCGCCAGTCGCTCCTCGCCGGAGCCAAGGCGGTCGAAGTCGAGCAAAGCATGCTCGGCCTGCACGCGGCCAGCCACTACATCCTGAGCGAGGGCATGTCGCCCGCCGCCGTCAAGCGGAAGTTTCCGAAGTACAAGCAGGCCGTCGACGAGTTCACTCCGGACGGCAAGACGATGAGCGGCGTCGGCATCCCGTTCTGGCAACAGTTGGCGAAGCAAGACGTGATGGGTGCCTGGGCGAAGGTCAACGGTCCGGTCCTTGCGCTCTGGGGCGAAAACGAGTTCATCTCCACGCGTTCTGACCACGAGTACATCGCGGAGGCGGTCAACGCGCTACGCCCCGGCACCGCTGAGTTCGTCGTCGTGCCGCAAAGCGACCACGGCTTCAACCTCACGACCTCCACCCGCGATAGCCTCGCGAAGTGGGGCAAGCCCGGCTCCGAGTTTAACCCGAACATCATCGAGATTCTCGGCCAGTGGCTTAGCCGCACGATTGGCTGACCCGCGGACCTCGCAAAACCTTGCCGTCGCCAGCGTGAGCTTCCGTCGGCAAGGTTAGCTCCCGGCGGCGAACTGCCGCTTCCAATCGTCCAGCAAGCGCAACGCTTGCAATGGCGTGGTCGCCTCCAGGTCAAGGTGTCGCAACGCCTCGATCACCGGCGGCTCTTCCGCCTCGAACAGCGAGAGCTGCATCCGCTGTCGGCGGGTCGGTGTCGGCGCGGTGTGCCCCTCCAAGTCCCGCAAGATTTCGCTCGCCCGGCGCACGACCGCCGCCGGAATCCCGGCGGCCCGCGCCACATGAATCCCGTACGATCGGTCGGTCCCCCCGGGCAGCACCCGGTGAGTCCACACGATTTCGTCCCCGATCTCCTGCACGCCCACGCGGTAGTTCACGACCGCCGGCAATTGATCGGCGAGCGCGTTGAGCTGGTGGTAGTGCGTCGCAAAAAGCGTCTTTGCCCCCAAGTCGGCCAAGTACTCCACCATCGCCCATGCGATCGCCAGCCCGTCGTACGTGCTGGTCCCCCGGCCAACCTCGTCCAGAATCACGAGCGACGCCGGCGTCGCGTGATTCAGGATGTTGGCACTCTCCACCATCTCCACCATAAACGTGGATTGCCCGAGGGCCAACTCATCCTTTGCCCCGATCCGCGCAAACACCCGATCGCACAGGCCGATGCGTGCTCGCTTCGCCGGAACGTAGCTGCCGAGTTGCGCCATCAGCACGATGAGGGCGTTCTGCCGCAGGTACGTGCTCTTGCCCGCCATGTTCGGCCCCGTTAGCACCACCACGCGGTCGGCCGAACCCGGTCGCGCCAACATCGTGTCGTTCGGAACGAAGTTCGGCGCCGCCAACTCCACCACCGGGTGCCGACCCTCCGCGATCTCCAGTCCGTGCTCGTCGGTGATCTCCGGCCGCACGTAACGATGTCGCAACGCCACCTCGGCCAAGCTCGCGATGACGTCCAGCTCGGCGATCGCCCGCGCGGTCGCCAGCAAGCCCGGACCGTGTTCGGCCACCCGCGTGCGCAACCGTTGGAACAGCTCGTGCTCCAACGTGGACGCCTTTTCGTCTGCGCCCAGCACCAGCGATTCCTGCTCCTTTAGGTCTGCGGTGATGTACCGTTCCGCGTTGGCGGTGGTCTGCTTGCGGATGTACTCCGGCGGAACCCGATCGCTGTGCGCCTTTCCGACCTCCAGGTAATAGCCAAACACGGCGTTGAACCCCACCTTGAGTTGCGTGATGCCGGTTCGCGCCCGCTCGCTCGTCTCCAGGGCCGCGATAAACGATTTTCCATCTCGCGAGAGCGCGCGGAGTTTGTCCAGTTCCGCGTCGAACCCTTCCCGGAACAGGCCACCCTCGCGCAGGGTCAGCGGCGGATCCGGGGTCAGTGCGCCGTCGAGAAACAGGGCCAGTTCGCGGTGATCACCCACCTGCTCGCGAAGCTCCTGAATCCGCCCGACCCCCAGCCGCATCAGCGGCTCCTCCAGGTACGGCAGCGCCAACAGCGAAAACCGCAACGCCGACAGGTCTCGCGGCGAGGCGTGACCCGTAGCGCAGCGCGCCATCAGCCGCTCGAGGTCCTGAATCCGGCCGAGGGCATCGCGCAGGTCGGCGCGCATCATCGGCTGCTCTAGCATCCGTCCGATCGCCGCGTGGCGCGCCTCGATCACCGCGCGATCAAGCAACGGTTGATCGACCCACTTGCGCATCAGCCGCGCGCCCATCGGGGTCCGGGTGTCGTCGAGCACCGCCAACAGCGTGTACCGCCGGCTACCATCCACCAGGTTCTGCGTCAGCTCGAGGCTGCGCCGCGTGGCCGGATCGAGCCGCAAGTGACCTTCTACCGAGTACGTGGTGAGCGAATCCACGTGGTGCAACGGCAATCCATTGCGTTCGGCGTATTGCAACACCATGGCTCCGGCGACGATCGCCCCGGGCTTGTCATCGCACCCGAACCCGGCCAACGAGGTCGTGTGCAACCGTTCGCGCAACGTTTCGGCCGACCGCTCCAAATGCATCGCCGCCTGATCTGTCACGCTGACTCCGAGTGAAAGCCGGATCGATTCGCGCAGTTCGTCCGTCGGCGCGATCGCGTCAAGCGCGTCCTCGGGCACTAGCAATTCACGCGGACGGATGCGGGCCAGCTCGGGAAACAAGAGTTCCTGCGCCTGCTCTCGCGAGACTTCCGTGACGGCAAACTCGCCGGTGGAAGGGTCCAGAATCGCCAGTCCCGCTCGCCCGCCCTGTAGGCAAAGTGCGGCCAAGTACGCGTTGCCCGCATCGGCGATGAGGTGGTCTTCGACCAGTGTGCCGGGCGTCAGAATCCGGGTGACGCCTCGCTTCACCAGGCCCTTCGCGGTCTTCGGGTCCTCGAGCTGCTCGCAAAGTGCGATCTTTTCGCCCTTGCGCAGGGCGGCGGCCAGGTACTTCTCGATCGCGTGATACGGCACTCCCGCCATCGGGATTCGCCCGTTGCTGCCATCCTCGCGCCCTGTCAGGGTGATGTCGAGCAACTGCGCCGCCCGCACCGCGTCATCGCCGTAAAACTCGTAAAAGTCTCCGACGCGCATCGCGAGCAACACCCCCGGATTTTCGGCCCGCACCGCGAAGTACTGCCGAAGCATGGGCGTCTGCGCGGTCATGCCGAGATTATGCGACCGATTCGGACTCCAGCACGATCCGACGGCTACAAGCCGGATGCCGATCGATCTAACTGCATTTCGGTGAGTCCTTCCGCATTCTATTGAAAATCGGTCGGATTTCGTACAAAACGTTGACGACCGCCTCCCCGCGGTCGGCATGGACCTACCGAAACTCGGGTCCGTTCGTCGCATAATGCAGTGCGGGCAAAAGGCGGAGGTCGGGGCAAATGACACGATTAGGAATGAAGTGGGCCGTGCTGGCCGTAGCGGTCTACCTGGCGGCACTCATCTGCCAGACGTTCGGGCTCAGCTTCCGGGCGAAGGTCGATGATCTCGGCGATGTGATCGCGCTGTTCATCGGCTCGGCGATCCTCGCCGTGCTCAACATCACCCTCGGCAAGGTGCTAAAGATCTTGACCCTCCCGCTGAGCTGCCTCACGCTCGGTCTGTTCACGGTGGTCGTGAACGCCATCGTGCTGTACATCGCGGCGCAGGCAAAGTTCGGCTTTCAGTTTGTCGGCGACGGCGGCCGCAACGCACTGAGCGCGATCGTGGCCAGCGTGCTCATCGGCGCGCTCAACGGGGCGCTCCTTAACCTCATTCCCGACGACAAGAGCAAATGATCGGCAAGTACCGGTTGCGCCGCCTGCTGGCCCCGACCCGCAAACTCCAGTGGGCGCTGGTGCTGTTCGTCGCCGGACAAGCGGCGCTGCTGGTCGGGCTGGGCCTCACCTTCCGAAACTTCATCCGGCCGATGCTGGCCAGCCTCGCCTCGGCCACCGACTCGGCGGTGCGGACAGTGGTGCCGGCCGAACAGGTGGCGGTGACCGAACACGTGCTCGGCGGGCTGATGATCGTCGTCGGGTTTGCGTTGAGCGTGCAAGCCATCGGACGGGGCGTTACCCACGTCGTCGAAACGCTGGTGCCCGAGCGGCGGTCTGGCAAGATGGACGCGTACTTCCGTCGGTTGGAACTGGCGCAGGGTCCGCGGATCGTTGCCATCGGCGGCGGGACCGGACTTTCCACCATGTTGCGTGGCCTCAAAAAGTACAGCAGCAATATTACGGCCATCGTGACCGTGACCGACGACGGCGGCAGCTCGGGCCGATTGATGCGCGAGAAAGGCATCATTCCGCCCGGCGATCTGCGCAACTGCCTGGTGGCGCTGGCCGACGCGGAAAAGGCGATGACCGACCTGTTTCAGCACCGGTTCCGCGACGAATCTGGCTCGCTGAGTGGTCACGCGATCGGCAATCTCCTCATCGCCGCGCTGGCCGACCAGGCGAACGGCGACTTTGAAAAAGCGATCGACATCGCATCGCGCGTGCTCAATATCCGAGGCTCCGTCGTGCCCAGCACCCTCGACCAAGTGCAGCTCTCGGCCGAGTTTGACGACGGCGAGATCGTGGTGGGCGAAACCGAAGTCGCATCGCGGGGCAAACCGATCCGCCGGATGTCGCTGGTGCCCGAGGCACCGGTACCGCACCCGGGCGCGCTGGAAGCGATTCGGCACGCCGACATCATCATCGTCGGTCCGGGCAGCGTGTACACGTCGGTGGTTCCGAACCTGCTCGTTCCGGGCATCGCCGAGGCGATTGTGGCGGCGACCGCCCGCAAGGTGTACATCTGCAACGTGATGACCCAACCGGGCGAAAGCGAAGGGTTCAGCGCCAGCGAGCACGTGCGGGCGATTACCCATGTGATTCCGAGCCGGGTGTTTGACTATGTGTTGGTGAACACGGCGATCCCGAACCAGGAGCTCATCCAGCGGTATTCGGCCAGTAAGCAGCACCTGGTGGATGCCGACGTGGACCAGATTCGCAAGCTGGGCTTTCGTCCGTTGCCGGGGGATTACATGAACGACACGGACTACGTTCGGCATGACCCGAGCAAGGTGTCGCAGCGGCTGATGAAGCTTCTGGAGACGTGAGGCGGCGGGCGCGTTTTTTGTTTTCATACTTGAATGCCCGCGAGAAACGATTTTGTCAACCGGGTTTTTTGTTTTGGTTTGTTCGGGTGGTTCGGGTTGGTTTGGGTTTGTTCGGTTGGTTCCGGTTTGTTCGGGTGGTTCGGGTTGGTTCGGGGTGGTCCCGGTGGACCATTATCGAGAAATCCCGGTGTTTTTGTTAAGAGACTGTAAAAACGACGTGACCCTCTTGTCAATCGCTCGGAAGTGTTGTATGGTGATGGCGTGACCTCATGAAAGTCATTCGACAGTTCCAGCGTTTGATCGCATTCTTTGCCATTGCGATCCTTGTGATGTCTCAGACCGCTCAGGCGGCATCGGCGCTTGCGGTATGGACGCTGGAAGGTATCCATCAGTTTCGTTTGTATCCTGGTCACTACACGCAGGCGCGCACGAAGCCCCGGCTGGGTTCGAATCCGAAGCGAGAACCGGTTTCTCGCGGCCTCTGGACGCCCGCCCAGCTTTCGGTGGCGAAGAACGACTTCTCGCGCCCCAGTTTTGATCTTCTTTTTGCTTCGTTGAATCCTGAGTTTGCATCCTTTATCTTGCCGCCAGGCGGTCACACGACGGCGGTTTCGAGTGCGAGTGGCGGATCGCACTCCTGGGAAGGTCAGGTCGGAACTCCGAAAGGAGCGGTCGGTAGCTTAGTCAATACCGGGAACGGGAACAAGTTGACGAGCGTGAAT